>DASXOF010000104.1:0-17270 GCA_036494495.1 Solirubrobacterales bacterium | reverse complement strand
GCCGAACCGGCCGACTCCCAGGCGATCACGTTGCCGTCGGTGTCGGTGAGCGTGACGATCGTGTTGTTGAACGAAGTCTTGATGTGCGCCTGCCCGTAGGTGACGTTCTTTTTGACGCGCCGGCGCGAGCGCCCTTTGGAGGGTTTTTTGTCAGCCATTCCTCGGTCCGTTACCTGGGTTTCTTCTTGCCGGCGATGCTCAAGCGCCGCGGGCCCTTGCGGCCGCGGGCGTTGGTCTTCGTCCGCTGGCCCCGCACCGGCAGGCCGCGCCGGTGGCGCAGGCCGCGGTAGGAGCCGATCTCCATCAGCCGTTTGACGTTCTGCGAGCGCTCGCGCCGCAGGTCGCCCTCGACCTCCCGTTTCTCGACCGCATCGCGGAGCTTGATGACCTCCTCCTCGGTCAGGTCCTTGGCCGGGATGCCGGCGTCGATACCCGTTTCCGTGAGGATCTCCTGCGCAGTCGAGCGACCGATGCCGAAGATGTAGGTCAGCGAGATTTCGATCCGTTTGCCGTCGGGGATGTTGACCCCTGCGATCCGTGCCACGACTAACCCTGCCTCTGCTTGTGGCGCGGGTTCTGGCAGATGACAAGGACCGCCCCGTTGCGGCGGATCACCTTGCACTTCTCGCACATCGGCTTGACGGAAGCTCGAACCTTCATCGCTCCGGTTTCTGGTCGTAAAAAACAGGACACCTGCAGCCCCATGAAACGGACGGCAGGGCGAAACTCGGCCCACTGGACCGGACGGAGAAAGATAGCAGGGCGGCGCAATCGGCTGCCGCCCGCGTGGGCGTGATCGACGGACGCAGACAGCCCCTCACTTCATGCGAACGATCGTGAAGCCATCGTAGCCCTTGACGCCGACGGTCTGGATCGTCGTCGCTTCGACCCGGGGATCGCGCGCCAGCTCCTCGTGCAGCCGCCGCTGGGCCTCGATCGCCTCGTCGGCGGAGCCCTCCTCGGCGAGACGGCCGTCGCGGACGACGTTGTCGGCGACGATCAGCCCGCCAGGCCGGGTCCGCTCCAGCGACCAGGCGACGTAGGCGGGCGTGCTCGGCTTGTCGGCGTCGACGAAGACGAGGTCGAAGGGCCCGGCCCCGTCCGCCTCGAGGCCCGGCAGAAGGTCCAGGGCCGGCCCGACCCGGAGGTCGACGACGTCGCCGAAGCCGGCCCGCTCGATGCTGCCGCGGGCGATCTCGGCGTGCTTGGCGTCGACCTCGAGCGTGTAGAGGCGCCCGCCCGGCTCCATCCCTCGCGCCAGCAGGATCGTGCTGTAGCCGCCGAGGGTGCCGAACTCGAGGATCGTCCGCGCCCCGACCAGCCGCGCCAGGATCGTCAGCAGCCGCCCCTGCGCCGCTGAGACCTGGATCGACGGCAGGCCGGCCGCCGTCGCCGCCTCGAGGGCGTCGCTGAGAGCCTCGTCGTCGGGCGCCAGCGTCGACTCGACGAAGCGGTCGACAGCCGCAAAGGTCTCCTGATCCATCGGTGCGCATTCTGTCGCACCGCGTTCGCTCAGCGCGGCAGCTTCTGGGTCAGGGTCACGACCTGCTGGAAGGTCGGGCGGTTCTGGAACGGGAAGGGCCCCAGTTCGGCGCCGCCGGTCACGGTCGGCCGGTTCTGGTCGAAGCAGGACGGCTGCGGGTTGGAAGCGCAGTCGCCGTTGCCGCCGCCGTAGAGCTGCGCCGGCGTCACCTTCATCGCCGCCTTCAGCGTCCGTTCCAGCATCGCCTTGCACTTCGCCTTCGAGCCGCCGCCGCAGTAGACGCGGCTCCAGGGCGCGCCCGGCTTCGGCCCGACCAGGTCGCGCAGGTCCTTGTCGACGTAGCTGTACCAGCCATCGTCGTAGTCGGGAGCGGTCGGTGAGCCGCCGACGACGCTGCCGGTATGGACCATCCCTTCCAGCCGCTCATAGGCCTGCTTGCCGAGCACCGGCTTGAACTCGCCTTCGAGCAGCTTCGGCCACCAGGCGTCCATCAGCTCGATCGCCGGCGTTTCCTCGTCTTCGCCGTTGCGGTCGAGGTCGCGGCGGTGGGCGCCGTGCTGGTGCCAAGTCTCGAGCGTCGCGATCGCTTCGCGCAGCTTCGCCGACTTCGGCTTGCCGATCGCCTTGAGGATCACCGGCAGCAGCCGGTAGCCGCGCAGGTCCTCGCTCGCCGGTTCCTCCATCGCCTGCACCAGCTGGGCGATGTTCATCTTCTTGTTGCCCTTGATCGCCGCCTTGACCCGGTCGGAGATCATCTGCGAGCGGAAGATCGGGCCGTAGTCGTACTTGTCGTCGGCCGCCGCCCATTCCGGCGCCTGCTTGTTGTTCCAGGAGACGAGGAATTCGGGGTCGACCGCCTGCGGGTGCTTGTTGAAGGGCAGGAAGTCGGCCATCTGCGTCTTCGGGTTGAAGCCCTTCCAGTCGTACTGGCCGGTGCCGAGGATCGGGAAGTCGGGCGAGGTCCCGCGCGCCCGCTGGGGCATCGCCCCGGAGAGCGCGTAGGCGATGTGGTTGGCGTCGACGTAGCTCCAGTTGAAGAGGAAGTTGATGTCGGAGACGGCCTTCTTGAAGCCCTTCACCCCGGTCACCGTCCCCGGTTCGTTCAGCTGCCCGAAGCCGATCACCGAGTCCGCCTCGTGGAAGTAGGTGCTGCGCTCGTGCACGAACGCCACCTTCTGCCCCTTCACCCTGCCGCGGGCGAAGACGATTCCGTGCACGGTCCGGTAGGCGACCAGCGTCTGCTGGCCTTCGGGGGTCGGGTCGATCGCGTTCGGCGCCCATTTCTCCCGCTTCGTCAGCTTTTCCATCGCCAGGCACTTGCCCTTGTAGAGGTAGTGGAAGCGATCCTTGCAAAGCACCTCGGCGAAGGTGTCGACGTTGTCCGAAGTCGCAGTGGTGGCGCTCCAGGCGTAATCGCGGCCGTGGCCGAGCTCGACGAAGAGGTTGACCCCGGCGAAGGCGGCGCCGCGAGCGTCGATCCCGGGGCCGTGCAGGTCCTCCTCCATCAGGATCTGCGGCACGTAGTAGCCGACCTGCGGCCCCATCACCGCGATCGGGTGGCCGTCAGTCGAGTTCTTGGCCGAGACCAGCTCCCAGTTGGAGGCGTGGCCGGCGGCTTCGATCGAGGCCTGCAGGCGACCGCCGAGGGTGTTCACGTCGGGGGCGGCGCTGGAGGCGCTGGCCGCCTTTTCTTCGTGCACGCTGTTCGGTTCGGGCAGCGCCAGGCCGCGCTTGGCGAAGGCGCTGCGGGTCTCGTAGGGGAACGGCTTTGCGATCGTGGTCGGCGCTTCCGGGTCGTTCTTCGAGCGGAAGCCGAGCCAGGCCTTGCGGCCCGCCTGCTTGCCCATCCGTTCGACCATCGACTCCATCGTCAGCGCCGAGTTCAGCTCGTTGCCGCCGCCGCGGCCGAAGATGCCGCCGACCAGCGAGGCGATCGCGATGATGTCGGTCGGTTTCCACGCTTCCATCGGCTGGCCCAGGAGCGTGTATTCGGCCGGTTTCAGAGCCGGGTTCGCGTTGGCGGCGGCGACGTAGGCGTTGATCCCTTCGACGTAGGCGTCGAGGTCTTCGACCGCCTGCTGGCCGGCCCGCCCGTAGATCTTCGGCATCTGCGTGATCTGCTTTTCGAGGTCGGCTTCGGTGTAGGGGGCGAACTGCCACTGGCCGGCGTCGGCGCCGGCGTTCGAGCCGCCGAGGAAGGAGGCGAGTTCGGCGCGGCCGGTGTGGCGCAGCACGTCCATCAGGAAGAGCCGGTCCTGGGCGCCCGCGTAGCCGGCCCCGAACTCGGTGTCGGCGCGGGTTTCGCCGTAGATGTGGGGGATGCCAAAGGCTTTGTCGCGGACGATCGTCACCCCCGGGCGTGGGTCGACGGTCGATTCGACTTCGCCGGCGGGGACGCCGAAGGTGGCGTCCTTGTAATAGAGCGGGACCTGCGCTTCGGTCAGCGTCGGCGAGGCGTAGAGGAGGTTTTCGTAGAGCGGCTGCTGGTCGGCGAAGTGCGGCGGCAGGATGTGTTCGAAGCCGCGGGCTTTGAGCAGCTGCTGGCTGTTGAGGAGGCCGTTCTCCCCCGGCGGCAGGACGTTGCGGAAGCCGCCCGCGTCGTTGGTCCCGTAGGGCTGCACGGTTGCCGCCGAAGCAGTGGCCGCGACGAGGGCCACGGCGGCGAACGCCGCCAGGCCCAGCACCAGGATCGCACGCAGAGAACGCCAGCTGTCCAAATCAACCTCCTCGGATTTCCCCGGCGGCCTCCCTGCCGCCCGCGCAGCATATGCCCCCGGAGGGACATTTCCTAACCGGTCGAGCGGAACCCTGGCCGAGGGCGCGTGATCCAGGCCGGCGTGCGCCGGAAGCGATCGGCTAGGACTCGTGCCAGGGGGTGAGGACGCGGGGACCCTCGGGGGTGACCGCAACGGTGAACTCGAAGTGGGCGGCGAGCGAGTCGTCCTCGGAGAAGACCGACCAGCCGTCATCGCCCATCTCCACCAGCGGCCCACCGGCGTTGACCATCGGCTCGATCGCCAGCACCATGCCCTCTTCCAGCTCCGGCCCGCGGCCGGGCTCGCCGAAGTTCGGCACCTGCGGCTCCTCGTGCATCTCGCGGCCGATCCCGTGGCCGACCAGGGTGCGGATGATCGACATCCCCTCGGCCTCGACGTGGCGCTGGATCGCGTGGCCGATGTCGCCGAGGTGGTTGCCGGGGCGGGCAGGCTCGATCCCCGCGAAGAGCGCGCCCTTCGTCACCTCCAGGAGCTTTTCGGCTTCCGGCCCGATCGCCCCGACCGGCACCGTGATCGCCGCGTCGCTGACCCAGCCGTCCTTGACGACGCCGACGTCGATCGAGAGCACGTCGCCACGCTGCAACGGCGTGTCGTCGGGGATGCCGTGGACGACCATCGAGTTGGGCGAGGCGCAGATCGAGCCGGGGAAGCCGCGGTAGCCCTTGAAGGCCGGCTCGGCGCCCTGGGAGCGGATGAACCGCTCCGCCGCCTCGTCGAGCTCGAGGGTCGTGATCCCGGCCCGGGTCTTCGACTCGAGCATCTTCAGGCAGCGGACCAGGATCTCGCCGGAGGCAGCCATCTGGTCGACCTGCTGGGGCGTCTTGCGGATGATCATGCGGTACACGCTAGCCCTCCTTCGAGGTGGCCTAGACGGCCTCGTCCTGGAGCCGCAGGGTCGAGAGGGTGCGGCGGATCTCGGCTTCGACCGCGTCGGGCGCCTGCACGCCGTCGATCCGGCGCAGGACGCTGCGGCTGTCGTAGTAGTCGACCAGCGGCTCGGTCTTCTCGTGGTAGGTGGTGAGCCGCTTGCGGATCACCTCGGGCTTGTCGTCGTCACGGACGATCAGCGGCGAGCCGTCGATGTCGCAGACGCCCTCCTCTTTGGGCGGGTTGAACTCGACGTGGAAGACGTGGCCGTTCTCCTCGCAGGTGCGGCGGCCGCCGAGCCGGCGCACGACCTCCTCGTCGGAGACGTCGATCAGCAGCACGGCGTTGACGGCGCGGCCGAGGTCGGCGAGCTTGGCGTCGAGCGCCTCGGCCTGCGGCGTGGTCCGCGGGAAGCCGTCGAGGATGAAGCCGTCGCGCGCCTCCTCCGAGTCGAGCGCCTCGGCGATCACGCCGACGATCACCTCGTCAGGGACCAGGTCACCGGCGTCCATGTACTGCTTGGCGCTCTTGCCGAGCTCGGTTTCCTCGCGCACCGCGGCGCGCAGGATGTCGCCGGTGGCGTAGTAGGGAAGCCGCAGATCCTCGTTCAGCCGCTCCCCCTGCGTGCCCTTGCCCGACCCCGGTGGCCCGAGCAGGACCAGATTCATCTCAGTCATCGAGCCAGTCTATTTACAAACCGGAGGAAACTGGTCCTCCGCAGCGGCCGCGCCCGAGACGGTCCTACTTGAGGAAGCCCTCGTAATTGCGCATCATCAATTGCGCCTCCAGCTGCTTGACCGTATCCAACGCAACCCCGATCACGATCAGGATCGAGGTGCCGCCGAAGTAGAAGTTGGCCGAGGTTTGGCTGATCAGGATCGTCGGCAGCGCCGCCACCGCGCCCAGGTAGAGGGCGCCGGGGAAGGTCAGCCGCGAGAGGATCCGGTCGAGGTATTCGGCGGTCGGCCGCCCGGGCCGCACGCCGGGGATGAAGCCGCCGTATTTTTTCAGGTTGTCGGCCTGGTCCACCGGGTTGAAGGTGACCGCCGTATAGAAGTAGGTGAAGACGATGATGAAGAAGATCTCGCCGAGCACGTAGGGCCAGCTGTTCGGCGAGAAGAAGCTGGCGAAGTCGAGCGCCGTCGGCGTGTTGAGGAGCTGGCCGATCGTCGGCGGGAAGGCCATGATCGAGGCGGCGAAGATGACCGGGATGACGCCGGCCATGTTGACCCGCAGCGGCAGGTAGGTCGAGCCGCCCGACGTCATTTTGCGCCCGACCACGCGTTTTGCGTACTGGACCGGGATCCGCCGCTGGCCCTCCTGGACGAAGACGATCGCGACGATCACGCCGAGCGCGATGAACGGCATCAGCACGACGAAGACCTGGTCGGGGTTGTTCCACCACTTTTCGATTCCAGTCGGGATCGAGGAGGCGATCGAGGCGAAGATCATCAGCGAGATCCCGTTGCCGATCCCGCGCTGCGTGATCAGCTCGCCCAGCCACATCAACAGCGTGCAGCCGGCGGTGAGGCAGATCACGATCAGCATCACCTTCGGGAAGGTCAGCTGGCCGACGACGTTGGAGCCGACTTCGTTGCCGAAGGAGCGGAAGAGGAAGACGTAGCCGAGCGACTGGAAGAAGGCCAGGCCGACGGTCAGGTAGCGCGTGTACTGGGTGATTTTCTGCTGCCCGACCTCGCCCTCTTTCTGCAGGCGCTCGAGCGAGGGGACGACCACGGTCAGCAGCTGCAGGATGATCGAGGCCGTGATGTAGGGCATGATCCCCAGCGCGAAGAGGCTCAGGCGCGAGAGGCTGCCGCCGGAAAAGAGGTTGAGGAAGCCGAGGACGCCGGAGCCGCCGAAGTTGCCGGAGATTTCCTTGACGGCGTCGACGTTCACGCCCGGGGCCGGGATATAGGCACCGGCCCGGTAGAGCAAAAGCATCGCCGCCGTGAACGCAAGTTTCTTTCGAATATCCGCAACGGCGAACGCGTTGAGAATAGTTCTGAGCATTATGGCTCCAGAGTGTGACAGGAACCGCCGGCCGCCTCGATCTTCTCTTTGGCTGCCGCGCTGAATGCATGCGCTCGGACCGTCAGTTTCTTCTTGATCTCGCCACGGGCGAGGATCTTGACGGGGTCCTTACGGGTGGCTAGGCCCTTCTCCTTGAGCGCCTCGACCGTTACCTCGGCGCCGTCGTCGAACCGCTCCTCGAGATCAGCGAGGTTGACGGGCTGGGTCTTGGTGCGGAAGTTCTCGAAGGGCATCGACTGCTTTTTGTGCGGGCCGCGGAGCTTTCGCATCCGCATGTGGATCGGGTTCTGGCCGCCCTCGTAGCCGGGCTTGCTCTTCGCGCCCGACCGCGAGCCGGCGCCCTTGTGGCCGCGACCCGAGGTCTTGCCGCGCGAGCCCTCGCCGCGGCCGATCCGCTTGCGCGGCCGTTTCGAGCCGGGCTTCGGCTTCAGGTTGTGGAGGCCGATCTCCTCGGCGCGGTTGCGCTCCGACTCGGCCATCACTCGCCAACCTCGATCAGGTGCGAGACGACGCGCAGCTGGCCCTGCAGTTGCGGCGAGTCCTGACGCTCGACCGACTTGCCGATCCGTCCGAGGCCGAGCGCCTTGAGCGTCGCTTTCTGCTTCGGGTCGGTGCCGTTGGTCGACTTGACCTGGGAGATCTTCACCGCGCTCACGACTGCGACTCCTCAGCGGCTGGCGGCGCCGCGCCCTCCTCGGAGGGGACCGGCTCGGCGGAAGGGGTTGCGTCCTCGGCCGGCGGCACCTCGGGCGCGGCAGCGGCCTCGGCGTCAGCCGCGGTCGGCACCGAACCCTCATCAGCGTCCTCCTCGGCCGCGGGGGCCTCGGACTCAGCGGCGGGATCGGGGGAGTCCGCCGCCAGATGCTCACCAGCACCATTTCCGTTGCCCCCATCCAACCCGAGCACCTGCGTCACGGTCAGCCCGCGCAGCTCGGCGACCTCCTCCGGCCGCCGCAGGTTGATCAGGCCGTCCATCGTCGCCTTGACCAGGTTGATCGGGTTCTGGGTGCCGATCGATTTCGTCAGCACGTCGCGGACCCCGCCGAGCTCGAGCACGGCGCGGACGCCGCCGCCGGCGATCACCCCGGTACCGGGGCTGGCCGGGCGCAGGACGACGTGGCCGGCGCCGAAGCGGCCGATGATCGGGTGGGTGATCGTCTGCCCGTATTTGGGGACGCGGATCAAGTTCTTGCGGGCGTCCTCGACGCCCTTCTGGATCGCCAGCGGGACCTCGCGGGCCTTGCCGTAGCCGATCCCGACCACACCCTCCTCGTCGCCGACGGCGACCAGGGCGGTGAAGGAGAAGCGGCGGCCGCCCTTGACCACCTTGGCGACGCGGTTGATCTCGATCACCCGCTCCTGCAGGTCGAGTCCGCGGGGACTTACCGTCTCGGCGTTTTGCGCAGTCATCTTCATAAGCGGCAGGCCAGAGTAGCGGAGCTACCTAGAAGGCCAGTCCCCCCTCTCGTGCGCCCTCGGCCAGCGCCTGCACGCGACCGTGGTACTGGTAGCCGCCGCGGTCGAAGACGCAGGTCTCGACGCCGGCCGCTTTGCCGCGCTCGGCCAGCAGTTCGCCCGCCTTGCGGGCCTGCTCGGTCGGGCCCAGGTCGCGCAGCTCCGGCTCGATCCAGTTGACCGCCGCCACGGTGCGGCCGGCGCTGTCGTCGATCAGCTGGGCGAAGAGGCCCTTGTTGGAGCGGTAGACCGAAAGCCGCGGCCGCTGCGCCGTCCCGACAACGCGGGCGCGGACACGGCGACGGCGGCGCAGACGCGCCTGACGCTTGGTGACGACGGTCATGCGCGCTTACCCACCTTTCGCAGCACCTGCTCGCCTTTGTAGCGGATGCCCTTGCCCTTGTAGGGCTCCGGCGGGCGCCGCTTGCGGATGTCGGCGGCGACCTGGCCGACGAGCTGCTTGTCGATTCCCTTGACGATGATCTCGGTCGGCTGCGGGACCTCGAACTCGATCCCGTCCGGAGCGGCGATCGAGACCGGGTGCGAGAAACCGAGCGCCAGCTCGAGGTTCTTGCCTTTCAGCGCCGCGCGGTAGCCGACGCCCTGGATCTCGAGGCGCTTCTCGAAGCCGTCGGTGACGCCCTCGACCATGTTCGCGATCAGGCTCCGGGTCAGCCCGTGCAGGGCACGGTGCTCGCCGCGGTCGGTCGGTCGGCTGACGACGATCGCGCCGTCCTCCTGGGCCACCGCCATGTCCGGCGAGAGGAACTGGTTCAGCTCGCCCCTGGGGCCCTTGACCGCGATCGTGCCGCTGCCGATCTCGACCGAGACCGCCTCCGGCACTGACACTGGCTTTCTTCCGATTCGGCTCATGATTCGCTCAAAAGTCTCCTGCGCCGCCTACCAGACGTAGGCGACTACCTCGCCGCCGACGCCCTTCTGGCGCGCTTCGTGACCGGTCATCACACCGGTCGAGGTGCTGACGATCGCGGTCCCCGTACCGCCCTGGACCCGCGGCACGTGCTTGTGGTCCACGTAGCGGCGGCGCCCCGGGCGCGAGACCCGTTCGATCCCGAGGATGACAGGCCGGCGGTCCTCGGTGTACTTCAGCGCGACGTTGATCGTCTCGCCGACCGGCGCCGGCTTCTTGTGGAAGTCGGTGATGTAGCCCTGCTCCTTGAGGATCCGCGAGAGCTCCATCTTCAGCTTCGAGGCGGGGATCTCCACCTCGTCGTGGCCAGCGCGGATCCCGTTGCGGATCCGGGTCAGGTAATCGGCGATTGGGTCGGTATGCATGGTCCTACCAGCTCGACTTCGTCATTCCGGGGATGTAGCCCTCGTGGGCAGCCTCGCGCAGGCAGATCCGGCAGAGGCCGAACTTGCGGTAGTAGGCGCGCGGGCGCCCGCAACGGCGGCAGCGGTTGTAGCTGCGCGACTTGAACTTGGCTTTGCGGCCCTGGCGGACCTTCTGGGAAGTCTTTGCCATGTCTCTCTCTAGCTCTCCTCGGCGGAGCCCTCGCCGGCTCCGTCCTCGCCACTCTCCGAACCCTCGCCTTCGCCCTCGCCCTCCTCGGTCTCGGGCTTCGCGTAGGCCTCCGGGTTCTCTTCTTTCAGCTGCTCCAGCGCCGCCTGCTCGACTTCGGCCTTCTGCCGCGCCTCCTCCTTGCGCTGCTCCTCTTCTTCGGCGGCTTTGCGTTCTTCGCGCTCGGCCTGGCCGGGACGGCCCTCCTCGGCGAACGGCATCCCCAGCCTGAGCAGCAGCTCGAAGGCCTCGAGGTCGGTCTTGGCCGAGGTCGTGATCGTCACGTCCAGGCCGCGCACGACATCGACCGAGTCGTAGTCGATTTCCGGGAAGATCAGCTGCTCTTTGACGCCCATCGAGTAGTTGCCACGACCGTCGAAGGAGCGCGGGTTGAGGCCGCGGAAGTCGCGGATGCGGGGCACCGCAATCGAGGTCAGGCGGTCGAGGAACTCCCACATGCGGGCGCGGCGCAGCGTCGCCGAGACGCCGACCGGCATGCCCTCGCGCAGCTTGAAGGAGGCGACCGACTTGCGGGCGCGGCGCACGTTCGGGTACTGGCCGGCGATCGTCGCCAGCTGTTCCTGGGCGGCTTCGAAGGAGCGTTTGTCCTGTTTCTCGGTGCCGAGGCCCATGTTCAGCGTGATCTTCTCCAGGCGCGGGACCTGCATCGGCGTCGAGTAGCCGAAGCGGCTGGTCAGCGCCGGCATCACGTCGTTCTCGTATTTCTCGCGCAGGCGCGGCGGCGGCGCTGCCTGTGAAGTGGGTGCCACGGTGCTCGCCTCCATCAGTCGATCTCCTGCCCGCTGCGCTTCGCGACCCGGACCCGCTTGCCGCCGTCGTCGCGGCGGACGGCGATCCGGGTGCCTTTGTTCACTTTCGGGTCGAGCAGCATCACGTTGGAGACGTGGATCGGCCCCTCCTTCTCGACGATGCCGCCGGGGCTGGCGGTGCTGAGGTCACCGGTCGAGCGCGCCCGTTCGTGGCGCTTGACGATGTTCAGGCCCTCGACGTAGACGCGCTGGCGCTTCGGTTCGGTCCGCACCACGCGGCCCGACTTGCCGGCGTCCTTGCCGCCGATGATGACCACCTGGTCGTCGGTGCGGATGCGCATGGACTTGCCCATGGCTAGAGCACCTCCGGCGCGAGCGAGATGATTTTCATGAAGTTGCGGTCGCGCAGTTCGCGGGCGACGGGGCCGAAGATGCGGGTGCCGCGCGGGTTGTTGTTGGCCGGGTCGATCAGCACCGCGGCGTTCTCGTCGAAGGAGATGTAGGTCCCGTCGGGCCGGCTCAGCGGCTTGCGGGTGCGGACGACGACGGCCTGGACGACCTCGCCCTTGCGGACGCCGCCCTGCGGGCTGGCCGATTTGACGGTCGCGGTGATGACGTCGCCGACGCTCGCGTAGCGGCGGTGGGAGCCGCCCTTGACGCGGATGCAGAGCAGCTCGCGGGCGCCCGAGTTGTCGGCGACTTTGAGGCGTGACTCCTGCTGGATCATCGAGCTTTCTCCACCACGTCGACCAGGCGCCAGCGCTTGGTCTTGGACAGGGGGCGGGTCTCGACGACGCGGACGACGTCGCCCTCGCCGGCCTCGTTGCGCTCGTCGTGCGCGTGCAGCGTGCGCGAGCGGCGGACGATCTTCTCGTAGGTGCGGTGGCGGCGGGCGATTTCGATCCGCACGGTGATCGATTTGTCGCCCTTGTCGGAGACGACGATGCCCTGCCGCACCTTCGGCGCGTTGGCGTCGCGCTCGGCCACCGGGGTGCCGGTGCCAGGCGTCTTCGCGGCTTTGGTGGCAGCCCGTTCCTTGCGGCGCTGGTTGGCCTTCGACTTGCGGCGCTTCTCGCGCTCGGCGGCGCGCTCCTCCGGGCTCTGCTGCGGACCGGCTTTGTGCGGCTCGCGCGAGCGCAGCACCCGGCGCCGCTCCTTCCAGGGCAGCTCGTCGAGCGGGTCGGGCTCAGCGGGCTCGGCGGCTTCAGCGGCCGGAGCGGCGTCAGGCGCAGGCTCGTCCGCCGGGGCGTCGGCCTCGGGCGCGGCCTCCTCGGCGGCGGGCGCCTCCTCGACCGGGGTCGCCTCGTCCTGAGGCGCCTCGGTGGTCTCGTCTTTTTTCGTCTCGTCGTCGCTCATATCCGTCGCGTCTCTTTCTCAACATCGATGCCGCGCTGCCGCGCCACGGTCAGCAGCCGGGCGACGTCGCGCTTGGCCTCTCCCAGGCGGGAAGTGTTCTCGAGCTCGCCGGTCGCGTGCCGGAAGCGGAGGTTGAAGGCCTCCTGCTTGGCGTCGATCAGTTTCGCCACCAGCTCGTCGTCTTTCAGATTGTGCACCTCGGCGGACTTCACTGCTCCGCCCCCTCGCGGGTGACGAATTTCGTTTTCACGGGAAGCTTGTGGCCGGCCAGGCGGAGCGCTTCGCGGGCCAGCTCCTCGGGCACGCCGGCGAGCTCGAACATCACCTTGCCGGGCTTGACCACGGCGACCCAGCCCTCGGGGTTGCCTTTGCCGGAGCCCATCCGCGTCTCGGCCGGCTTCTTCGTGTACGGCTTGTCCGGGAAGACGTTGATCCAGACCTTGCCGCCACGTTTGATCTTGCGGGTCATCGCGACACGGGCGGCCTCGATCTGGCGGTTGGTGATCCAGCCGCGCTCGAGTGCCTTGAGGCCGTACTCGCCGAAGGCGACCGAGCTGCCGCCCTTGGTGTAGCCGCGCATGCGGCCGCGCATCTGTTTGCGGTGCTTGACCCGTTTCGGCATCAACATCAGCGACCACCTCCACGCTGGCCGCCGCGGTTCGGGCCGCCACCGCGGCCGCCGGGACCGCCGCCGCGACCACCCTGGCCGCCGCGACCGCCGCCGCGACCACCCGGGCCGCCGCCGTCGCGACCGCGGCCTCCGCCTTCGCGCCCGCGGCCTCCGCCTTCGCGCCCGCGGCCGCCACCGCCACCGCCACCGCCGACGGGAGCGTCGGCCTCGGAGACGAGGTCGGAGCGGAAGCCCTCGGGCATCACCTCGCCCTTGTTGATCCAGCATTTGACGCCGATCCGGCCGGTGGTCGTGCGGGCCTCGAAGAAGCCGTAGTCGATGTCGGCGCGCAGGGTGTGCAGCGGCACGCGGCCGTCCGAATAGCTTTCGGTCCGCGCCATCTCGGCGCCGCCGAGGCGGCCGGAGACCTGGACCTTGACGCCCTTGGCGCCAGAGCGCATAGCCGAGGTCAGGGCGCGTTTCATCGCGCGGCGGAAGGCGACCCGGTTCTGCAGCTGCTCGGCGATCGACTGGGCGACCAGCTTGGCGTCGAGCTCGGGCCGTTTGACCTCGCGGATGTTGACTTTGACCGGACTGCCGGTGAGCTTGTGCAGCTCTTTGCGCAGGGCGTCGACTTCCGACCCCGATTTGCCGATCACGATGCCCGGCCGGGCGGTGTGGATGTCGACCGCGACCTCGCCGCGACGCTCGATCGTGATGTCCGAGAGCCCCGCGTGCGAGAGCTTGTTGACGATGTGGTCGCGGATCGCCAGGTCTTCCTGGAGCACGTCGGCGAAGTTTTTCTCCTCGAACCAGTTCGACTTCCAGTCGTGGATGTAACCGACGCGGAAACCCTCGGGGTGGATCTTCTGTCCCATGTCTACTCGTCCTCCGCGGGGGTCAGGGCCACGGCGATGTGGCTGGTTCGCTTGTTGATCGGGGTGGCCCGGCCGAGCGCGCGCGGGCGGAAGCGGCGTAGCGTCGGGCCCTCGTCGACGGTAATCGAGGCGACTCGCATCTCGTCGCCGACGAGGTCGTGGTTGTTCTCCGCGTTGGCCGCGGCGGACTCGATCAGCTTCTGGATGTCGCGCGAGGCGCCGCGCGGCGAGAACTGCAGCAGCGCCAGCGCCTTTTCGATGTGCAGGCCGCGGACCTGGTCGGCGACGAGGCGGGCCTTGCGCGGCGCGACCCGCACGTAGCGAGCGCTGGCGCGGACCACTGGCGGCGCTTCAGGCGCTTTCGCCTTGGCCCGTTTCGCCGGCTCTTTCTCGGCAGCTTTTTTCGCAGCTTTGGACTCGCCTTTGGCCTCGGCTTTTTTGCCTTTGGCCTCTTTTTTCGCTGCTTTGGTCTCTTTTTTGGCCGCTTTTTTCGACTCTTTGGCGTCGGCTTTCTTCGCCTCCGCTTTTGGCGCGTCTTTTTTCGCAGCGGCTTTTTTGGCCGGTTTCTCCGCGGCCTCCGCTTTCGCGCCTTTGGCGTCTTTTTTGTCGTTTTTCTCGTCGGCCATCGTCAGTCAGCTCAGTCCCGTCCGCCCGAATGGGAGCGGAAGGTGCGGGTCGGCGCGAACTCGCCGAGCTTGTGCCCGACCATCGACTCGGAGATGAAGACCGGCACGTGTTTTTTGCCGTCGTGGACGGCGATCGTGTGGCCGACCATCTCGGGGAAGATCGTCGAGGTCCGCGACCAGGTTTTGACCATCTGTTTTTTGCCGGCCTCGTTGAGCGAGGTGATCCGCCCCATCAGGCGCTCCTCGACCCACGGGCCCTTTTTCGTCGACCGTCCCATCAGCGACCGCCCTTGCGCTTGCCGCGACGGCGTTCGCGGACGATGTAGCGGCCCGAGGACTTGCCCTTCTTGCGGGTCCGGTAGCCGAGCGTCGGCTTGCCCCACGGGGTGACCGGGTGGCCGCCCGGGGTGTGGTGGGCCTCGCCGCCGCCGTGCGGGTGGTCGACCGGGTTCATCGCCACGCCGCGGCTCTGCGGGCGCTTGCCCTTGTGCCGGTTGCGGCCGGCCTTGCCGATCTTCATGTTCTGGTGCTCGGAGTTGGAGAGCACGCCGATCGAGGCGCGGCACTCGGCGCGGACCATCCGCATCTCCGAGGACGGCAGCCGCAGGGTCACCATCTCCCCCTCCTTGGCGACCAGCTGGATCGCGGTGCCGGCGGCGCGGCCGAGCTTGCCGCCCTGGCCGGGGATCAGCTCGACGTTGTGGACGACGGTACCGGTGGGCATCTGCCCCAGCGCCATCGCGTGGCCCGGTTTGATGTCGGCTTCGGGGCCGGATTTGACCGTGTCGCCGACGCTCAGCGCCGCCGGGGCGAGGATGTACTCCTTGTGCCCGTCGGCGTAGTGGAGCAGGGCGATGTAACAGGAGCGGTTCGGGTCGTACTCGATCGTCGCGACCTTCGCCGGCACCCCGTCCTTGAGGCGCTTGAAGTCGATCTTGCGGTAGCGCCGCTTGGCGCCGCCGCCGCGGTGACGGGCGGTGACGCGGCCGTTGGCGTTGCGGCCGCCCGACTTGCGGAGGCCTTCGGTCAGCTTCTTTTCCGGCTCGCTCGCGGTCAGCTGCTCGCGCAGCGGGTAGGTCGCGAAGCGGCGGCCGGGGCTGGTCGGTTTGGTTTTGCGGTTCGGCATCTCTCTATCTCTCCTAGGCCGTCTGGCCGCCTTCGAACAGCTCGATCCGTTCGCCCGGCTGCAGCTGGACGACCGCCTTCTTCCAGGAGCGGCTGCGGCCTTTGGACAGCCCGCGGCGCTTCGGCTTCGAGCGCACCTTGGCGGTGCGGACGGCGGCGACGCTGACTCCGAAGACCTCTTCGACCGCCTGCGCGACCTGGGTCTTGTGGGCGCGGTCATTGACCCGGAAGGTGTACTTGCCCTCGGCGATCAGGGCGTAGCTCTTCTCCGAGATCACCGGGCGGATCAGGACGGTGCGGGCGTCCATCAGGCGCTCGCCTCCTTCGCGCCGAGCCGCGCGTCGAGCGCCTTCAGGGCGTCCTCCGAGATCACGATCGAGGCGGCGCCGATCACGTCGGCGACGCCGGTCGCGCCGACCTCGAGCACGGTGATGCGCGGGATGTTGCGGAAGCTCTTCATCGCGTTCGTCTCCTCGGCGGCGAGGACGATCAGGATCGGCCCGACGGCGCCCCATTTGGCGAGCGACTGCGCCGCGGTCTTGGTCGACGGGGCGTCGAAGCTCGATACGTCGAGAACGGCGACCGAGCCGCGCTCGGCGTGGACGGCAAGTGCCGAGCGCATTGCCCGCCGGCGCGCTTTGCGGTTCACCTTGACCACGTATTTGCGCGGCTTCGGACCGAAGGCGACACCGCCGCCGAAGCGGTTGGGGACGCCGAGCGAGCCGACGCGGGCGCGGCCGGTTCCCTTCTGCCGCCAGGCCTTGGCGGTGGTGAAGGAGACCTCGCCGCGGGTCAGGGTCGAGGCGGTGCCGCGGCGGCGCGAGGCGAGGTCGGCGCGAGCGGCCTCGTGCACCAGCGACTGGTGGAACGGCTCGGCGAACAGCTCCGGCAGGTCGGCCTTGCTCGATTTGCCGAGCACGGCGGCTTTCGGGCTAGCCATCGGAGCGGACCTCGACGATCGAGTTCTTGGCGCCGGGGACCGAGCCCTTGATCAGCAGCAGATTGCGGTCGGTGTCGATCGACGCGACTTCGAGCCCACGCTGGGTTTTCCGCTTGTTGCCCATCTGACCGGGCATCCGCATCCCTTTGAAGACGCGGGCCGGGAAGGCGCTGGCGCCGATCGAGCCCGGGGCGCGGACGTTGTGCGAGCCGTGGGTGACCGGGCCGCGGCTGAAGTTGTGGCGCTTGATCCCGCCCTGGAAGCCCTTGCCGATCGAGATGCCGGCGACTTTGACCTTCTGGCCGGCCTCGAAGCCCGCGACGGTGACGTCTTCGCCGACCTTCGGGCCCTCCTCGTCCTCGCCCTTGCCGAGGTCCTCGTTGCGGAACTCGACCAGGTGGCGCATCGGCGCCGCGCCGGCCTTCTTCAGATGGCCTTCCTCGGCGCGGGAGAGCTTGCCCTGCTTGACCTCGCCGAAGGCGAGCTGGACGGCGGCGTAGCCGTCGCGCTCGGGGTTGCGGACCGCGGTCACCTTGCAGGGACCGGCCTCGATCACCGTCACCGGGACGACGGTGCCGTCCTCCTGGAAGACCTGGGTCATGCCTAGCTTCTTGCCGAGGATCGCAGCCACAGGGTCACCTACAGCTTGATCTCGATGTCGACGCCGGCGGGCAGCGAGTCCAGGCGCTGCAGCGAGTCGACGGTTTTCGGCGACGGCTGGAGGATGTCGATCAGCCGCTTGTGGGTGCGGATCTCGAAGTGCTCGCGCGAGTCCTTGTCCTTGAACGGCGAGCGGATCACGCAGTAGACGTTTTTCTCGGTCGGCA
>DASXOF010000103.1:0-12051 GCA_036494495.1 Solirubrobacterales bacterium | reverse complement strand
GCGGCCGCCGCCCTGGGCGGTTGCGGAAGCGGGGGAGGGACCTCGCGGCGGGCGGACTCCGCTCCCCGGCCGGGGAGGGCCGTGAGCACGCACGCGGCCCGCTGGATGCCGCCGCGGCTGCGCCGCGACTTCGCCATCTTCCGTCGCCCGCTCAACGCCCGCGACCGCTTGCCGCCCCGGCTCGTGTCGGCGGAAGCCGTCCATCGCCTGGCGCTCGACCCGGCGGCGGCGAGGCTGGCCTACGGCGGCGCCTTCAACCGGATCTATGCCGTCCCCGGCCGCCGCGCGGTCTGCCTCTACGACACCAGGGCCGCCAGCTCGCCCTGCTGGCCGCCGGGCACGGTGGCGAAGGGGATGGCGGTCAGCACCAGCTTCTGCCCGCCGAGCCTGCCGCCCGGGATGATGGAGACGGTCGGCCTCGTTCCCGACGGAGTGCGCAAGGTCGGGATGATGATGGAAGACGGGCGACGCCTGAGCGCCGCGGTCGCCGGGAACTTCTTCCTCCTCGACTTTCGCTTCGGCCCGTCCCTGCCTTCGCGCCTCACCTGGCGCCGAGCCGGCGAATCCCACGACCAGACCGCCGGCGTGTCACCTCGCATCGCCAAGCTCGCCTGCGCCTCGGGGTCCGGTTAGGCGATCGACCGAGGGCGCCGGGTACGGTGGGCAGGGTGAGGATCGCCACCTGGAACGTCAACTCGGTGAAGCAGCGGCTGCCGCGGCTCCTGCCCTGGTTGGACGAACGGCAGCCGGACGTGCTCTGCCTGCAGGAGACCAAGCTGACCGACGACGCCTTCCACGATCTCCTCCACGCCGAGCTGGAGAGTCGCGGCTACGAGGTCGCTGCCCACGGTGAGGCGAGCTGGAACGGCGTCGCGATCCTCTCGCGGGTCGGGCTCGAGGACGTCGTGCCCGGGCTACCGAACGGGCCCGGCTTCCCGCACCCGGAGGCGCGCGCCGTCGCGGCTAGCTGCGACGGGGTGCGGGTCGTCTCGGTCTATGTGCCGAACGGGCGCGAGCCGGGCTCCGACCATTACGAGTACAAGCTCGCCTGGCTCGAGGCCCTGCGCGACGCCGTCGCCGCCGGCCCGGAGGCGGTGGTCGTCTGCGGCGACATGAACATCGCCCCAACCGACGAGGACGTCTTCGACCCCGACGCCTACGCCGAGGAGACGCACGTGACCCCGCCCGAGCGGGCGGCGCTGGCGGAGCTGCAGGGACTCGGCCTGCGCGACGTCGTCCGCGACCGCTGGCCGGGCGAGCGCGTCTTCACCTACTGGGACTACCGGGCGGGGATGTTCCACCGCGACCTCGGGATGCGGATCGACCTGATCCTCGCCGGCGAGCCGGTGGCGGCGCGGGTGCAGGCCGCCTGGGTCGACCGCAAGGCGCGCAAAGGCAAAGGCCCGAGCGACCACGCGCCGGTCGTCGTCGACCTCGACCAGGCTCCCGACGGCGACATCGGCCCGGTGGTGCCGCCGCCCTCGGCCCCGGTCACCGAGCGCGGCGCCGCCAAACTGCCGCAGACGCCCCGCTGATCTGAGCCACCGGCGCGTCGGACTTGCGTTTTCGGTCGCATATCGACCAAAAACGCAAGTCCGTCGTCGCCGTCGCCTTGGACTAGCGCTTCCGCTCGCGCGAGGGCTGCACCCGCTTCGGCTCGCCCGGCATCTTCGGGTAGGAGGGGGGATAGGGCATGTCGCCCTCGCCCTCGGCCTCGTCGCGCTCGTAGAGGTCGAGCAGCGGTTGCAGCGAGTGGGCGACGTCGTCGATCGCCGCGTGCAGGTCACCGACGGCCGCGAAGCGGGCGGGCATGGTCGCGACCGTGAAGTCCTCTGGGGAGATCTCGCCGAGCTCCTCCCAGGCGACCGGGGCCGAGACCGGCGCGCCCGGCTTCGGCCGCACGCTGTAGGCGGAGGCGATCGTGCGGTCGCGGGCGTTCTGGTTGTAGTCGAGGAAGATCCGCTCGCCGCGCTCCTCCTTCCACCACTTGGTCGTCACCTCGCCCGGCAGCCGCCGCTCGAGCTCGCGGCCGAAGGCGATCGCCGCGTGGCGGACCTCGGTGAAGGTCCAGCGCGGCTCGATCCGCACGTAGATGTGGACGCCCCGGCCCCCTGACGTCTTCGGGAACCCCGCGTAGCCGAGATCCTCCAGCAGCGCCCGGGCCTCGGCCGCCACCCGCACCGCGTCGGCGAAGTCGGTCCCATCCTGCGGGTCGAGGTCGAGCCGCAGCTCGTCCGGGTGGTCGACGTCGGCCTCGCGCACCGGCCAGGGGTGGAAGGTGATCGTCCCCATCTGCGCCGCCCAGGCGACCACCGCCAGCTCGGTCGGGCAGACCTCGTCGGCGTGGCGCCCCGAGGGGAAGTCGATCCGCGCCGTCTGCACCCAGTCCGGCGCCCCGCCGGGCACCCGCTTCTGGAAGAAGGCGTCGCCGCCGCCTTTCTGCCGGGTCGAGACGACGATCCCCGGGTGCACGCCCTTCGGCCAGCGCTCGAGCGTGGTCGGCCGCCGCGCCAGCGCCCGCATGATCCCCTCGCCGACAGCCAGGTAGTAATCGACGAGGTCGAGCTTGGTCAGCTCCGGGGTGCGCTCGGTCGCCGGGAAGATCACCCGGTCGGGGCTGGTGACGCGCACCTCGCGCCCGCCGGCAGCGACGGTGGTGGCCGCAGCGCTCGCCATGGCTCAGTGCCAACCTCGCATCAGGGCTCGACCGTAGCGCTTGCGAGCAGCGGGTCGGCGCGGCTAGGTTCAGGGCGGGATGACTGCCGACCGTTACCAGCAGGCCGTGCGCGACCACCGCTGGCAGGTTCCCCCGACCTACAACCTCGCCGCCGACGTCTGCGACAAGCACCCCTCCGGCGCCTTGGCAATGCTCCACGAGCACCACCAAGGCACGCTCCGCGAGGTCCACTGGGGCGAGCTGCAAGCGCTCGCAAGCCAAGCCGCCAACCTCCTCGCCGGCCTCGGCATCGAGAAGGGCGACCGGGTCGCCGTGGTCCTGCCACCGACCCCCGAGACCGCCGCCCTCTTCTTCGGTACCTGGAAGCTCGGCGCGATCCTCCTCTCGATGTCGGTCCTCTACGGCGATGAGGGAATCGCCCACCGGGTGAACGACTCAGAACCGAAGGTGCTGATCACCGACGCCGCAAACGCCGAGCGCTTCAGAGGACTGGAGGGCCCGCGCCTCCTCGTCCTCACCCCCGAGCTCCTCGCCGCCGAGTCAGAGGAGGCCACCACGGCCGAGACCTCCGCCGAGGACCCCGCCCAGCTCTACTACACCTCCGGCACCACCGGCCTTGCCAAGGGCATCGTCCACGCCCACCGCTACCTGCTCGCCCACAACGAGTTCGAGCTCTGCCACGACGTCAGGGAGGGCGAGCGCTTCCACGGCATGGGGGAGTGGGCCTGGGCAGCGGGCATCGTCCCCCTCCTCGGCCCCTGGCGCCTCGGCGCAACGCAGCTCGTCTACCAGCGCGAGGGCGGCTTCGACCCCCATAAGCAGCTCGACTTCCTCTCCCGCCACGAAGCCGAGAACGTCTTTGCCACCCCGACCGCGATCCGCTCGATGATGGCGATCGCCGACGCCCGCGAGCGCTACCCGCAGCGCTTTCGCATCGTCTGCTCGGCCGGCGAGCCGCTCAACCCCGAGGCGATCCGTTGGTTCAGAGACCAATACGGCCTCACCGTCCTCGACTACTACGGCCTGACCGAGTCCTATCCGCTCTGCGGCAACTTCCCCTGGATGCAGGTCAGGGAGGGATCGATGGGGAAGCCCCTCCCCGGCTGGGAGGTCGAGATCCTCGACGAGGACGAGCGCCCGGTGCCCCAGGGAGAGCGCGGCGAGATCTGCCTCAAGGCCCGCTCGAACCCCCATTACCCCCTCGGCTACTGGCGCCAGCCCGAGGCCTCCGAGGAGACCTTCGGCGGCGAGTGGTTCCATTCCAAGGACGCCGCCCGCATGGACGAGGACGGCTACGTCTGGTACGAGGGCCGCGCCGACGACGTGATCATCGCCGCCGGCTACCGGATCGGCCCCTTCGAGGTCGAGTCGGTCTGCCTCGAGCATCCCGCCGTCGCCGAGGCGGCGGCCGTCGCCTCCCCCGACGAGCGAAGGGGATCGGTGGTGAAGGCCTTCGTCGTCCTCACCGCCGGCCAGGAGCCCTCCGAGGAGCTCGCAACCGAGATCAAGGCCTTCGTCCGCGACCGCCTCTCGGCCTATGCCTACCCGCGGCGGATCGAGTTCGTCGCCGACCTGCCGAAGACCCTGACCGGGAAGATCCGGCGGATCGAGCTGCGGCAGCGCGAGCTCGACCGTTACTGACGGTGGCAGCTATCCATAAATAAGTAACGGTTTTTCACCGTTACTACCTAGAAATGCATCTTTATCTAAAGGATTCGGCTTCAGGACTCGCGACCGTAGCGGTCGCTGAACCGCACCACGTCGTCGAGCTGGGGCGTGGAGACCTCGAGCACGGTCGCGTCCTCGATCGCCTCGATCGAGTGGACCACGCCCGGTTCGTTGCGCCATGAGGCGCCAGGGGTGAGGGTACGTTCGGAGAGATCGTTCTCACTTGAGCCCTGCAGCAGGAGCAGGCGTCCCGACAAAAGGTACGAAGTCTCGTCCTTTTCGCGGTGCATCTGGATCGAGAGGCGCTGACCCGCTTCGACAAAGAGAATCTTGCCGGCGTAGTGATCGGTGTGTGCCCACCAGATCTCGTGGCCCCAGGGCTTCTCGACCCGGCTCTGGTAGTCGCTCCCGTCCGGCACCTGCACTGACTCTTGGCTGCTCACGGGCGGGCAGTGTAGTGGCAAATCCACGCCCAACAGTCACAGGTTTTTCACATCTCCGTCCAAGAGCTGTTAAAGATCCACCAGTAGGAGATGGACAAATATCCCATCGACTTCCCTGGCAGGGGAAACCGACACGGGTACTATGCCCGCCCTGCGGTCCCCCCGAAAGCCAGTCCGGGCGACTGACAGTCGCAGCCAACTCTCACCGCACTACCGATCGGACAAGCACATGGTTGACGAACGCTCGATCCTGGAGCAGCTGCAGGCGCTCGGCAACGAGCTGCGCTCCCGCCTCGACTCGATCGACCGGCGCCTGGAGGCGCTGGAGCAGGCCGGCGTGCCCGCTCCGCAGCTCCCCGAGGTCGGTGCCGGTGTGGCGAACGGTCACGCCCAGCTCGACCCCGCGGCGCCGCTGCGGACCGTCGAGGTGACGATCGCGCCCCTGCACGACGTCTCCCGGGTGCGAGTGGTCGAAGCCGCCTTCAACGCGATCGACGGGGTCGAGTCGACCTCGCTGCACACGTTGACCGGCGACTCGGCGCAGTTGGAGGTGAAGGCACGGGAGGGCGTGTCGCTGATCGGAGGCCTGCGGCAGACGCTGCGGGTCGCCTTCGACGTCAGCGAGTCCGACGCCACGTCCTTCACGATGGAGCTCGCTCATCCCGGAGCCGAGCCCCAGGGCGGCGTGGCCGCCCCCCAGCCCTAGTGCAGCGGCGCGCCGAGAACTCGGCCGCGGCAACCGTGGTCAGCATCCTCGCGGTGCTCGGGGCGCTGGTCCTCTTCTGCCTCTTCTTCACCGCCTTCCTGCTGGTGCCGTTCTTCGTCTTCATCGCCGCCGGGATCGCCCTGGTGATCAGCGAACGCAACTCGAAGCTGCGCGAGCAGGCGCCGGTCGAACCGGCTGAGACGGGTGAGGTGGAGCAATGACCCAGGATCCCTTCCGCCTCGTCGTCCGCGACCCGCAGGACCACCAGCGCGAGACGATGGTCACCGTCTCGCCGACCGTGATCCGCCTCGTCCCCGACCGGATCCGGCGCGAACTGCGGATCATCCCCTTCGAGTACCGGGCGGGGATGATCACCGTGATCGCCGAGCGGGTCGGCGACGAAGCCGCCGACAACGCGATCCTCGACGCCACCGGCTTCCGCCCCCGTTGGCTGCTGGCCTCGGCGGAGGAGATCGCGCGGACGCTGAACGCGCTCGGCTCGGCCGAGGTCGGGGTCGAGTCGAACCAGGGCGCCACCTTCGACGCCGACTACCTGCTCGACCACGGCCTGGCGCGGCTGCCCCGGCTCGGCGAGGAACTGGCCAGCCGCGGTCTGATCACCGAGGAGCAGCTCGGCGAGGCGATCGCCGAGCAGGAGCGCGCCGGCGGCCGGATCGGCGAGATCCTCGTCCTTGGCGGCGCCCTCGAGGAGCACGCGCTGCTGCGGGTGGTGGCCGAAAAGCAGAAGCTGCCGACCGTCGACCTCTCCGCCTTCGACCCGGCCAAGGCCCCGGTCGACGCGATCCCCGAGCCGCTCGCCCGCAGCCTGCGCTGCGTCCCGATCGCGATCGACGACACCTACCTCTTCGTCGCCGTCCCCGACCTCCCGGACCGCGCCGTGGCCGAGGAGATCGAAGCCCACACCCACCTCAAGGTGCGGCCCTTCCTGGCGCCCGCGAGCGAAATCGACGCGCTGCTGCGCCGCATCCACGGCGCCGAGTACAGCCGCTTCGCCCGCTTCGACCTGCTCGAGCGCTTCCCCGAATCGAGCGCCCACAAAATCCTCAGCGCCGGCCAGAAAGCGTTCCTGGTGCTGCTGGCCCTGGCCGCGATCCTCGCCGCCGCGCTCTTCTTCGTCCCCACCGCGATCGTCATCTTCGCCGTCGCCAGCATCGCCTACACGGCCAACTCGGGCTACAAGCTGATCAGCGGCTACGCCGCCCTCGACCACCGCTACGAGTTCGACGCCACCCCCGAGGAGCTGGCCCGCCTCGACGAGCGCGACCTGCCCGTCTACACGGTGCTGGTGCCGCTGTTCCGCGAGGCGGCGGTGATCAACCAGCTCGTCAACTCGATCGAATCGCTCGACTACCCGCGGCGCAAGCTCGACGTCCGGCTGCTCTGCGAGGAAGACGACGCCGAGACGATCGACGCGATCGAGGCGCTCTCCCTGCCGCCGCACTTCGAAACGATCATCGTCCCCGAATCGGATCCGCAGACCAAGCCCAAGGCCTGCAATTACGGGCTGGTCGGCGCCAAGGGCAAGTACGTCGTCATCTACGACGCCGAGGATCGGCCCGAACCCGACCAGCTGAAGAAGGCGGTGGCGATCTTCGAGCGCGCCGAC
The DNA here is from genome assembly GCA_036494495.1 of Solirubrobacterales bacterium. Taxonomy (GTDB): domain Bacteria; phylum Actinomycetota; class Thermoleophilia; order Solirubrobacterales; family 70-9; genus VAYN01. The sequence continues at coordinate 4,930 of DASXOF010000103.1, read as the reverse complement.
GAGTCGGTCGCCTGCGTCCAGGCCAAGCTCAACTTCTTCAACCAGGACACCAACCTGCTGACCCGCTGGTTCTCGCTCGAGTACTCGACCCTCTTCGACCTCATCCTGCCGGGGCTCGACGCGCGCAACGACCCGATTCCGCTCGGCGGCACCTCCAACCACATCCGCCTCGACGTGCTGGTCAACGTCGGCGGCTGGGACCCCTACAACGTGACCGAGGACGCCGACCTCGGCATCCGCCTCCACAAGACCGGCTACCGGACGATCATGATGGACTCGACCACGCTGGAGGAGGCGAACACCCGGATCGACAACTGGGTGCGGCAGCGCTCGCGCTGGATCAAGGGATACATCCAGACCTGGCTGGTCTACATGCGCCACCCGCTGCGGCTGCTGCGCGACGTCGGCTTCAAGGGCTTCTTCAGCTTCCAGCTGATGGTCGGCGGCGCCTTCATCTTCCTCATCAATCCCTTCTTCTGGGCGCTGACCACGGTCTTCTTCCTCACCCAGGCGGGGCTGATCCAGGACCTCTTCCCGGGTTGGGTCTACTTCCTCGCCGCCGCCCAGCTCTTCCTCGGCAACTTCGTCTTCATGTACCTGGGGATGGCGGCGGCCTCGCGGCGCGGCTACTACGGCCTCGCCCCCTACGCGCTGATGCTGCCCCTCTACTGGGGCCTGATGTCGCTGGCCGCCTGGAAGGGCTTCCTGCAGCTCTTCACCAACCCCTTCTACTGGGAGAAGACCGAGCACGGGCTCGACATGTCTTCGCCGGGAACGATCGTCTGAGCCAGGCCGGGGAAGCGTTGCGATGACCGACAGCACGATCGACCTCCAGCACCTGCTCGACGAGCGGGCCCAGAACGGGGCGCCCCCGGCCGAGGCCCCCGCCCCCAGGGCCGAGGGGCAGCAGGCGCTCGGCCACGACGAGGCGTTCCCGGCGACCCGGCTCGAGGGCTGGGTGATCGCGGTCGTCTTCGCCGCCGCCTTCTTCGCCGCCGGCTACTTCACGATCGTCAACGGCCACATCGTCCAGTTCGGGGCGATGGAGCGGCTCGCCGACGCCTACATGTCGTGGTGGAACGACCCGCCGCGGCTGGCGGCGATCGGCCTCGGCGTCGCTCCGGTCGGCACCCTCGTCTTCCTCGGGCCGGCGCTGATCAAGCCCTTCGCCACCTCGCTGGTGGCGCTGCCGCTGATCACCGCGATCGCCGGCGGCGGCACCCTGGCGATGCTGAACACGATGATGGCCCGCTGCGACGTCGGCCGCATCGTCCGCTGGCTCGCGGTGCTGCTGGTGGGGGCCAACCCGATGTTCGTCTTCTACGCCGGCTCCGGCTCGCCGGAAGCGCTCGGCCTCTTCCTCGCCGCCGCGGCGCTGCTGGCGATCATCTCCTGGCGGATGACCGACGAGACGCGCTACCTCGTCGGCGCCGGCCTGGCGCTCGGGGTCGCGGTGATGGTCGACTACACCTACCTCGCCTGGGCGCTGGCGCTGATGCTGACGATCGCCTTCGTCGGCCCCGGCCCGCGCGCCGGCCAGACCAAGCTGCGCTCCTCGCTGCTCCTCTTCCTCACCCCGATCTTCTACTCGGTCCTGATCTGGACGATCCTCAACGGGGTCATCCTCGACAGCCCGTTCCAGTGGCTCGAAATCGGCACCTTCCAACCGGCCGCCAACCTCGACCCGGTGGTCGCCCAGGCCTCGGCCCAGTTCGGCCCGGCGCTCGGCGACATGGCGCAGGTGATCCTCGGCGTCGCCCCGCTCGCCTTCGTCGCGGTGCCGCTGCTGGCGGTCTCCGCCTTCGGGCGCCGCGACTCGCTCGGCTTCGGCCTGATCTCGGTCGGGCTCCTGGCGGTCGCCGCGATCGTCGTCGGCGCCCTGCTCGAAGACCGCGCCAGCTTCGTCGCGCTCGCCACCGGGCTCTCGCTGGTGATCGTCGCGATCGCCGCGGTGTCCTGGCTCTACCGGGTCGAGCCGAGCTGGCGCTTCGTCCTCGCGCTGCTCCTCGTGGTCGGCCTCGGCGGCGCGATCCCGCTCTCCTGGAACGCGATGCAGAGCTACGAATACCAGGATCAGGAGCAGGCCTTCACCCGCTTCGTCGAAACCCGCGACAGCCAGGAGGGGACCACCTCGCTCGGCGGCTACCGGGTCGGGATCGACCCCGAGCTGGCGATGGCGGACTACATCGACAATCACCTGAGGCCGCCGGCGAACTCGATCCTCACCGACAGCAACGCCACCTACGGCGTCGTCCTCACCAGCGGCCGCCCCGACCTCTTCGTCGACCGCGCCGACTACTCCGAAGGCGAATGGCTGACGATCCGCGACCATCCGTTCGGCAAAGTCCGCTACATGCTGGTCGCCAACACCGCCAGCGGCGACCTGATCCGCGCCCGCTATCCCGGCCTCGACCTCGGCGCCCAGCCGGGCCTGGTGCCGATCTTCCACACCGACCGCTACGTGCTGGTCCAGCTCGAGCCCGGCGTCGTCCCGGCCGCCTCGGTCGCCGACGCCAGCCGCCTGCGCAACCAGCCGCGGCTGATCACCCCGCGGACGCCGCTCTCGCCGCCGCCGGTCCGCCCGGCGGCGCCGAGCGAAGCCGGCCTCTCGCCGCTGCCGGAAGCCTCGGCCGGCGAAAGCACGGGCGAAAGCGGGATCAGCTCCGCCCCGAAGGTGGAAGGCGAATGAGCCCGCTCGCCAGGTGCCTCGCGGTCGCGGCCGCGCTGTTGGCGCTCGCCCTCGGGCTCGCCGCCTGCGGTGGGTCCGACGAAGAAGCGACGGCCAAGGAGGCCAGCGCGAAGAAGGCCGACGTGCCCGCCTCCGGCACCTACTTCTCCGCCGACAGCCCCTGGAACACGCCGATCGAAACCCTGCCCAGGGCCCCCGGCTCGGCGCGGATGCTGGACCTGGCTCGCAAGCGGGTGGCGGTGATCGAACGGCCCGGCCACGAAGGCCTCGCGACGGTCGAACGGGTGGTCCACAAGGGCTTCCAGATCAACGCCGCGCGCTGGGCGCCGCTGGTGGTCGAAGCCGGCGGCAGCAACGTCGTCAACACCAAGTTCGTCTGCCGCCAGACCGAATGCGGAGCCCAGGCCGAACGGGTGCCGCCGACCCTGGCGCTGCCGGCGACGACCACGCCCGACCCGCGCTACGACGGCTGGCTCAGCGTGATCGACCGCGAAAAGGGCGTCGCCTACGACTTCTGGCGCGCCCGCCGCCAGTCCGACGACACGATCTCCTACCAATACGCGAAGACCTGGAAGCTCGACGGCCCCGGCTTCAGCCGGCCGGTCTCCGAAGACCCGACGCGCGCCGCTGGCGCCCGCGGCTCCGGCCTGCCGCTGTTCGCCGGCGTGATCGGCCCGGCCGAACTGCGGGCCGGCGAAATCAACCACGCGCTGGCGGTCTCGGTGCCGGGCCTGGCGCGCCGCAACTACGTCCAGCCGGCCTCGGTGACCGACGGCGTCGGGCCCAACGATGCGCTGCCGGCCGGGGCGCGGATCCGGCTCAAGGACTCGGCGCTGCTGAAACAGGAGCCGCGCGGCCGGATGCGGTCCTCGGTCGAAGCGATCCTCGTCGCCCTGCGCAAGTACGGCGCGATCGTCGTCGATCGCGCCGCGGTCCCGACCTTCTACGCCGCCCAGGGCACGCCGCCGAGCCTGGTCCGCGAAGACGAGCTCAGCTGGCTGCAGCTGAGCGACTTCGAAGTGATCGCGCTGCCGCCGGTCCACAAGGACCCGCCGGTCGGCCAGGTCCAGCAGTTCGGCCTCGGCTCCGCGGCGGCGCCGCGCCCGGCCGGAGGTGGGGGATCGTGAGGGCGCTGCTCCGGATCCTGCCGCCGGTGATGCTGGTGCTCGTCGCGCTGGCCGTCGCCGGCTGCGGCGTCAGCATCGAAGACGCCTCGCGCTCGGGCGAAGCCGGGCCGCTCGAACAGAAGACCGCCAAGGTCGCCTCCGAGAGCGGCGGCGGACAGGTGCAGCTGCCGCCGCGCACGCCCGGGGTGATCCGCATCGCCGGTCAGGCCGAAGGGTCGCTGACCTCCGATCTGGTCCACGGCTTCAAGCAGAAGGCGGCGACGGTCGGCTTCGAAATCACCAACGACGAAGAAGACGACGCCTTCGAAGCCTTCTGCGCCGGCAAGACCGACATCGTCGACTCGGCCCGGCCGATCTCGCCCAGCGAGTACGCCGGCTGCCAGGCCAACGGAGTCGAACCGGTCCAGCTCGAGGTCGCCTCCGAAGCCGCGGTGCTGGCGATCGCCAACGAAACCGACGTCGGCGTCGACTGCCTCAGCGTCGCCGACGTGCGCGAAATCTTCCGCGCCGCCTCGCCCGTCAGCAGCTGGTCGCAGGTCGGCTGGGGCCGCCGCACCGACCCCGGCGTCGGCGCCCAGACGATCAAGGTCGCGGGGCCGGAACCGAGTGCCAACGTGTTCGGCTACTTCGGCGAGTTCGTGCTCGGCGACCCCGAACCCTCGACCCTGCTGCTGCGCGGCGACTACCAGTCCTTCCCGACCGAACGCGGCGTGCTCGAAGCCGTCTCCGGCAACCCGGCGGCGCCCGACGTCGCCAACCACCATGGCGAAAGCGTGCAGTCGGAGAACGAACTGAAGCGGGCGATCAAAGACGCCGTCGCGGCCGTCCACGTGGCCGAATTCCAGGTCGAAAAAGGCGTCGAAGACGAACGCTCGGAAGCCGAACAGGAAGAAGACGGCGACCGTTTGAACGCGGCCGAAGCGAAGGTCGTGAAGCTGGAAGCCGAACTGGCGGACGTCGAAGAGCAGGCCAGGGAAGAGGCGACCGCGGCGGCCGAAGTCGCCACCCGCCTCGGCACCCTGGGGCTCTTCCGCTTCTCCTACTACGGCCTCTGGGAGGAGCGGCTGCGGCCGATGGAGATCTCCGCGACCTCGGCCGAAGGCGCGCCCGAATG
>DASXOF010000102.1:0-38229 GCA_036494495.1 Solirubrobacterales bacterium | reverse complement strand
CGGGACGGATGGGCCGGTGGCCTTGCGCCCAAGCCAGCTGGTCGAGCCGGAGGCGGAATTCGTGCTCGAGGCGCGGCCGCGGTTCGTCTCCCGCGGCGGGATCAAGCTCGACAACGCCCTCGAGGCGCTGGCGATCGACGTCGCCGGCCGTGAGTGCCTCGACGTCGGGGCCTCGACCGGTGGCTTCACCGACTGCCTGCTGCAACGCGGCGCCGCCCACGTCGCTGCGGTCGACGTCGCCTACGGCCAGCTCGAGCTGCGGTTGCGCGAAGACCCCAGGGTGACGGTGATCGAGCGCCTGAACGCCCGCGAGCTGGCCCCGGCCGACCTGCCGTTCGCACCCTCGCTGGCCACGGTCGATGTCTCCTTCATCTCGCTGACGAAGATCCTGCCCGCGGTGGCCGCCTGCCTGGCGCTCGGCGGCGAGGTGCTGGCGATGGTGAAGCCGCAGTTCGAGCTCGGTCGCGAGCGCGTCGGTCGCGGGGTGGTTCGCGACGACGCCGACCGCCGCGAGGCGATCCTCGCCGTCGCCGCGAGCGCCGCCGAGCTGGGCCTGTCGGTGCGCGGCTTCGCGCCCTCCGGGCTGCCGGGGCCGAAGGGCAATCGCGAGACCTTCGTACTCTGCGGCGGCGAAGGCGCGCCGCTGCCGGACTTCGAGGCGGCGCTGCTGGAGGCCGAACAATGAAGACCGCGTCGCTGATAACTCCGAGGCACCCGCCGGCGATGACCGAGGCGGTCGAGATGGTGCTGCAGGTCGCGACCGCGAGCGGCTGGCGCCTCGTCGCCGACCGCGCCGAGATCGAGAAACACGGCGCCGCGGCGCCCGGGATCGAGCCCGCCGGCGAGGACGACGCTCCCGACCTCTGCGTGGTGCTCGGCGGCGACGGCACGATCCTCCACGCGCTGCGCCGCTTCGCCAGCACCGAGGTGCCGGTCTTCGCCGTCAACTTCGGCACGGTCGGCTTCCTCGCCGCGGTCGAGCGGGCCGAGGCGGAGGAGGGCCTGCGCCGCGCCTTTGCCGGCGAGATCGAGACACTGCGTCTGCCGGGCCTCGAGGTGACGGTCGGCGGCCGCGGCGCCGTCGGCCTCAACGACGTCACCCTCGTCCGCCGGCCCAACCAGCGGGTCGCCGAGCTCAGCTACACGATCGCCGGCGAGGAGGTCGGCCACGTCCGCTGCGACGGCCTCGTCGCCGCCACCCCGGTCGGCTCGACCGGCTACAACCTCGCCAACCAGGGCCCGATCCTGGCCTGGGGCGTCGAGGGCTACGTCGTCAGCTACATCGCCCCGCACTCTCTGACGGCGCGGGCACTGGTCGTCGCCCCCGCCGACGTGCTCCACGTCTTCAACGCCGCCGGCCGCGACGAGGTCGAAGTCGCGATCGACGGCGAACGACTCGCCGACCTGCCGCCGGGCGAGGGGCTCGAGGTGCGCTTCGTCGACGGCATCGGCCTGCTCGCGCAGCTGCCGGGGACGAGCTTCTACGGCCGCATCCGCGAGAAGTTCGGGCACCTCGCGGTTTAGGAGGGCCCTCTGGCCGCCGGGCCAGCCGCCGCGCTCATCTAGCTAGAGTCGAAGCGATGGAGCGCAAATGGTGGACGCTCATCCTCGTCTCGGTCGCGACTTTCATGCTGTTGCTCGACGTGACGGTCGTCAACGTCGCCCTGCCGGACATCCAGCGGGAACTGCACGCCAGCCTCTCCAGCCTGCAGTGGGTGGTCGACGCCTACGCGCTGACCCTGGCCGCCTTCCTGTTGACGATGGGCTCGCTCGGCGACCGGCTGGGGCGTCGCCGGGTCTTCACCGTCGGCTTCGGGATCTTCACCGTCGCCTCCTTCCTCTGCGGCCTCTCCGGCGACCCGACCATCCTCAACCTCTCGCGCGGCCTGCAGGGGATCGGCGCCGCCGGCATGTTCGCCACCTCGCTCGCCCTGATCGGCCAGGAGTTCCACGGCAAGGACCGGGCGACGGCGTTCGGCGTCTGGGGCGCGACGGTTGGCGGCGCGGTCGCGGTCGGGCCCCTGGTCGGTGGCGTCATCACCGAAACCCTCGGCTGGGAGTGGATCTTCTTCGTCAACGTGCCGATCGGCATCGTCGCGATGGCCCTCAGCGAGCGCAAGATCGTCAACGTCTTCGCCAAAGACCCCGAACCGGTCGACGTCGCCGGCCTGGTCACCTTCTCCTCGGCGCTCTTCCTGCTGATCTTCGGCTTGATCCGCGGCAACCCGGAAGGGTGGGGGAGCCCGGTGATCGTCGCCTGCCTGGGGGGAGCGGTCGTGCTCTTCGCGATCTTCCTGGCGATCGAGCAGCGGTCCCGCTACCCGATGCTCGACCTGACGCTGTTTCGCCGCCCCGCCTTCAACGGTGTCTCCGCAGTTGCCTTCTCGCTCTCGGCCGGGATGTTCGCCCTCTTCCTCTACATCACGATTTACATGCAGGGGATCCTCGACTACTCGCCGCTGGAAGCCGGGCTCCGGTTCCTGCCGATGACCGTGCTCGGCTTCGTCGTCGCGGCGTCGGCCGGCTCGCTCCTCAACCGGGTGCCGCTGCGGGTCCTGGTCGGGATCGGGCTCGGCCTGGTCGGGGTCGGCCTGCTGCTGATGCACGGGATCACGCCGAGCTCGGACTGGACCGCGCTGCTGGCGGGCTTCGTCGTCGCCGGCGTCGGCATCGGCCTGACCAATCCGGCGATCGGCCAGGGAGCGATTGCGGTCGTGCCGCCGGAGAAATCGGGGATGGGCTCGGGGATCAACTCGACCTTCCGCCAGGTCGGCATCTCGACCGGCGTCGCCGGCCTCGGCGCCGTCTTCCAGAGCCAGGTCAGCTCGAACCTTTCCGAGCAGCTGCCGCGGGCGCCGAAGGGCCTCGGCGAAATCGTCGCCTCGAGCGGCTCGAAAGGGGTGGAACTGTTCCGATTTCCACCCGGGATCGAGGCCAAAGCGGTGGCCGCCTCGAAGATCGCCTTCATCGACGGCTTCAACGAGATCCTCCTGATCGGCGCCCTCGTCTCCTTCGCCGGCGCCCTCCTCGGCTTCGCCCTGACCCGCAGCCGCGACCTGGTCCCCGCCGGCGCCCCCGCCCCCGAGCAAGCAGACAAAGCTCCGGCCGGCGCAGCCCCCGAGCCCACCTAGCTGGCCCCGCAGCCCCTCGGACGGGGGCCACGGCCCGTTGGGAGAGGGCGGGCATAGTGCGAGCGGGTGAGTCGAGTACTGTGCCCGCCCTCTCCCAGCAGCGTGCCCGCACTACATCCGCACTAAGCGGGATTCCGCTCCCGATCGGTCCGCCCCCGCTGCTAAACCGGCTCCCATGCTGCGCGAGCTGCGAATCGAGAACCTGCTGCTGATCGAGCGGGCCGAGCTGCGGCTCGGCGAGGGCCTCAACGCGATCACCGGCGAGACCGGCGCCGGCAAGACCGTGCTGGCGCATTCGCTCGACCTGCTGACCGGCGGCAAGGCGAAATCCCAGATCGTCCGCCCGGGCGCAGAGGAGGCCTGGGTCGAGGGCGTCTTCGACCTGCCGCCGGGGCTGCTCGAGGAGCCCGAGCTGGCGGAGCTGGCCGAGCGGCTGCCCGGCGGCGCCGAGGAGATCGTCCTCGGGCGGCGGGTCTCGGCCGCCGGCCGAACCAGCGCCTTCGTCGCCGGGCGGGCTGCCACCGCGGCCGATCTGAAGCTGCTCGGCGGCCGCCTGATCGCCTTCTTCGGTCAGCACGAGCATCGGCGGCTGACGATCGCCTCGACCCAGCTCGACGTGCTCGACGGCTTCGTCGGCGAGGAGCAGCTGGAGCTGCGCGGCCGCTACGCCGAGACGCACCGGGAGTGCCTGCGGCTCGAGGCCGAGCTGGCCGAGCTGCGAGAGCGCGAGGGCTCGCGGGAGCGCGACCTCGACCTCTACCGCTACGAGCTGGCCGAGATCGAGGCGGTCGAACCGGACCCGGGCGAGCGCGAGGCGATCGGCGCCGAGCGCGAGCGCCTGCGCCATGCCGAGGGCCTGCGGGAAGCCGCGGGCGGCGCCCATGCGGCGCTGGCCGGGGCCGAGGAGGACGGCGGCGGTGCCGCGGCGGCGCTCGCCCAGGCGCAGGCGGCGCTGGCCGGCAGCGACGGCGTCGACCCCGGCCTCGACGCGCTGGCCGAGCGGGTCGCGGCGCTGGCGGTCGAGCTCGGCGACGTCGGCTCGGAGCTGCGCGACTACGGCGAGGGGGTCGAGGCGGACCCGGCGGCGCTGCTGGCGATCGAGGAGCGGCTGGAGGCGATCGACCGGCTCGAGCGCAAGCACGGCGGCAGCGTCGAGGCGGTGCTGGCCCATGCCGAGCGCTGCCGCGAGGAGATCGCCCGGCTCGAGGGCGCAGGGGAGCGCGGGGCCGAGGCCGAGGCGGCGCTGGCGGCGGCGCACGAGCGCCGCGAGCAGCTGGGCGCCGAGCTGAGCGCGGCGCGGGCCGCCGCCGCCGCGCCTCTCGAGGAGCGCGTTGCGACCGAGCTGGAGAGCCTGGCGATGGCCGGGGCGACGCTGCAGGTGGTGCTGGAGGCGCACGCCGAGGGCTTCGGCCCGAGCGGCCGCGAGACGGTCGAGCTGCGGCTGGCGCCGAACCCGGGGATCGAGCCGGCGCCGATCCGCGACGCCGCTTCCGGCGGCGAGCTCTCGCGGGTGATGCTGGCGCTGAGCGGCCTCGGCCGCGCCGGCTCGGCCGGGACGCTGGTCTTCGACGAGATCGACGCCGGCGTCGGCGGCAACACCGCCCGGGTCGTCGGCGAGCGGCTGCGGGCGCTCGGGGCCGGTCGCCAGGTCCTCTGCATCACCCACCTGCCGCAGGTCGCCTCGCTTGCCGAGGTCCATTTCCGGCTCGAAAAGGACCTCGAGGGCGATGCCGCCTCGGCCCGGGTCGAGCGCCTCGCCGGCGAGGGCGTGGTCGCCGAGATCAGCCGCATGCTCGGCGGTGGCGACGATGATGGAGCGGCGACCGAGCACGCCCGCCAGCTGCTCTCGGCCGCCTGATCCGCCGCCGTCCCCGGCACTCACGCTTGCGAGTGCTCTGCCGGGTCGCCTAACCTGAGCAGGTGGCAGCCACCAGTCGCCGACGCCTTCCCGCTCTGCTCGGGCGGCGAAACGGGGCGCGGACCGAGACCGCCGTCGAAGGCACGGTGCGGCTCGGCGAGCGCACCAAGCACCTGGTCAAACGGCTGCGGCCGGGCGAGATCGCGGTCATCGACCACGAAGACATCGACCGGATCGCCGCCGAGGAGCTGATCGCCGCCGGCGCCGTCGCGGTGCTGAACGCCTCGCAGTCCTCGACCGGGCGCTATCCGAACGCCGGCCCGCTGATGCTGGCCCGGGCCGGGATCCGGCTCGTCGACGTGCCGGGGGCGGGCCTCTTCGAGCTGCTGAAAGACAGTGAGGTGGTGCGGGTCGAGGGCGGCACGATCTCCCGGCTCGGCAAGGAGATCGCCCACGGCCACGCGCTCGAGGCCGGCGAGCTCGAAAGCCAGCTCGAGGAGCAGCGCGAGCGGGTCGACGAGGCGCTCGCCGAGTTCGCCGAAAACACGGTCGCCCACGTGCGCGGCGAGACCGACCTCCTGATCGGCGACATCGCCTTCCCGCCGACCCGCGCCCGCTTCCGCGACCGCCACGTCCTGATCGTCGTCCGCGGCGACCGCCACCGCCGCGATCTGAAAGCGCTGCGCGCCTACATCCGCGACGTGCGGCCGCTGGTCGTCGCCGTCGACGGCGGCGCCGACGGCGCGCTCGAGGCGGGGCTGAAGCCCGACGTGATCCTCGGCGACATGGATTCGGCCTCCGACAGCGCTCTGAAGTGCGGCGCCGAGCTGATCGTCCACGCCTATCCCGACGGCCGCGCCCCCGGCTGCGAGCGCCTGCTCGAAGCGGGGCTGCCGCACACGATCGTCCCCTCGGCCGGCACCAGCGAGGACGTGGCGATGCTGATGGCGCACGAGAAGGGGGCGGCGCTGATCGTCAGCGTCGGCGCCCACTTCAACCTGGTCGAGTTCCTCGACCGCAAGCGCGGCGGCATGTCCTCGACCTTCCTCACCCGGCTGCGGATCGGCGAGCGGCTGGTCGACGCCAAGGGCGTCAGCCGCCTCTACCGGCCGAGCTCGACCCTGGCGCCGATCGCCTTCTTCGCGGTCGCCTTCCTGGTCCTGCTGACGATCCTCGTCATCACCTCGCCGGCGCTGAACGACGTCTTCGAACTGTTCTGGCTGAAGATCCGGATCTGGCTCGGGATCTGAGATCGACCGCGTTCGCCGAAAGAACGCATATGCCGTACCAACGGCGAACGCGTCTAGCCTTTAGTCGTTCATGGGCTATAGCGCGCGCTACCACGCCACCTCGCTGATCGCCGTCTTCCTCGCGCTCGCGGTCGGGATCCTGATCGGCGCCGAGTTCGGCGGCGACGCCCTGACCAAGACCCGCAAGGACCTCGAGCACAGCCTCGTCGGCAACCTCCAGGACGCCCGCTCGAACGCCGAAGAACTGAGCGGCGAACTCGGTCGCTCCGACGAATTCGGCGAACGCGTCTATCCGGTCCTTACCCGCGACAAGCTGGCCGGGATGCAGATCGGGATCGTCGCCTTCGGCGGCCTGCCGGGCGAGATCACCTCGGCGGTCGAGTCGGCCCTGGCTCCGACCGGGGCGAAGCTGGTCGCGGTCGGGGTGGTGCGCGAGCCGGTCGACGTCAACGGGCTCGCCGGCGACCTCTCGAAGACGCGCTTCGGGCAGCTGCGGACCGATTCCGACCAGCTGACCGAACTCGGCAAGGGCCTGGGGCGGCAGCTGGTGCTCGGCGGCACCCTGCCCGAAGTGGTCCGCGGCCACCTCTTCTCGCGCGCCAGCGGCAGCTTCGGCGGTCTCGGCGGCGTGATCGTCGTCCGCGACCAGCCCGAAGACATGGGCCCGGTGCAGAAGGGCAAGGCGACGCAGCTGGAAGCGGCGCTGCTCGGCGGGATCACCGCGACCCGGGTGCCGACGGTCGGGATCGAGACCTCGACCACCGAACCTTCCTCGGTCTCCTTCTTCGTCGCCAACGACCTCTCGACCGTCGACGACGTCGACCTCACCGCCGGCAAGCTGGCGATGGTCTACTCGCTGCTCGGCGACGCCGAGGGCAGCTTCGGCGTCAAGGGCAGCGCCGACCGCCTGCTGCCCGACCTCCTGACCGAAGGCGAATAGGAGGACAGGGCGGCATGTACTGGATCGGCTTCCCGCTGGCGATCGCGCTGGCGCTCTTCGTGGTGCCGGCGGGGGCGCGGGGCCTGCGCGACGCCGGCCTCGTCCGTCCCAACTACCGCGGCGCCGAGCTCGCCTTCCCGCTCGGGGCGGTGCTGGCGACGGCGGCGCTGGTCGCGCTGGCGCCGCTGGCGATCCTCAACGACCGCGCCGACCTCGACCTGCTCGACCCGGATCTGCGGCGCTGGCTGCCTTACGTGCTGGGGATCGCCTTCCTCGGCTTCCTCGACGACGCGCTCGGCAGCGGCGTCGCCGCCGAGGCCCCGCGGGGCTGGCGCGGCCACGCGCGGGCGCTGCGGGAAGGACGGCTCTCGACCGGGGCGATCAAGGCGATCGGGGCGCTGGCACTGGCCGCCTACGTCGTCTCCGGGCGCGGGCTCGAATCTTGGCGCTACCTCGCCGACATCGCCCTGCTGATCCTCGCCACCAACGTCGGCAACCTGCTGGACCTGCGGCCTGGCCGGGCGGAGAAGGGGCTGGCGCTGCTCGGCGCGGGCCTCTGCCTCGGCGCCTGGACGCTGGCGCCGATCGAACTGCTGGGGATCTTCCTCGGGCCGATCCTGGTCGGCGCCTGGCTCACCCTCGGCGAGCGGGCGATGCTCGGCGACACCGGCTCCAACCTGGTCGGCGCCGTCGCCGGGATCTGGCTGCTGACCATCCTCGGCCCCGACGCCCGCCTCGTCGCCCTCGGACTGGTCCTCGCTTTGACCATTTACGGGGAGTTGCGGTCTATCTCGGTGACGATCGAACGGGTTCCGCCCCTGCGCTGGCTAGACTCGCTCGGCAGAGCATGAGCCCAAGCAACAAAGGCGACACCCGCTTCATCTTCGTCACCGGCGGGGTCGTCTCGGCTCTCGGCAAGGGGATCACCGCGGCGTCGATCGGGCGCCTGCTGGTCTCCCGCGGCTACCGGGTCCAGCTGCAGAAGTTCGACCCCTACATCAACGTCGACCCGGGGACGATGAGCCCGTTCCAGCACGGCGAGGTCTTCGTCACCGAGGACGGCGCCGAGACCGACCTCGACCTCGGTCACTACGAGCGCTTCACCGACGAAAACACCTCGCGCTCCTCGAACGTCACCGCCGGCGGCGTCTACAACTCGGTGATCCGGCGCGAGCGCCGCGGCGACTACCTCGGCGCCACCGTGCAGGTGATCCCGCACATCACCAACGAGATCAAGAACCGGATCCTGATCGTCGCCGAGTCGCAGTCGGTCGACTTCGTCATCACCGAGATCGGCGGCACCGTCGGCGATATCGAGTCGCTGCCGTTCCTCGAGTCGATCCGCCAGCTCTACACCGACCTCGGCCCGAAGCGGGCGATGTTCGTCCACCTGACGCTGGTCCCCTACGTCGGCCACGCGGGGGAGCTGAAGACGAAGCCGACCCAGCACTCGGTGAACGAGCTGCGGCGGATCGGGATCCAGCCGCACGCGCTGGTCTGCCGCTCCGAAAGCCGCCTCGACAGGGAGATCCGGGAGAAGATCGCGCTGTTCGCGAGCTTGCCGGTGGAAGCGGTCGTCTCCGCCCACGACGTCGACAACATCTACAAGATCCCGCTGGTCTTCCGGGCCGAGGGGGTGGACGACCTCGTCCTCGACCACTTCGGGATGGAGGCGCCGTCGCCGGACCTCGGCGAGTGGGAGGCGATGGTGCGCCGTGCCGACTCGGCCAGTGGCCAGGTGCGGATCGCGATCGTCGGCAAGTACGTGCAGCTCGCCGACGCCTACAAGTCGGTGATCGAGGCGCTCGAGCACGGTGGCTTCCACCACGGCGTCGAGGTCGAGGTCGAACTCGTCGATTCCGAGAACCTCGACCCCGAGGCGCTGGAAGGGATGGATGGGATCCTGATTCCCGGCGGCTTCGGCGAGCGGGGGATCGAGGGCAAGATCGAAGCGGCGCGGATCGCCCGCGAGCGCGGGATCCCCTACCTGGGGATCTGCCTCGGGATGCAGATCGCGGTGGTCGAGTTCGCCCGCAACGTCGTCGGCATGGCCGGCGCCAACTCTTCCGAGTTCGACCCCGAGACGCCCTACCCGGTGGTCGACCTGCTGCCCGAGCAGAAGGACGTCTCCGACATGGGCGGGACGATGCGGCTCGGCGCCGACCCGGTGCGGCTCTACGAGGGCACCCGCGCCCACGAGATCTTCAACAAAGAAGTGATCTACAAACGTCACCGCCATCGCTACGAGGTGAACGTCCAGCTGAAAAGCCGGCTCGCCGACGAGGGGCTGGTCTTCGGCGGAACCTCGCCCGACGGCCGCCTGGTCGAGATGGTCGAGCTGCCCGACCACCCGTTCTTCGTCGCCTCGCAGTACCACCCGGAGTTCAACTCGCGGCCGAACCGGCCCGAGCCGCTGTTCCGCGAGTTCGTCGGGGCGGCGGCGAGCCACGCCGGCAGGGAACCGGCCGACGGGGCCGAGCTGACGACGACCGAGGAGTCCGCTGCGGATTCCGACGTCGGCGTGCGCCGGGCGAGCTGAGCGGCGGCGGCGCTCGGCGGTTAGCCTCTGCGGCGATGGAGGCGGGCACCGGCACCAGGCTGTACGAGACCTTCACGCGGCTCTGCGAGATTCGCAGCCCGACCGGCGAGGAGCGCGAGGTCGCCGACACGGTCGCGGCGGAGCTGCGGGCGCTCGGCTTCGAGGTCAGCGAGGACGACGCCGCCGGCCCGGCCGAAGCGGGCGCCGGCAACCTCCTGGCGCGGCTTCCCGGCAGCGGCGAGGAGTCGGTGATGTTCTGCGCCCATCTCGACACCGTTCCGCACGAGGGCCAGGTCGAGGTGGTGAACGACGAAGGCGTCTTCCGCAGCCGCGGCAAGACGATCCTCGGCGCCGACAACAAGGCCGCGGTCGCGGTCTTCATGGAGCTCGGGGCGCGGGCGGCGGAACGACGGGGCGAGGTCGGGATCGAGCTGCTCTTCACCGTCGCCGAGGAGCAGGGGCTGCGAGGGGCGAAAGCCTTCGACGCTTCGAGCCTGCGGTCCCGCACCGGCTTCGTCCTCGACCACGCCGGGCCGGTCGGCGAGGTGGTCGTCTCGACCCCGACCCAGCAGAAGATCCTCGCCGACTTCCACGGGGTCGAGGCCCATGCCGGGATCAAGCCCGAGGAGGGCGCCAGCGCGATCGCCGCCGCGGCAGCCGCGATCTCGCGGATGGAGCTCGGCCGCCTCGATGAGGGCACGACCGCCAACGTCGGCCGGATCCGCGGCGGCACCTCCGGCAACGTCGTCCCCGGCCACTGCTTCATCCACGCCGAGTGCCGCAGCCTCGACCTCGAGAAGGCGGCCGCGGTCGCCGGCAGGATCGCCGACGCCTGCGCCTGGGGGGCGAGCGAGCACGACTGCGACGTCGACGTGCGGATCGAAGAGCTCTTTCGCGGCTACCAGCTGCCGAAGGACTCGCCGGGGCTGCTGCTGGCCGAAGCGGCGCTGCGCGGCGCCGGCCTCGAGCCGCAGCAGGTGGCGATCGGCGGTGGCAGCGACGCCAACGCGCTGCGCCGCGACGGCTTCGACTGCGTCCTCCTATCCAACGGCACCGACGCGGTCCACACCGAGCACGAGATGGTTCCGGCCCGCAACCTCGACAAGATGCTCGAGGTCTGCGAGGGGATCGTCGCCGGAGTCGCGGCGCCGGCGTGAGCGGTCGGCTCGCCCTGCGGCGCGGCGTCGTCGTCTCGGCGGAGCCGCTTGAAGTCGAGGTGGCGGGGGAGGGGCGGCGAGCCTGGGCCGACCGCAAGCTCCTGGGGGAGATGCGCGAGGGCGACGAGGTGGTCGTCAACGTCGCCGCGCTCGACCTCGGGCTCGGGTCGGGCGGCTTCGACGTCGTCCACGTCAACCTGACCCGCGGGCTCGAGGGCGGCGCGGCGGGAGACGAGCACGTGATGAAGCTGAACTACACCTCGCTCCAGCACCCGGTCGAGCCGATCGAGGACGGCGGCGGTGACCGTCGGGCTCATAGCCCGAAGGTCTTCCGAGTCCTGGTCCTGCCCCTCCATGGCCACCTCGCGCCTGCCGCCTGGGCCGTGGCGCAGGCCAAGCCCGGGGTCGAAGTCGGCTACGTGCAGACCGGGGGTGGGGCGCTGCCGGGGACGCTGTCGCGAAACGTCCGCGAGCTGCGGGAACGCGACCTGCTCGCCGCCCACATCACCGCGGCACCCGCCTACGGCGGCGAACACGAGGCGCTGTCGACCATCGGCGCCCTCGGCGCGGGCCGCGACCTCGGCTGGGACGCGGCGATCGTCGGCCCCGGCCCGGGGATCATCGGCTCCGCCACCGAGTACGGCCACGGCGGCATCGCCGCCCTCGAGAGCGCCCACGCGGCCCTCTCATTGCAGCTCCCGACCCTCATCTCGCCCCGCCTCTCCTGCGCCGACCCCCGCGAACGCCACCTCCACCTCAGCCACCACACCCACACGCTGCTCGAACTGCTGCTCGCCCCGGTCGACGTCGCGGTCCCCGAGGGGGACATCGAGGGCGCTCGCGAGGCCCGCACCTACCTCGAGTCCGCCGCCGCCGAGGGCGGCCACCGCCTCGCCACCGCCCCCGTCGACCTCGACGCCTACGCCGCCGCCGGCCTCCCGACCATCACGATGGGCCGCGAGCTCACCGAGGACCCCCTCTTCTTCGCCGCCCCCCTGGCCGCTGGCACCCTTCTCGCCCGCTGAGCGCCCTGCTGCCGCACGGTCCGTTGCGGGCCAAGGGTTGGCGCGTGACGAAGCGAACAAGCGCTGCATGGCCGCGATCGCGATCAAGCCGCAGGGCCCCGCCGAGCGTGCCGGCCCCGAGGCCGGTGAGCGCTTCGAGGGCCTGGTCCTCGACTTCCTCTCCTACCTGGAGCTGGAGCGGGGGCTGTCGCGCAACACGCTGAACGCGTACCGGACCGATCTGCTCCAGTACGGCGAGTACCTCGTCGCCCACGATGTGGACGCGCTGAAGGCGCGGCCGGCGGAGGTCGCGGATTTCCTCGCCGAGCTGGCGACCGGGGAGGGGGATCGGCCCGCCGTATCGGCGGCGACGATCCACCGCAAGGCCGCCTGCCTGCGCTCCTTCTACAAGCACCTGCGCCGCGACGAGCTGATCGTCGAGGACCCGACCGCGGCGCTGAGCGCGCCGCGGCGCTCGAAGAAGCTGCCGCACGTCCTCAACTACAGCGAGGTTCAGAAGCTGCTGGCGGCGCCGAAGGGGAGCGAGCCGACGGCGCTGCGCGACCGGGCGCTGCTCGAGGTGATGTACGCCTGCGGGCTGCGGGCCTCGGAGACGATCGGGCTCGAGGTGGCCGACGTCGACCTGCGCGAGGGCTTCCTGCGGGCGCGCGGCAAGGGCTCGAAGGAACGGCTGGTGCCGCTCGGCCGGCAGGCGATCCTGGCGATCAATGCCTACCTGCGCGGCGGCCGCCCGAAGCTGATCGGCGACCGCCACGAGCCGAAGCTGTTCGTCAACTTCCGCGGCGGGCCGCTGACCCGGCAGGGCCTCTACAAGATCGTCCAGCGCCACGCGCGCGACGTCGGCCTCGCCGGCAAGATGAGCCCGCACACGCTGCGTCACAGCTTCGCCACGCATCTGCTCGCCGGCGGTTGCGACCTGCGCGCGGTGCAGGAGATGCTCGGCCACGCCGACATCTCGACCACGCAGATGTACACCCACCTCTCCGGCGAGCGCCTGAAGCAGGTCTACTTCAGCGCCCACCCTCGCGCCAACGACGACTGAGGCGCCGCCGCAGCGACGGACTTGCGTTTTTGGTCGGATAGCGACAGAAAACGCAAGTCCGGGGTCCGATAGAACTCGGGGATGCCCGAGCTGCCCGAGGTGGAGACCGTTGCCAGGCAGCTCGAGCCGGAGCTCGAAGGCCGCCGGATCGAGCGCCTCGAGGTCTACGACCCGCGTTGGTCGCGGCCGGTGCCGCCCGAGGAGCTGGGCGAGGCGGTCTCGGGGGCGACGATCACCGGGCTCGGGCGCCGCGGCAAGTACCTGCTGCTCGGCCTCGACGGCGACCGCACCCTGGTCATGCACCTGCGGATGACCGGCAACCTCGTCCTGGTCGAGGGCGAGGATGTCCTCGACCCGTCCGAGGGGCGGCTGCTCTACCAGGGCGAGCGCACCACCGAGGAGCGCCACCTGCGCGCCCGCTTCGTCCTCGACGACGGCCGCGAGGTCTGGTTCAACGACCCGCGCCGCTTCGGCGAGGCCTTCCTGATCGACGATGCCGACCTGCCGCTGCGCTTCTCGCGGCTCGGGGTCGAGCCGCTCTCCGAGGACTTCACGCCGGAGGAGCTGGGCCGGGTGGCGGCCGGCCGCACGGCACCGCTGAAGTCGTTCCTGCTCGACCAGTCGAAGATCGCCGGGGTCGGCAACATCTACGCCGACGAGGCGCTCTACCGGGCGCGCCTGCACCCGCTCTCGCCCGCCGGCTCGATGAAGCCCGAGCACTGGGCGGCGCTGCGCGACGGGGTCGTCGCCGCGCTGGAAGCGGGCATCGACGCAGGCGGCTCCTCGATCGACGACTACCGCGACGGTCGCGGCGATAAGGGGACGATGCAGGAGAAGTTCCTCGTCCACACCCGCGAGGGTCAGCCCTGCCCCTCCGGCGACGGCGAGGTCGTGCGGATCGTCGTCGGCGGCCGCTCGACCTACTTCTGCCCCGAGTGCCAGGTGAAGCTGCGCCGCCGGCCGAAACGGCGCAAGTAGCCGTCCGGGCCGTCCCTCATCTTTGATTTCGTGCCCGGAACCACGGTCAAGACCGAGGCGATCGTCCTGCGCAGCATCCGCTACGGCGAGGCGGATCGCATCCTCCACCTCTACTCGCACGACCGCGGCCGGGTCGGGGCGATCGCGAAGGGCGCCCGCAAGCCGAAATCCCGCTTCGGCGGCCGGCTCGAGCCGTTCTTCCGGCTCGACCTGATGCTGCACGAGGGCCGCAGCGACCTGATGACCGTGACCGGGGTGACCACCGTCGACGGCTACCCGCGGCTGCGCTCCGACGGCGCTGCGATCGGCGCCGGGGCCCGCGCCTGCGACGCCGTCCTGCGGCTGCTCGACTCGGCCGAGCCGAACCCGCCCGCCTACCACCTGCTCTGCCGCTACCTGGAGCTGCTCGACGAGCCGGGCAACCCGCGTGCCGCCGCGCTCGAAATCGCGCTCTCGTTCCGGCTGAAGCTGGCGCTGGTGGCGGGGTTCGCCCCCGAGCTCGCCTCCTGTGCGCGCTGCGGCGAGGCCGAGCACCTGGCCGGCTTCTCCGGCGCCGCCGGCGGCGTCGTCTGCGGCAGCTGCGAAGCGGGCTCCTTCGGCCTCAGCGAGGCCGCCCACACCTTCATGGTCGAGGCGCTGGCGAAGCCGCTGAGCGAGGCGCCGGTGGCCGAGCCGGCGGCGCTGCGCCAGGTCGAGCGCGCGGTCGGCGAGACCTTGGAGCACCATGCGCACGTCCAGCTCCGCGCCGCCGCGTAGCCGCCGGGCGCAAACTCCCGCAAATCGGGGAAATCGGCGCCGCTGGGCGAAACCGGCGCAACCCTATGATCGAAGCGTGCCCCCCGGAGTCCCACCGCTCACCGCATCCTTCGCCGACCGCGTCCGCGCCTGGGAGGACGAGTTCCTGGCGCCGGAAGCGACCCGCTCCTATCCCGCCCGCCGCCGCGAGGAGGAGCCGGACTCGCCGCTGCGGACGCCGTTCCAGCGCGACCGCGACCGGATCGTCCACTCGAAGTCCTTCCGCCGGCTCAAGCACAAGACCCAGGTCTTCGTCGCCCCCGAGGGCGACCACTACCGGACCCGGCTGACGCACACGCTTGAGGCCTGCGGGATCGCCCGCACCGTGGCCCGCGCGCTGGGAGTGAACGAGGACCTGACCGAGGCGATCGGGCTCGGTCACGACCTCGGCCACCCGCCCTTCGGCCACGCCGGCGAGGAAGCGCTCGACGAGGCGCTCCGCTCCCACGGCGGCGCCGGCTTCAAGCACAACCAGCACTCGCTGCGGGTGGTCGAGGTGCTGGAGCGCGACGGCCGCGGCCTCAACCTGACCGAGCAGGTCCGCGACGGCATCCTCAACCACACCGGCCCGACCAAGCCGGCGACGATCGAGGGCCGGATCGTCAAGCTGGTCGACCGCGTCGCCTACATCAACCACGACATCGACGACGCCGTGCGCGCCGGCATCATCGCTCCCGGCGACCTGCCCGCGGCCGAGATCGAGCTGCTCGGCCCGACGGGGTCGCTCCGCATCGACACCCTCGTCCGCGACATCGTCGACCGCTCCGAGGGCGTCGGCGACATCGTCCAGAGCGAGGAGATCGGCGGCGCGATGCTGCGCCTGCGCAAGTTCATGTTCGATCGTGTCTACCTGGCGCCGGCGGCGCGCAGCGAGCACGACCGCGTCGACCGCGCCATGCACGGCCTCTTCGACTACTACCTCGCCCATCCCGACGAGGTGCCGAGCGCCGACCCGGCGGCGACCGACCTGCAGCGCGTCACCGACTACATCGCCGGCATGACCGACCGCTTCTGCATCGCCAAGTTCACCGAGCTGACGATCCCCGAGGAGGCGCGGTTCTGATGGCCCGTGTGGCCGGCGCATATCGGCGTCCTCGGTCGCTCGCCTGCGGGTCACGCACTGGAGTGCGCTTCCCTTGGCTCGCTCCCTGCGTCCTTGATCTGCCTGGCCACACGGGCCATCAGGGCGGGTGCATCTGACCATGGCGCGGATTGCCGACGACAGCGTCGAGCGGGTGAAGCAGACGGTCGACATCGTCGAGGTCATCAACGCCCACACGGACTTGAAGCGCCAGGGGGCGCGGATGGTCGGGCTCTGCCCCTTCCACGACGAGCGCACTCCCTCGTTCTCGGTCGACCCGCAGGAGAAGCTCTACCACTGCTTCGGCTGCGGGGTCGGCGGCGACGTGATCAAGTTCGTCGAAGAAAAGGACGGGCTGGGGTTCGTCGAGGCGGTCGAGATGCTGGCCGACCGCTTCGGGGTCGAGATCGAGCGCGACCAGGAGGACCCGCGGGCGGAGGCGCGGCGGGCGCGGCAGCGGCGGCTCGAGCAGCTGCTCGACCGCACCGCCAGCTACTACGCCAACTACCTCTGGGAGTCGCGCGAGGGGGCCAAAGCGCGCGACTACCTGGCCGGGCGCGGGCTTGCCGAGGCGACCCTGCGGGACTTCGGCGTCGGTTTCGCGCCGAGCGCCTGGGACAAGATCCTGGTCGCCGGCCAGCGGGCCGGGTTCAAGGTCGAGGAGCTGCGGGGGGTGGGGCTGGTCCAGCGCGGCCGCGGCGGCGGCGAGTACGACCGCTTCCGGGCCCGGATCATGTTCCCGATCCGCGACCGCCGCGGCCGCGTGCTCGGCTTCGGCGGCCGGGCGATGCGCTCCGACCAGGGCGCCAAGTACGTCAACACCGCCGAGACCGACTTCTTCCACAAGAGCCAGCTGCTCTACGGCGTCGACCGCGCCAAAGCGGCGATCGCCAAAGCCGGCCGCGCCGTCGTCGTCGAGGGCTACACCGACGTCCTCGCCCTGCACCAGGCGGGGGTCGAGGAGGCGGTCGGGGTGATGGGGACGGCGATCACCGGCGAGCAGGTGGCGACGCTCTCGGGGATGGTCGAGGAGGTGGTGCTGGCGCTGGACGCCGACTCGGCCGGCCAGGAGGCGATGCTGCGAGCGCAGCGGGTCGCCGCGGGGCGGCGGATGCGGCTGCGGGTGGCGGCGATGCCGGCCGGCGAGGACCCGGCCGAGATGGTCGCCGAAGGCGGCGGCGCCGAGCGCTTCGGCGAGATCGTCGAGAGCGCGATCGAGCTGACCGCCTTCCAGGTCGGGCTGGTCCTCGACCGCACGGATGTCGGCTCGCCCGCCGCGCGCGACCGCTCGCTGACCGAGGTCGCCCCGATCCTGGCCGCGATGGGGGAGGGGATCGTGCGCGAAGAGCTGGTCCGCCAGGTTGCCGACCGCCTCGACCTCGAACCGGCGCTGGTGATGGGCCGGGTGGTGGCGGCGACGCCGGCGAGCGGGGGAGGGGGCGGCGAGGACCCGGGCCCGCGGCACGAAGCGAGGCCGGAGCCGAGCCCGTCGCCGCCCCGCCGCGCCGCCGACCTGACCTCCCGCGAGCGCCGCGAGCGGGCGCTTCTGGCGATGTGCATCGCGCTGCCGGCAGAGGGGCAGGAGTACCTGCAGCGGCTGAAGGACGCCCACCTCTCGGCGACCGGCACCCGCGCCGTCGCCTGGCTCCGCGAGCACCCCGGAGACCCCGCCTCGAACCTGCCCCGCGGCGACGACGAGCTGGCCGGCCTGGTGACCGAACTGGTGATGCTCTCGCGCGAGGAGCCCGCCTCGCCGGCGGCGATGGAGCTGAACTTCCTGCTGCTCGAGCAGCGGCGGCTCGAGGACGAGCTGGCCGCCGCCGGCGAACGTGGCGACTACGAGCGCCGCACCAGCCTCAGCCGCGAGCGCGCCGCCCTGGTCGAGCGGATCGCCCACGCCGGCGGTTAGATGATTGATTCCACGACCAGGCCCACCTGGATGACGCCCCCAGTCACACCTCTAGCGGCCCACGGCGCCCGGCGGACCGCTAAATTCCCTGGTGAGCCGGCTCGCCGGCAGTGATCCGGGGTAGCTCAATCGGCAGAGCATTCGGCTGTTAACCGAAGGGTTGTGGGTTCGAGTCCCACCCCCGGAGCTCAGGCGGCACGCGCCGCCAGTCCCTCGACCAGCTCCGCGCCGCGCGCGGCGCCGTCGTGCTCCCGTCCCCAGGCGGCTATCTCGCCGGCGCGGGCGGCGAAGGACGGCTCGGCGAGCATCTCCCGCACCGCCCAGCGCAGCGGCCCCGGCCGGCAGAGCCGCCAGGGCAGCGAGCGGCCGGCGCCGCACCAATCGAGCCGCATCGCGGTCTCGCTCATGTCGCCGGTGATCGGGCTGACCAGGACCGGGGTGCCGGCGCCGAGCGCCCGGGCGACGGTCCCGTGGCCGCCGTGGGAGACGACCATCGCCGCCGCCGGCATCAGCTGGCTGTAGCTCAGCCACTCGACCAGGACGGCGTTCGGCGGCACCTCGATCGGCACCTGCGGGTGGACCCGGTTGGTGCTCGCCACCACCCGCACCGGCTCCCGCGCCAGCGCCCGCAGCGCCGTGCGGACGAGATGGTTGCCGGAGTCGTGGGCGGTGCTGGGGGCGACGAGGACGAGCGGGTCCTCACCCGGCGGCAGCTCGATCTCCGGGTAGGGCTGCTCGAAGGGCATCGGCCCGGTCACCTCTACCCCCGGCGGCCAGGCGCGCGGGTACTCGAGCTGGGGATAGGTCGCGACCAGCGCCAGCGCCGGGCTGATGCCGCCGTGGAAGCCCTCCAGCGGCGCCAGCCCGAGCCGCTCGCGCTGCAGGTTGAGGTCGCGGCGGCCGTGCTCGAGGCCGACCGCGAGCGCCCGCTGCCCGGCCCGCCAGGCGGCCCGCCCGAGCCCGGTCCGCGCCCGCTTCAGGCCGATCGAGAAGAACGGCAGCCCCGGCTCCACCACCGGGTAGAGATGGGGGATCAGGGTCGCCAGCGGCACCCCGGCCCGCTCCGCCGCCAGCGCCGGCGCCAGGGTGAGGATGTCGCTGACAGCGACATGGGGCTCGAATTCGTCGAATAGAGGCTGCAGCGCCAGCGCGGCCTCGGCCGCGTGCCGACCGTCCTCGGAGTCGGGGTCGGGCGGCGGGAACATCCGGTATTCCTCGGCCCCGGCGAAGCGCAGCCCGGCGCCCTCGACCGCGGCGCGGCGCTCCTCCCAGGTCTCGACCACGACCTCGTGGCCGCGCTCCCGCAGCGCCCGCCCGAGGGCGATCGCCGGGAAGGCGTGGCCGGGGTCGCCGAAGGCGGCGACGAGGACCCGCAGCGGCACGGCTGGATCGCTTGGGCCGGCGGGGTGCGCCTCAGCCGGCGGCGACGTACCCCTCGCCGGGCCGGGTGAAGACGATCTCCGGCACGTGGCAGCTGGCCGAGGTGCGGAGCAGGAAGCGAACCGCCTCGCCGATGTCGCTCGGCTGGATCAGCTCCTCGCCGATCGACTCTTTGATGAAGTCGGCCATCGCCGTGTCGACGAAGCCGGGGGCGAGCGCCGTGCACTGGATTCCGGACTTCGCGACCTCGCGCTCGGTCGCTTCGCTGAAGTTGATCACCGCCGCCTTGGTCGCCCCGTAGATCGAGAGCCAGGCGGGGCCGGCTTTGCCGGCCAGCGAGGCGGTGTTGATGATCAGCGCTTTGCCGTGCTCGGCGCCGGCCTCCTTCAGCAGCGGGATGCCTTCGCGGGTGCCGAGGATCAGCGCCCGCAGGTTGACGCCGAGCTGCATGTCGAGGAATTTGGTTTGGATCTCCTCCAGCGGCGCGCCGACGCCCATGCCGGCGTTGTTGACGAGCGCGTCGAGGCGGCCGAAGCGCTCCTTGTGCGCGTCGAAGACCGCGACCACGTCCTCCTCGGAGGTCATGTTGGCCGGCACCGTGAGGACCTCGAAGCCGTCGTCGCGCAGCGGCTGCACCGCCTCCTCGAGTTTCTCCGGCCGCCGGGCCGAGAGCGTCAGCCCGTAGCCCTCCTCGCCGAGGACGCGGGCGATCGCGAGGCCGATCCCGCCCGAGGCCCCCGTGATCAAAGCCGCTCGATCCGCCATTCCCTCTCCCTCCGGTTCGCCGACGGCGCCACCTTACCCGGCCGCGGCGAGCGGCGCGAGGGGCCTGCGGCGCCGCTTTGGTCTCTGAGAACATGGCGAGCCGATGCGGGCCCCTCGAACACCCCTGGCTTGCGCCTGCCTGCTCGCGGGCGCGCTGGCGCTGGCCGGCTGCGGCGGGGGCGGCGATTCAGGCAGCGGCGCCGGCAAGCGCCCGGCGCCGCCCGCTCACAGCACCCCGGCGCCCGCGAAGAGCGAATTCCCGGCGCCGGAAGGGCGGACCCTGCGGCAGATCCTCAAACAGGCGGCCGACCGCCCGGCCGAACTGAAGATCGAACCGCAGGCGATGGTCTTCCAGCAGGGCGAGAACCGCTACCCGTTCGGCGTCTTCGAGAAAGCCAAGGCGGGGCAGCTGGGGGCCGAAGTCGACGACGCCGAAGTCGCGCTCTACTACGCGAAGGTCCCGGCCCTGTCCGGCAAACGCTCGAAGCCGGGGGTCAAGGGAGCGGCGGCGCAGGCTTCGATCACGGCGCTCGACCAGCCGGCCGTCGGCCCGTTCCCGGCGCGGATCGAAACCCTGCGGACCGAACCCGAATTCGAATCGCGGACGACCCGCGACGATCCGGACGCGGCGCGCGTGGTCTACTCAGCCCAGATCCCGTTGCCGGAAAAAGGCCAGTGGAAGCTGGTGGCGCTGATCAAGGAAGGCGGCCAGATCGGCGCCGTCTCCCAGCTGCCGAGCGTCAATGCGGGCGAATTCAACGCGGTTCCGAGCGTCGGCGAGCGGGCGCCGCTGATCAATACGCCGACCGCGCAGGATGTCGGCGGGGAGGCGTCGAAGATCACGACTCGAATACCCCCCGATACCCAAAACGAAGTGGACTACGCGGATGTGCTGGGGAAAGAACCGGTTCTCCTCTTGTTCGCGACCCCCAAGTTCTGCCAGAGTCGGGTCTGCAGCCCCGTCGTCGACGTGGCCGAGCAGGCGAAGGCCAAATACGGCAACGAGGCCCGTTTCATCCACATGGAGATCTACAACGACAAGAATCCCAGCCATCTGACCGTCCTCCCGCAGGTGCGGGCCTTCCACCTCCCGAGCGAACCGTGGCTGTTCGCGATCGACCGGGAAGGCGTCGTGAGGGCGACGGTCGAGGGCGGATTCGGGACCGAGCTGATGGACGAAGCGGTGGAAAAGGCGGTGGCGAAGTGAGCGACAAAGCGGCCGACGAGACCGAGCTCCTGGAGTCCTTCGCCGAGGAGGCGCGACGCCGCTGCGACGTGATCGCCGCCGGCCTGGCGACGGCGACCACCGACTTCGAGACGATGCGGGCCGAAGCCCACGCGCTGCGCGGCACCGCCGGCGTCGTCGGCCTCCGCCGCCTCGCCGAGCTGGCCGGGCTGATGGAGTCGGACCTGGCCGAAGCGAAGAAGACCGGCACGATCCGCGGCGGTCGCGATCACCAGATCGCCGACGCCGCCAAGGCCCTCGCCGAGGGTGCCGCCGCGGCGGCCAAGGGCGAAGAAGAGCCGCCCGACGTCGGGCGCTCCCTTGCCCAGCTGTTCAGCGCCTAGCTCGGTCTGGAGCGTCTCGTCTAGAGCGTGAGCTGGCGGTCGACGCGGCCGAGGATCATCCTCATGTTGCTCCCCGGCTCCGTCTCCGGCCAGGCTTCGTAGACCACTTCGCCCGCGGTCTGCCGCGTCACCGCAACCGCGACCACCGCGTGTTCGGCGGTGTCCGCCTCGACCATCCGCAACTCCCGCTCCCGACGTCGCTGCCGTTCCCACGCGGCCACAACAAACTTTCGCATTTGTAAGTTGTACCCGAAATTGACGACCTAAAACATCCTCGATCGTTCGAGCCCTCTACTGCACGTATCGTCAGCGATGCATCCCCGGGGCGGTAGCTCAGTTGGTTAGAGCACGGGACTCATAATCCCTTGGTCGCTGGTTCGAGTCCAGCCCGCCCCATCAGAACGGCCTCACTCGAACCGCCGCCAGGAAGAAACGGCGCTGCCGGCGCCGGCCTGCCCAGGCGCTTGGCAGCCCCGGGTCGGTGAGCGTCGCGAACGGCTCGGCCACCTCGGCCTCTTCGATCCGATCGTCGTGGACCAGCAGGCGCTCAAAAGAGCGCCTGGTTCCACTGGCGGCGCAGATGGCACGGCGCCTTCTTGTAGGCGCGCTCGCAGTCGGCGAGAAGGTCGAGTGCCTGGTCCAAGGTGTCCTCGGTGTCGCCGAGAGAGGCTTCGGCAACCTCGATCTGCCGCTCGGCCTGCGCGGTCTCTCGGCGGATAGCGCTCCTGCTCTGACTGGAGCAAGTCGAGCGGCACGGCCTCGGCGTAGTAGGCGCGCAGCAGCTTCTCGCGCTCCTCGCCGAGCTTCGCGAGGCGGCGGCGCTGACGGCAACCTCGGTTTCAGCCTCCTCGCGCATCCCGGGCCATCGCCTGGCTGAGCTTCGCCCGCACCCGTTCGACCTGGGGGCGGGCAGGCGAACGTCGCCATAGACGCGCTCGACCGCCGTTTCGATCAGGTCGACGGGAACGTAGGGCTGCTTGCAGCCGGTCCCGCGGGTGCGGCCGAGGCAGAAGAGGTAGGGGTAACGGCCGCCGTTGCCCTTGGCCCAGGTGAGGCTCATTCGGCGCCGCAGCGCTCGCAATAGAGGGACCCCTTGAGGTAGTGGTGGTGCTTGCGGTCCTTCTCCTCGGAGTTCGCATGCGCCGCGAGGACTGCTTTCGCCCTCTCGAAGGTCGCCGTGTTGATCAGGTGCTCGTGGCGCCCCTTGTACTCGACCCCGTCGTAGTGGACGACACCCACGTAGTAGGGATTCTGGATCAGAGGGGCGAGCTGAGCGCGGCTGAGCGGTTTCTCAGCTTTCGTCGGGGCGGGCCGCATCCGTAGGCCGCGCTCGGTGAGGGCGGTCGATTGTCTTTGATGCCGGCTCGAAGACCCATCTGGACCCGACGCTGGGGTCGTTTCGCCAGACCCTCATTCGCAGCTACGCAGGGATTCCGACTCGGAGGCTGCCTGAGGAGTGCCACACCGTCGTCGAACATCTGATGGCCGCCCTCCTACGGCCCGCCGAGCGCAAGAGCCGAAGCTTCGAGCAACAGCTCGAACTGCTGGAGGCTCGCGGCGTCTTCAGCCTCCAGGGGGCCGAAGATTTACTCACGGACGGGCAGCCGCTGGTGGACCGCCTGCGCGATCTGAAGAACCGCCGTCGTGATGCAAAGCATCGATGGCAGGGGGTCGATAACGACCTTGCGAATGAACTATCCGTCGCGACGGTGGTCGCAGTGCATCTGATGCTCGCTGCGATCCGCCAAGAAGGGGAGGGGGCAGGGCCCGACCCTCCGAAATACTTCCTGGGGCCGCCCCGACCGCTTCGCCGCATCGAACGGTGAAGGCCCATTCACCGCCGCTTGCAATCCCGGTTAGTCCAGCCCGCCCCATTTTGGCACGGCGGCCGGAATTGGCCGGGCGGGGCGGCGCTAAACTCGGCGCATGAGCAACCCGCTCCATCTCACGATCCTCTACGAGGAGGGCGAGGACGGCTGGATCTTCTCCTCGATCCCCGAGGTCCCCGGTGTGCTGAGCCAGGGTAAGACCAAATCCGAAGCCCGTCAGATGGTGCTCGACGCCCTAGCCGGAATGCTCGAGCTGCGCGCCGCGGAGCACGAGCCTCAAGGCAAGGACGTCGGCAGGGAGTCGCTCGACATCGTCGCGGCGTGAAGCGTCGCGACCTCGAACGGCACCTGAAGAAGCACGGGGCGCGCCTCTTGCGCGAGGGCGGCCGCCACAGCTACTGGGGCATGGATGCCGAGCGGTCAACCTCGATACCGCGTCACCGCGAGATCGGCTATCCGCTCGCGCGGGCTATCTGCAAACAACTGGGAGTTCCTCCGCCGGAAGGCCCCCGATAGCGATGTTGGGCCTGCTCTCCCCGGCGCATTGGGACTGGGTTGCCATCGGGACCATTCTTCTAGCGGTCGCAACGTTCTCTCTCGCTGTTTACAACCGCAAAATCGTTGTGGCTTCCCAGGACCAGTTGGAGACTGCGCGGACGGATTTGGCGCTTGCCCGTCAGCATCCTTCTCTATCGCTGCGAGCAATCGTCGGACCGTGTCTACGTCGTCGCGATGCATGACGGTCGATCCTCGACCTCAGCACGATGGCGCGGAGCTAGCTCTGTCGGGCCGTAAGCTGGCGCCGTGAACGGCGCGCATGTCCCTCGCGGCCTCGAGGAGACGACGGCGCTCGCCGGAGAGGACGGCGCATACTCGGCTGTGCTCAGCCGGGACTGGGAGATCTGGGGGCCGAACGGCGGCTATCTGGCGGCGATCGCGCTGCGGGCCTCCGGGCGCCTTGCCGAGATCCCGCACCCTGTCAGCTTCTACTGTCACTTTCTCAGCTCGCCGGCTTTTGCCGAGGTCGAGCTTTCAGTCGAGATCCTGAAGCGCGGCCGCCGCGCCGAGTCGCTCGCCGTGCGGATGACGCAGGAGGGGAGGCCGGTCCTCTCGGCGCTGGTCAGGACCGCCACCGACGGCGAGGGACACGAGCACCAGGAAGCGTCGCCGCCAGCCGTAGCGTCTCCCGAGGACTCCGAATCGATCGCGCGGGTCAAGGACGGCAAGCTGCTCTTTCCGTACTGGGGCAACTTCAGCTGTCGCCGGGCCGAAGATGTCGAGGGTGGGGAGGAGGAGCCGAAGGGACGCGCCGTGATCCGCGAGTGGGTCCGGTTCGAGCCGGCGGCAAGCTTCGCCGACCCTTTCCTCGAGGCCGCGCGCCCGCTGATCCTGCTCGACACCTTCGGCTGGCCTGCCGCCTGGCAGCGCTACGGCGAGGAAACCCGTGTTGCCCCCAACCTCGATACGGCCGCCTGGTTCCACCACGCCGATCCCGCTTCGGAGTGGCTACTGATCGACGAGGAATGCCACCACGCCGGCGGCGGCCTGCTCGGCGTTGCCGGCCGCGTCTGGAGCCAGTCGGGGCGTCTGCTGGCGAGCGGCGGTGCTCAGCTGAAGATCGCTTGAGGCCGATGCAGTGAAGGGTGGAGCGGTTCCTGTCGCGCAGCTGGGAAGCGGAGTGCAACCGAGCGATCGCCGTGCGGCCGAATAGGGTTCCTTTCCTGGTTGTCGAAGCAGGGCTTTGAAAACGTGGCCAACGGGGCCCTGGGGAAAGGAAGAGGTAGATGACGCTCAAGTGGGTGGAGGTGGCAGAGCATGCCGGTCGCTGAGGTCAACTTCGGCGAATTCCTGTTGCTGGTCTTCGAGTGGTTCCTGCTGTTCGCATGGATCTGGATCGTGATCACGGTCCTGATGGACTTGTTCCGCGACCATCAGCTATCGGGAATCGCAAAGGCCGTCTGGGCGTTTTTCCTGATCTTCCTGCCGTTCTTCGGAGTGCTGCTCTACCTGATCGTTCGCGGCGAGGGGATGCGCGATCGGAAACTCAAAGAGCAGGCTGACGCGAAAAAGCATTTCGACGAGTACGTTCGCGAAACGGCCAGCGGCTCTTCGCCGGCCGACGAGCTTCACAAGCTGGCTGAGCTGAAAGACAAGGGAGGGCTCTCAGCCGAGGAGTTCGAGAAGGCCAAGGCGAAGCTGCTCGCCTGAGTTTTCGACCCTTAGCGCCCGCTTCGCCGACTCGAGCCCGCTGCACGGCGGGCGGGCGCCAAGCAGTCGTCCAGGCAGCCATCCGGCTGACCGTCAAAGGACGGGACGGACGATGAGCATCCCCTGGCTGGCAACCAGATGCGCCAGGTCATCGGTCAAGCGCTGGACGTGTTCGCTCGCCTGCTGCTCGAAGCGATCCACCCCGTGGATCTCCGCGATCAGCACGTAGTCGGCTTGATCGATCGCCTGTCCCGGAACGTCCGCCGGCCGGGTCAGCCGCCAGTTCGACACCGTGTCGAGCGAGCTGCGGACGATGTCGCGGTCTCCGGCCATCAGCTGCTCGAAGTCCGCAGCCATCGCAGGCGAGCGCAGCTGAAACCAAAGGAGCAGAGTCACCGGAGGACTCATGCACGAAGCCTAGTCCAGATTCTCACCTGAACCGCATCGACCGCGGAGGAAAGGACCGAGGGCGACGCGGCAAGCCCTCGGTGCCTTCCTGGCCGGTGCCGTCCTCGGCGCGCTGCTGCTGAGGGCGAGCGTGGCGCTGGCGATCGCGGCGGCGGCGGCGGACTACGCTGGGGCGATCGTCGGCTAGGGAGCCTCCCAGGCAAAGCCATCCGGGTCGGTGAAGGCCCCGGCGTCGCTGCCGATCGCGAGGCGGTGGGAGCCGCTGCCGTCGGCGGGGACGCCGGCGTCCTTGGCGAGGGCGCGGCGCCGGTAGAGCGCCAGCTTGAAGGGGCTCGAGTGTGCCTCGAACTCGACGTATTTGTTGAGGAAGCTCTTGCCGACGCTGAGGCCGTGCTCGACGTAGAAGCGCTTGCTCGCGGCGATGTCGGCAGTGCCAAGCAGCAGCACGATCTCGTCGATCTTGCGCGTCGCGGGGCCGGTGTCCTTCTTCGTCGAGGTCGCGACCTTCCAGATCGCGCCGTCGGGGGCCTCGACGACTCCGCTGTAGCCCCACCGCGACTTGGCGGCCGGCTTCAGCGCCTTGGCGCCCGCCCCGAGAGCGGCGTCGACGAAGCCGGCGACGGTCGCCGGCTGCGATACCACCAGCGAAACGGTGAAACCGCGAAAGCCGCTGGTCGGCGCGTCCGAGGCCCGCAGCCGCAGCTGGTCGCCGAGGCCGAAGGCGGTGGTGTAGAAGCGTTCGGCGGCCGTGGGGTCGGCCACCTCGAGAGTGATGTGATTGATGGAGGTCATGGCGGCGACCCTAGTCCCGGTCCGCGCCCGCGGCTTCTCGATTCCTGACGGACCGAGGGAGCAGGACCGTCTACGCAACCCGGTAGCGCAGGTGCGTGACCCCCGGCGCGTCGATCAGCTCGACCAGCTCGAGCTCGATCTGCTCGGCGGCGAGGTGGTCGAACAGGCGGCGCCCCTGGCCGAGGAGGACCGGGATCAGGTGGATCTGGATCTCGTCGAGCAGGCCGGCGCCGAGGGCCATCTGGGCGATGCCGGCGCCGTGGACGAGGACGTTCCGCTCGCCGGCAGCCTGCTTGGCCTGGGCGACGGCGGTCTCGAGGTCGTCGACGTAGGTGACCAGCGGCCACTCGGCCACCTCGGGGCTCGGTCGGTGGCGGCTGAGGATGAAGATCGGCACCCCGTCGTGGTGGTCGCCGGACCAGCCGCCGGCCGGCTCAAAGGTGCCGCGGCCGGCGAGGACGGCGCCGGTCGCCATCATCTCGTCGTAGACCTCGCCGTTCCGGCCGGGGGGACGGCCGGGCATGCCCGACTCCTGCGCCGCGGCCCCCTCGAAGACCCAGTCGTGGAGGCGTTCGCCGCCGTCGCCGAGGCCGTTCTCGACGGTCTCGTTCGGCCCGGCGATGAAGCCGTCCAGGGACATCGACATGTAGAGCACGGTGGAGGCCATTTCGTCATCTCCTCGTTCGCCGGCGCGATCCGTTTGCCGCGCCTCTGCTTACGCGACGAACGGGAGGCGCGCAAATCGACATCGACCGCCGGGGCAGTTGGTCAGGGCCAGTCGGGAGGGGCGCGGCGCGGCGCTCAGCCCTGGCGGGCGGCCTTGACCAGGCTCGCCCCGGGCTTCATCACCTGGAACGGGGTGAAGGCCTTGCCGGCGATCGAGACGGTGATCGGGCCGACGCTGGGATCGCCGCTGGGGAGGATTTCGAAGCTGCCGGTGATCCCGTTGAGGACCTTGGTCTCGGCGACCGCGGCGATCACGCCGTTGCGGTCGTTGCCCTTGCCGATCGCTTCGAGGACGACGCTGGCGGCCTGGCCCGCGTAGGGCGCATACAGTTCGATTGCGCCGCCGACCTTGTTTTCGAGCTCGCCCACCAGCTTCTTGCCGGGGCCCTTCAGGCTCTGGGGCACCAGCCCGGGGACGCTGGCGAACATCCCCTTCGAGGCCTTGCCGGCGAGGTCGATCGTCGACTGCTGGGCGAAGCCGTCGGGAGCGAGCAGGCGGACGCCGCTGTTGGGCCCGAGCACGGCGACCTTGTCCTTGATCAGCTGCGCCCCGTTCTCCTCGGTCAGGCCGGCCAGCAGGATCGCGTCCGGCGAGGCGGCAGCGGCCTTTTCCATCAGGCCGCGGTAGCTCTTTGCCTTCGGGTTCCAGGACTTGAAGCCGACGACTTCGATCCCGACCTGGCGGGCGGCGCCGCGGAAGGTCTTCGCCTGGCCGAGGCTGGTCGGGTCCTTGGCGGCGTAGAAGACGTAGGCGCGCTGCACGTGCTGGCCCCTGGCGAAGCTCGCCAGCCCGGCGCCCTGGTACGCGTCGTTGGGGACGACCCGGGCGTAGTTGTGGCGGGCGGGGTAGAGGCTCTTCGGCTGGCCCTTGGGACAGCTCGGGCTCGACTCGGTAAGGCAGATCAGCGTGTTGCCGGGGGAGACCATCGCGACGCCGCCGCCCGGGGCGCGGCCGAGGATCGGGATCATCGCTTCGGCGCAGCCGGAGTTGTAGGTGCCGACGACGCCGAGCACGCTCGGGTCGGCGGCGTAGGCCCGCGCGTTCGCCTGGCAGATGGCCTTGGTCCAGAGGCCGGTCTTGGCGCTCGAGTCGTCGCAGGCCTGGAAGGCGACCCGGTGGCCGCCCGCCTGCCAGTCGGCCCCTTCGAGCACGAGCACGATCGCGTCGTTCATCTGCAGCGAGCGCTGGCGCGAGTCCCCCTGCAGCGGCAGGTCGGAGACGATCAGCGCGTCGGGGGAGCCGCTGCCGCCGTACTGGAGCGCCCCGCAGCTCGATGAGCTGACGGGGGTGACGCCGGTTCCGGCCGCGTTGCCGCGGCCCTCGAGCGCGAAAACCGCCAGCCCGACCAGGATCAGGAGGGTGAAGCCGGCAGTCCGGAGGCGGAGCGCCACGGGCGCATCCTATTCGCGCGACCGGCGGTCACTGCAAGTGGGCGATGAACGAATTCGCGGCCGGAGGCGTAAGAGTCTGGGCATGCTCGGCGGCCGCAGGACCTGGATCGGGGCGCTGCTCGGCGTCGTGGTGGCGGCCGGGGTGTTCGCGGTCGTCCTCGTGTTCAGCGGCGACGGCGGCGAATCGCGGACCGAAGAAGCCGACCGCGCCTACCTCGAAGCCGCCCACCGCATCCGCCAGCTGACGGTCGCGATCGATCGCGCCAGCGAGGACACGAGCGCCCGACCCGCAGCCATGGCCGTGAAGTTCAGCGGCTTCCGCGAAGTCGTCAGCTTCACCGCCGAGCGCCTGCTCACTCTGGAAGGGATCGGACCCGTCGCCGACCGCGGCTTCGTCCTCCACCACAGCCTCGGGATCTACGAATACGTGCTGGGCGTGGTGGCGCGGCGGGCGCGCGAAGGCGACCACCGGCTGCAGCGGCTGCTCGGCGAAGTGCGGAAGGTCGGCGTCGAGGTCCGCGCCGCGAACGCCGCCTGGGAACGCGCGCTGGAAGCGGCGCTGGCGGACTGATCGGGAAGGGCGCCGGTCAGCCGCGCCGGGCGCAGGGCCCGCGCCGCGGCGACCGCGGCCGGTGGGCGTGACGGCGGAAGGAGCGGTGGAGGCACTCGGCCGCGTTGACGACGTGGCAGGCGCTCTCGGTCCGCGCCTGCTCCTCGGAGCCGTAGTCGCGGCTGACCCAGCCGCAGGTGGCGCAGATCCCGATCCAGCCTTCGGCCAGCTGGACCGGCTCGGCGTGGTGGTGGCGGTGTAGCTGCTGCATTGCGCCGGACGATCCCAGCGCCGCTCGATTCCGGCAACGGGGACGGACATTCGGCCATCGAAAATTGGCAATCTGCCGCTCCCATTCGCAGGTAGGGTCCCTACTTATGGGGCTCAGAGCTACCACGCAATTGATGTTCCAGGGCCAGGCCGAAGAGGCGATGGACCTCTACACCGAGGTATTCGCCGAAGCGCAGGTCGAGGACGTGGAACGCTTCGGGGCGGACGGGCCCGGTGTGCCCGGCACGCTCGAACGGGCGCTGCTGCGGCTCGGCGACCGCACCTTCCAGATCTTCGACAGCCCGATCGGGCACGGGTTCACCTTCACCCCGTCGGTCTCGATCTCGGTCGAGCTCGACGATGCCGAGGAGGTCGACCGCGCCTTCGCCCGCCTCGCCGACGGCGGCCAGGTGCTGATGGCGCTCGACGCCTACCCGTTCAGCCCCCATTTCGGCTGGCTCGCCGACCGCTTCGGCGTCTCCTGGCAGCTCAGCGTCGCGGCGGCCTAGCGCTCAGCGCTGCTCCCACCAACGGACGATCGCCGGCCAGAAGCGGACCAGCAGGGCGATCGCGATGACCGCGACGATGACGACGATGCCGCCGCCGCGCAGGGCATGGTGGAGGAAGATGCGCTGGCCCAGGGCGAGGGGCACGCTTCGATCGTAGGGGGAGGGTTCGGCGGGCCCGCTGCTTAGTTCTCCGCGCCGGCGGGAATCAGGTGTAGATGCTCGCCATCGGCCTCTCCTGCGGCCTGGTCGCCTCGGTCCTGTTCAACGTCGGCGTTGCCCTGCAGGCGCTGGAGGCGCGGGCGACGCCGCGGGCGGAGGGTCTGCACGCCTCGCTGCTGATGCGGCTGCTGCTGCGGCCGCGCTGGGTGCTGGGGCTGCTGCTCGGCGGCCTCGGCGTCGTCTTCGAGGTGGTCGCCTTCGCCAACGCACCGTTCGTGGTGATCGAGCCGCTGCTCGCGGCCGGCCTGCTGGTCCTGCTGGCGATCGGAGTGAAGGAGATGGGGGAGAGGCCCGGACCGGTGACGCTGGTCGGGGTGCTGGCGATCATCGCCGGCACGGCGCTGATCGCCGCCGGCGCTCCCGAACACAGCGAGCTCCACCGCGGCCCGGTCACCGTGGTCGTCGTGATGGCGGCGCTGGTCGCCGCCTCGCTGGTCCCGTTCGCGCTGCGCGGCAGCCGCTTCGACACCGCAATGGGCGCCAACCTCGGCTCGGCCTGCGGCTTCGGCTCCACCAACATCGCGATCAAGCTGATGGCCGACGACATGGGCGGCGGTCACTGGGTGCAGGCGGCGGCCTGGCTCGGGGTGGCGGGCTTCGCCGGCATCACCGCGACGATCAGCGGCATGTCAGCGCTGCAGCGGCGGCCGGCGACCACCCTGGTCCCGGTCTCGACCGCGGTTCAGACCTTCCTGCCGATCGCGCTCGAGCCGCTCTTCCTGACCGAGAACTGGCGCGAGGCGGACATGGGCGGCCTCGTCCTCCTCGCCGGCCTGGCGACGATGGCGCTCGGGACCGTGCTGGTCGCGCGGGGGCGGGCGGTGAGCGCGCTGGCCGCGGCGCAGCCCCCCGAGCCGCGAGCGCGCGTCCCCGACCCCGTCCCGTAGATGAAGCCCCCGCGATCAGGGGATCAGTTCTTCGGCCTTCTTCTTCGCTTCTTCGACGCCTTCTTCGATCTTTTCCTTCGCTTCTTCGGCCTGCTTCTTGGTGCTGCCCTTGCTGTTTTCCAGGCTCTTCTTCGCTTCTTCGACGCCCTTTTCGGCCGTTTCCTTGCCTTCTTCGATCCCCTTCTTGGCCTGTTCCTTGCCTTCTTCGATGCCCTGTTCGGCCTGTTCGACGCCCGTTTCGGCTTCCTTCTGGGCGTTGTTGGTGCCGGTCGTCGAGCCGTCGTCGCCGCAGCCGGCGAGGAGGATGCCGCCGCCGAGCGCACCGACCACCGCCAGCACCACCGCGCCACGGCGCAGCTTCGGCAGCGAGGTCATCGCGGTCCCCTTCTCGTCGTCCATTTCGGCCTCCCCCAGTCGAGTTTGAGCTGCCCCGGCGGGTCGCGCGGGCTTGCTCGCGACTCTACCGTTAAGGGGTGACCTCCGAGCCCGACCTGGACCCCTTCGAGGCGCTCGTCGCCGACGCGATCGACGCCCTGCCGGAGGAATTCCAGCGGGTGCTGGCGACGGTGCCGGTGGTCGTCTCCGAGCTCGGCACCGAGCAGCGAGCCTACGGCGAGTACTTCGGCGACGGCGTCGCCCGCGACAGCTGGGAGGATCGGATCGTGATCTACCGCGACACGCTCGAACGCGACTTCGGCCACGACCCGCGCCTCCTCGCCGAGCAGGTCGAGCAGACCCTGCGGCACGAGCTCGCGCACCACCTCGGCTGGGACGAGGGCGGCGTCGGCGGCCTCGGTCTCTAGTCCGTCGGGGACTTGAGCGGCCCCGCGCCGGGCTAGGCTTGGCGCCGATGCCGGCGGATCGGGTCTGGAGCGAGCTCGCGGAGGGCGACGAGTTCGCCGGCTACCGGATCGAGCGCCGGCTCGGTCGCGGCGGCATGGGCATCCTCTACCTGGCGCTCGAGCCCGGGCTGGAGCGGCGGGTGGCGCTGAAGCTGATCGCGCCGGAGGCGGCCGAGGAAGAGGTCTTCGCTCGGCGCTTCGCCGAGGAGTCGCGGATCGCCGCCTCGATCGAGCACCCGAACGTGGTCCCGATCTACGCCGCCGGCGAGCAGGATGGCCTCGCCTGGATCGCGATGCGCTACGTCGCCGGCTCCGACCTCGGCCGGCGGATCGCCCGCGACGGCAGGCTCGAGCCTGCCCACGCTGTCGCGCTGATCGCCCAGGTCGGCAACGGGCTCGACGCGATCCACGCCGCCGGCCTCGTCCACCGCGACGTCAAGCCGGCCAACGTGCTGCTGAGCGGGGAGGAGGGGGCCGAGCACGCCTACATCACCGACTTCGGCGTCGCCCGCAACCTCGCCACCCGCTCCGGCCTGACTCAGACGGGCCGCTTCGTCGGCACCATCGACTACGTCGCCCCCGAGCAGATCGCCGGTGGCGAGATCGACGCCCGGGTCGACGTCTACGCGCTCGGCTGCCTCCTCTACAAGCTGCTGACCGGGCAGGTGCCGTTCCCGCGCGAAGGCGAGGCGGCGCGGCTCTATGCCCACCTCAACGACCCGCCGCCGAACCCTTCGCTGTTCGCCCCGGTGGTGCCGATGGCGCTCGACGACGTTGTCGTGCGGGCGATGTCGAAGGAGCCCGGCGACCGCTACCCCTCGGCCGGCGACCTCGGCCGTGCCGCCGAGGCGGCGCTCCGTGGCGGTGCGGTGACGGTTCCCGAGCGGGCCGTGGCGACCGGCGCCGCGGCGACCGTGGAAACGCCGACGCCGACGCCGAGCCCGCCACCCGCGGCCGAGCCGGAGACGGCGCCCACCGCACCGCCGTCGCCGACCGGACCGATCCGGCGCGACGCCGAGCGCGGCCCAAACCGCCGCCGGCTCTACCTCGGCGGCGCCGTGCTGGCGCTGATCGCCGCGGTCGTCGTCGGCATCGTCCTCGCCACCGGCGGCGACTCCGGCTCGCATTCGACCGACGGCACGACCTCCGGCGTGCAGCCCCCGGGGGAAGCGCAGGCCGCCGCAAACCAACAGCAGGCCGAAAGCCAGCGGAAACAGCAGCAGCAGAAGCCCAAGCCCAAGCCGCAGGCGCTGTCCCGCTCGCAGCTGATCGCCGAGGGCGATGCGGTCTGCGAAAAGAGCCAGGCCAAATACCTCGCCGACAAGGAATCGATCCCCGGCGGCGAGGAAGAAGCAAGCGTCCCCTACTCGCAGCTCCTGGTCGGGATCTCGAAGAACGCGGTGAGCGAATTCCGCGACCTCGAGCCGCCGTCGGAGTTGCGCTCCCCCTACCGGGCCTACGTCAAGGCGCAGGAAGAAGTCGCCGGCTGGGACCGCGACGCGCTGAACGCAGCGAAGGAAGGCGACACGACCGCCTACCTGGAAGCCCGCGCGACCCGCGACGAAACCGCCGAAGAACGCAAGCAGCTGGCCGAAGCGGTTGGCTTCCACGTGTGCAGCGGCAGCGAAGCATGAGCGCGGGCGGCTTCCCGGCCCGGCTGGCGGTGCCGCTTCAGGGCGGGCGGGTCGGGCTCGAGCCGCTGGCGCCGGAGCACGCCGAGGGCCTCTGGGAGGCGGCGCAGGCGGATCAGATCTGGGCCTGGCTGGTCAGCCTCAACTCGAGCCGCGAGCTCTTCGACCACTGGTTCGAGACCTCGCTGGCCGCGACCCGCGAGGACCGCGAGGGCGTCTTCGCGATCCGCGACCTGGGCAGCGGCGAGCTGGTCGGCAGCAGCCGCTTCATGAACGTCCGGCCCGCCGACAGGGTGGTCGAGATCGGCTGGACCTGGTTCAACCCGAAGGTCTGGCGCAGCGGCGTCAACGTCGAGACCAAACTGCTGCAGATGACGCACGCCTTTGCGACCCTCGGCTGCGTCCGGGTCGAGCTCAAGACCGATGCCCGCAACGAGCGCTCACGGGGCGCGATGGCCGCCCTCCCGGCCCAGTTCGAGGGCGTCATGCGCAAGCACATGATCGTCCCCGAAGTCGGCCAGCGCGACAGCGCCTACTACAGCGTCATCGACTCCGAGTGGCCCGACGTCAGGGCCAACCTCGAACGCCGCATCGACGCGGCCTGATCGCACTTCTCCCGCTATCCGGGGATGAGCGCGTCAGCTGGTAGCGACTGGCGAAACTCGAGTCCGTGCGCCCTGCGCCGATACTGCGCACGGCGACGACCCAAAGCTTCCCCACCGGACGAAAACTGCATTGACCCCCCATAGGCGGGCAAATGCAACAGTCTTCCGGGACGAGTGCTGCATCTGGTCCCCAGGAAGGCCCAAATGCAGTTCTCGCGGGAAGACCGCTGCACCTTGGGGCCGAGGAGACCCACGATGCAGCTCTCGACGCAAGGCCGGGGGCGCGGGAGTTTTGCCGCTCCCCCCTAGTCGCGGTGGCTCGGGTCGGCGGCGCGCGCCACGCGTTCGGCCCGCTCTCGCACTTCGGCGGTCGCCTCGCGGGTCGCCGCCACGGCCTCCTCGCGGGCGCTCTCGAGCCCCTCGCTCGGTTTGCCGCCGACGATGTCGCGGAAGGCTTCCTTGAAGCGATCGGTGCGGCGGTCGGGGTGGAAGCGCGCTTCGGCCTTGGCCTGCTTCTTCGGCCGCCGCTCGCCATAGCGGTGCCGCGCCCAGGCGGAGTCCGGCTTGCCGATCCGACAGGCCCCGTAGAGGGCGATCGGGTAGAAGAAGAAGCCGACCCAGCCGTGCAGCCAGCGGCGCTTGGCGAAGCAGATCGCGACCGTGCCGAAGATGATCGCGGCGGTGATCAGGCTGCCGACGATCGCGCCGACCGAGCCGGTTTCGAAGGTCAGCGGGCTGGCGCCGATCAGGATCAGGCCCATCCCGGCGGCGGCGAGGACGGTGGCGTCGATCGAGCTGCGCCCCTCCTCGGCCCAGTAGACGTCTTCGAGGTGGACCCAGAGGGCGAACTCGTCGATCGTCAGCCCGGCGCCGATGCCGAAGAAGGCGGCGCAGATCTCGGTCCCGGGGCTGCGGCCGAAGGCGAGGAAGCCGAGCGCGCCGGCGGCCATCATCGCGATGATCCCGAAGACCAGGTGGTGGAGGTGGACGCCGCTGTCGCTGACCACGCTTCCCGGCCACCACGGCACCTTCGGGCTGCGCATCAGCCGGGTGCTCATGCGGATGAAGGCGAAGGAGCCGAGGAACCCGGCCAGCACCCAGAAGAGGCCCTGCTCTTCGTGGTCGACGAGGTGCCCGTAGAAGGAGAAGACCGACGCGCTCGTGAGCGTCACGTAACCACCCCTAGCTCCTCGTCACGACGGACACGAAGTGATCTTATCCGCGGTCCGGAGCCCTCGACCGTGCTGATCAGACCGGTCAGCAGCAGCACCGCGGCGATCGCGAAGAGGGGGGAGAGGACGATGTTCGAGACCGCCTCGGAGAGCCAGGTCGAGAAGAAGCTGTCGCCGAGCAGGTCATGGGCCGCGTGCTCGGCGGCGCTGCCGAGCGCGTCGCCGACGAGCTCGATCGGGACCAGCACCCAGAAGACGAGCCAGAAGTCAGTGCGGACGAGGCGGAAGCTGCGGGCCATCGAGCCGCGCACGGTCCGCTCCTCGAGCTCGACCGCCGGGCCCGCCAGCCCGAGCAGGACGAAGGCCGCCACCCCGGGGAGGATGAAGAGCAGCAGGCCGACCGCGACCAGGACCACGTAGAAGACGTCGAGCACGATCAGGCGCCAGTAGTTGAGGCGGCGGGCGATGTGGCTGA
The DNA here is from genome assembly GCA_036494495.1 of Solirubrobacterales bacterium. Taxonomy (GTDB): domain Bacteria; phylum Actinomycetota; class Thermoleophilia; order Solirubrobacterales; family 70-9; genus VAYN01. The sequence goes on along the minus strand of DASXOF010000102.1, from coordinate 2,295 downwards.
GCCGCGGCGGCCGGTCGCCCTCGGGGTGGGTGAGCGAGATCGAGATCGCGCCGGCGAAGAAGACCTCGCCGAGCAGGCCGGTCGTCGTCACCGCCCCGGCGGTGGCGATCAGGGCGAAGACCTTGATGCCGCTGTCGATGTTGAGCGCGTCGACGTCGACCTGGGCGGCGGCGGCGTCGATCAGGCCCAACGGCACGAAGACGACCACCGCCAGCAGCAGGATCCCCGCCCACCAGTCGCGGTAGACGCGGGCGAGCTGCGCGTAGACGGCGCCGACCCTGCGGGGCAGCGCCGGGCGGGCGCGATCCCTTGCCACGCCGGGCCTACCGGGGGCGGCGGCCCGACGGGTAGCGGCCGCGCCGCTCGAGCTTCGACTGGCTCGAGTCGCCGGCCGGCACCCGGCGCAGCTGGCCGAGCTCGGGGACGAGGATCTCTTCGGCGCAGCGACGGTGCCAGTGGTGGTGGTCGGTGCCGCCGAGCCGGCGCACGTACTGGACGACGGTGTGCTCGTCGCCGATCTCGACATCGCCGTGGCAGCCGGGGCAGTGGTAGCGCTTGCGGGCGATGCCGCGGATCAGCCAGGCCTCGTCGCCCTCTTCGGTCAGCCCGCGCAGGCTCCAGCGCATACTCGGCAGGCCGTCGAACTCGCTCACGGCGTCAGCTCCGTCCCCGCCGTGACATCCAGGCGAAGGCTCCGGCCATCGCCAGGTTGGAGGCGCTGGCGAACCGCAGCGCCGCCTTGGCGCCGGGGCGGCTGACCGCCGGCGACCCGGACCAGAGCGCGTCGGTGGCGATCTCGGTCCCGCGCAGCCAGGCCAGCGACTGCCAGTCGGCGGCGCTGCCGCGGCGGTCGGCGACCGCGTGGGCGGCGGCGAAGGTGAGCCAGACCGGCCCGCAGCGGCGGAACAGGTGCTTGGCGTCGGGCGAGGGCTCGTCGTGGCCGAGCAGCCGCAGGGTCGCCGCCGGGGCCAGGACCGCGGCGCTGCCGAGCAGCAGGTCGAAGGCGATCATGTTGCGGTTGGTGAGCCGGACGACGGTGGCGAGCGTCACGCTCGCGAGTTTCTCAGAAGGGAAAGCGTCAGGCAGGGCGAAATGGACCGCCGTGACCAAGACCGCGACGAAGTCCCCACAACTCAAAAGCCTTTCCGACTACATCCAGGAGCGTTTCGACGAATTCTCGCGCTCCCAGAAAGACGTCGCCCGCTACATCGTCGACCACCTCGACGAGGCGGCCTTCCTCACCGCCGAGGAGCTCGCCCGCCGCGCCAGCACCTCCTCCTCGACCGTCGTCCGCTTCTCGCAGGCGCTCGGCTTCGAGGGTTACCCGGAGCTGCAGCAGGCCGCGATCGAGGAGTACCGGACGACGATCGCCACCGCCGGCGCAGCCAACGGCGGCCCGCTCTTCAGCTTCGACCACTCCGAGCTCGAGGGCTCGCTCAGCGCCGACTACTCGAACCTCGAGGAAACCGCGCGCAAGCTGACCACCGAGCAGGTCAACGACTCGGTCGCGGCGCTCGCCGAAGCACAGCGCATCGTGATCGTCGGCGTCGACCAGATGGCCTTCTTCGCCAGCTACCTGCGCCACACGCTCAGCCTGCTGGACATCCGCGCCGAAATCGTCGCCTCGACCGGCGGCGAGAGCCTGCAGCGGCTGGGCCGGATCGACGAAGAAACGCTCGTCATCACGCTCTCCGCCGGCCGCGCCCACCCGCTGCTCCTGCGGGCGATGAAACTGGCTCTGCACCGCGGCGCCCGCACCCTGGCGATCTCCGACGCGACGATGTCGGAGGTCGGGGAGCATGCCGAGATGACCCTCTACTTCTCCTCCAACAGCCCCAGCTTCGCGCGTTCCAACACGGCGTTGATGGCGCTGGTGCAGGCTCTCGCCCACGGTCTCTACGCCCGTGACGAAGCCAGCCACAAAGACCGCATCCGGGCTTACAAGCTGAAGTAAGGCCCACCACAGTGGCACGAGCGGCGGCCCGACGTTGGCCGCCGCGTCGCTGCTGTCGGGACGCTCGTATTCGTAATATGGGCTCCATGCCCAACCCCACCCCCTTCCGCCTGAAGACCGGCCTCGCCGAGATGCTGAAAGGCGGCGTGATCATGGACGTCGTCACCCCCGAGGAGGCAAAGATCGCCGAGGCCGCAGGGGCCTGCGCGGTGATGGCCCTGGAGCGAGTCCCCGCCGACATCCGCCGCGACGGCGGCGTCGCCCGGATGTCAGACCCGCAGATGATCAAGGGGATCCAGGAAGCGGTCTCGATCCCAGTCATGGCAAAGGCCCGGATCGGC
>DASXOF010000101.1:0-33667 GCA_036494495.1 Solirubrobacterales bacterium | reverse complement strand
CAGGATCTCGGTCAGGGTGCCGGCGACGTCTGACTCGTAGGCCATGTTGGCCTTGTCGGTCTCGATTTCCACGAGCTCCTCGCCGACGGCCACCTCCTCGCCGACGTTCTTCAGCCAGGTGAGGATGGTGCCCTCCTCCATCGAGTCCGAGAGGCGGGGCATGACGATCTCGCTCATGGCGCCAGGTCGAGGGTCCGGAGGATCGCCTGGGCGATGCGCTCTTCGGTCGGCATCGCCGCCAGCTCCAGCTCCTTCGCGTAGGGCAGCGGCACCTCGGCCATGCCGAGGCGCTCGACCGGCGCGTCGAGGTCGTCGAAGCAGGCGAGCTGGATGCGGGCCGCCAGCTCGGCGGTGACGCCGTAGGTCGGCCAACCCTCCTCGACGCAGAGGGCGCGGTTGGTCTTGGCGACCGAGGCGGCGACGGTCTCGACGTCTAGGGGGCGCAGGGAGCGGAGGTCGACGACCTCGACCGAGACGCCCTTCTCGGCCTCCAGCTCGTCGGCGACTTTGAGGGCGCGGACAGTGGCGAAGGAGTGAGAGACGAGGGTCAGGTCGGAGCCCTCGCGGGCGACGGCGGCGCGGCCGATCGGGGTCACCAGGTCGGGATCGACGTCGACCTCGCCCTTCTCTTTGTAGATCGGCAGGTTCTCGATCACCAGCACCGGGTCGTCGTCGCGGATCGCCGCCTTCAAGAGGCCCTTGGCGTCGGCGGGGCTGGCCGGGGAGACGACCTTGAGCCCGGGGGTGCCGGCGAACCAGCCGTCGAAGGACTGCGAGTGCTGGGCGGTGAGCTGATTGCCGGCCCCGTTGGGGGTGCGGATGACCAGCGGGCAGCGGACCTCGCCGCCGAACATGGCGCCGATCTTCGCCGCGTGGTTGACGACCTGGTCCATCGCGACGAGGAGGAAGTTGAGGGTCATGATCTCGACTATGGGGCGCTCGCCGAGCATCGCCGCGCCGACCCCGGCGCCGACGAAGCCCTCCTCGGAGATCGGGGTGTCGCGGACGCGGTCGGGGCCGAACTCGTCGAGCAGGCCGGCGGTCACCTTGTAGGAGCCGTCGAAGACGCCGACCTCCTCGCCCATCACGAAGACGCGGGGGTCGCGGGCCATCTCCTGCCGCATCGCCAGGCGCAGCGCCTCGCGGTAGGTCATCACCTCGGTGCCGGCCGTCGCCGGCGCGGCGACGCTGGGGTCCGCTTTGGCCTCGGTGACGGCGCTCACTGGCCCAGGCCCCCGGAGAAGACGAGCTCGCGCTCGCCGAGCGGGCTGCCGGGCACCATCCGTTCGAACTGGTCGCCCGAGCCCGGCGCGTACATCCCCGCGGCGAGGCGGTCGACGTCGGGCGCCGGGTTGGACTCGGCGAAGGCGATCGAGCGCTCGACGGCATCTTCGGCGGCGGCGTCGGCGGCGGTGATCCGCTCCTCCTCCACCCCGCGCTCGAGCAGCAGCGCCCTGGTCCGCTCCAGCGGGTCGGCGAGCTTGCGCTCTTCGATCTCCTCCTTGGTGCGGTAGGCGAGGCCGGCGTCGGCGACCGAGTGGCCGCGGTGGCGATAGGTCAGCGCCTCGAGGACGGCGGGCTTGCGTTCCTCGCGGGCGGCGGTGAGGAGACGGGTGGCGGAGTCGATCACCGCCTCGACGTCGTCGCCGTCGACCCGCTCGCCGGTCATCCGGTAGGCGGCGGCGCGCTTGAAGAGGTCGGGCTCGGCCGAGGCGCGCTCGACGCTCGTCCCCATCCCGTACTGGTTGTTGATGACGAGGAAGACCACCGGCAGCTGCCAGACCGCCGCCAGGTTCAGCGACTCGTGCCAGGCGCCCATGTTGACGGCGCCGTCGCCGAGCTCGCAGATCACCGCCTGCGGCGCGCCGCGGCGGACCAGCGAGAGCGCCATCCCGGTCGCGATCGGCAGCTGGCCGCCGACGATCCCCCAGCCGCCGTAGTAGCCGCGGGCGACATCGAGCAGGTGCATCGAGCCGCCGCGGCCGTGGGCGCAGCCGTCGCGGCGGCCGAACAGCTCCGCCATCACCGCGTCCGCCGGGACGCCGCGGGCGAGGGCGAAGCCGTGGCAGCGGTAGCCGGTGACGAGCAGGTCGTCGTCGTCCATCGCCGCGACGGTGCCAACCGTCGCGGCCTCCTGGCCGGAAGAGAGGTGGCAGTAGCCGCCGATGCGGGCTGCCTTGTACTGGCGCTCGGCCGCTTCCTCGAAGCGGCGGATCAGGACCATCTCGCCGTAGAGGTCGAGGAGATCGGTGGGGGGAGCCGCGGTCAGGATGGTCGACATGGGGCTAGGCCTCCTCGAAGTAGTCGGGATGTTGCTCGCGGATTCGCGGGATCTCGCGCAGGACCATGCGCAGGTGGTGGCGAAGGGCCTCCTCGGCCCCGTCGGGGTCGCGGGCGCCGACGGCAGTGGCGATCGCGCGGTGCTCGACCACCATCTCCGGCAGGTAGTCGGGCAGGCTGAGGCTGAGCCGGCGGAGGCGGTTGAGGTGGGACTTGGCCCGCTCGGAGACGGGCCAGACGGCCATGTGGCCGGAGAGATCGCAGAGTTGGCGGTGATAGGCGTCGTCGAGCAGGTACCAGGCGTCGAGGTCGCCGCTGTCGCGGACCCGCTCCTGGGAGCGGATGTTTTCCTCCAGCGCCGCCATGGCTTCTTCGCCGGCCTGTTCGGCGGCGGGCCGGATCGCGGCGCACTCGAGCGCCTCGCGGATGAACTGGGCGTCGCTGATCGCCTGGATCGAGATGCGGGCGACGAAGGTGCCGAGCTGGGGCACGACCTGGACCAGGCGGTCGTCGCGGAGGCGGCCGAGGGCCTCGCGGATGGGCGTGCGGGAGACGCCGAAGCGGTCGGCGAGCTCGTTCTCGGAGAGCTTGGCGCCGGGCGGCAGCTCGGCGCGGACGATGGCGTCGCGGATCGCGGCCTGGACGAACGGGCGGGCGGGCCCGCGTTTGCCGGTCGGCGGGTCGGGAACGGCGCGGAGCCGGGTCGGCTCCGCCACTACGCCGCCCCGCCGGGTGGGGAGAAGCACGCGCCGGCGCCGGGACCAAAGGGAACGAGGGGGGTCCCGGCGCCGGCTAGCTCAGCTGCCACGGCCCCGCCGGGGGGCATCGTGAGCGCGAGCGCTGCGGCGGCCGGCACGCCGGTAGCTGCCCAGGGGTGGAGGCAGCTGCGAACACCGGCGGTGGCCTTGCCGATCATCACTTGCATACTAGTATCCCAAGCCCCGGACGCCAAACGGCCTGGGGCGCTTTTGTTCGGATAGGCGGAACAAAAGCGCCCCATTTCGCGGCGCCGGCGCGCTCGAGTCGCGGGCTCGCATGAGCCGCGGTCTTTGCCTTGGCCCGCGCCGGCGCCGCTTGGCCGAGTCGGCCGCCAGAGCCGCGGAGGCGCCGCGCGTGGTTGTCCTTTTGCCCGGTCCGCTCGGCCGTGGTTGTCTTTCGTAACGCCTGGGGTTACGAAAGACAACCACGGCGGCCCGGGGTCAAGCGGCGGCTGGGGCCTGGGCGGCGGTTTCGTCCCTCGCAGCGCCTCGGCCGGGGAGGAGTTGGACCAGGGCCGCGACGGCGAGGCTGACGGCGGCGACGCAGAGGAGGGCCGCCTCGAAGGCACCGGCGAAATCGGCTTCGGGGCCGAGGGCGCCGTAGAAGACGGCGCCGATCGCGGCTACGCCGATCGTGTTGCCGACCTGCTGAGCGGTCGAGAGGACGCCGGAGGCGGCGCCGGCGTGGCGCTCCTCCATCCCACCGACCACGGTCGCGACCAGCGGCGCCGTCAGCAGGCCCATGCCGATGCCGTCGACCGCCAGCGCCGGCAGCAGCAGCCAGGGCGAGCCGCCGACCCCGATGCCGGCGACGGTCAGCGCCAGGCCGCAGAGGGCGACGGCGCGGACGACGGCACCGGCCGCCAGCACCTGCCGCCCGAAGCGCGGCGCCAGCGCTTCGGCCCCGACCGAGGCCGCCAGGTAGCCGCCGGCGAGGGCCGTGAACACCAGGCCGGAGTCGAGGGCGCTGAGGCCGCAGCCCTCCTGCAGGTAGATGGCGAGGACGAGGAAGAACGAGGCCATCCCGGCGTAGAAGACGACCGAGGCGAGGACGCCGACGGTGAAGGCGCGGTGGCGGAACAGCGCCGGGTCGACCAGCGGCAAGCCGCCGGCCGCGGCCAGGCGCCGTTGCCGGACGACGAACCCGGCCGCCAGCGGCACCGCGGCCACCATCGAGGCGAAGGTCCAGGCGGGCCAGCCCTGGGCGCGGCCCTCGATCAACGGCAGCACGATCGCGACCAGGGTGGCGCCGGCGAGCGCCGCCCCGAGGACGTCGAGCCGCTCCCCGCCCTCGGCCCGCGACTCGGCGAGCGCCCGCGGCGCCAGCGCCACCGCGGCGATCCCGATCGGCACGTTGACCAGGTAGCAGGCACGCCAATCGAGCCCGAGCAGGTCGAGCTCGATCAGGGCGCCGCCGATCAGCTGGCCGCTGACCGCGCCGAGCCCCAGCACCAGCCCGTAGACAGTCACCGCCTGGCGCCGGGCCGCACCCTCGTAGCCGACGCCGATGATCGAGAGCACCTGCGGCGCGAACAGCGCCGCCCCCACGCCCTGCACGACCCGGCCGAGGAGCAGGACCTCGATGCTCGGCGCCGCCCCGCAGAGCGCGGAGGCCGCGGTGAAGAGCGCCAGCCCGCCGGCGAACAAGCGCCGGCGGCCGAGGAGGTCACCCAGCCGCCCGCCGACGATCAGCAGCGAAGCGATCGCGATCGCGTAGGTCGCGACGACCAGCTGGATCTGACCGTCGCTGGCGCCGAGGTCGGCCTGGGTCGCGGGGATCGCGACGTTGACGACGAAGAAGTCGAGGACGAAGACGAAGGTGCCGGCCATCAGCACGGCCATCGTCAGAGCGCCCGTCTTGGCGGAAGCTCGAAGGTGCTGCGCTTGGGATCTCATGGCAGCCAGGTTGGCCGCCAGGAGTAACCGCGTCGATTACCTCGGAGGTAACCGCGGGGTCATGCCCTAGGAATCGCGATCGGTTCTTCGCCGGCCGGGACTGCGACGACCCTCAGCTTTTCGATCTCGGACCCCGCTTTGCAGCTGCCGGCGGCGGTGCCGTCGTATTCGGCGGTGATCGTGTGGGCGATTCCCGGCTGCACAACGCCCAGGGTCGATTCCGCCACCGGCGGGAAGTAGGCCTTGAAGGTGGTCGCTTCGGGAACGGTGTTGATGAACGGCATCGAGATCTGGCCGATCCAGTTGCCGTTGTCGAAGAGGCTCACGGTCACGGTGCACGCTTCGATCGGCGAGGTCTGGTTTTCGAAGGCGACTTTGAAGATCGCCTGGGCGGCGAAGAGCCCGACCTGGCGGGGCTGCGCAGTCCAGGTCGTGACCCCCGACAGCGACAGCGGATGGGTGGTCCCATCGATCGGAACCGAGCCCGCGGTCGCGTCGATCACCAGCGACCCCATCGCGGTGAGTCCCCGCGGCCCCTCGGGGCCGCGATCTCCCTGCGCCCCCCGCGGACCCTCCGGCCCGCGCTGACCCTGGGCGCCGGTCGAACCCTTCGGTCCCGTTGCACCCTTCGGCCCCCGCTCACCTTCCAGGCTCTTGACCGCCGCCCTGCTCAGCTTCGGCGGCGTTACCGCTTCGTCCTGGAGCTGCTTCGGGCCGACGCTGTTCTTCGGCAGCCGGGTCGCCGCGTAGGCGCCGCCGCCGAGGGCGACGAACAGCGCGACCGTCGCGATCACGTTCGCGTAGGTGGGCTTCGGCCGGAATCCGCGCATCAGTGCCTCCCCTGCATCGGTGCTGCCCCTGGACGATTGGCGGCAGCTTAAACCGCGGGCGGGCGGCTCAGCGCGGGGCCCAGGCGCGGGTCGCGGCCGCGGTGGCATCGTCGGCGGGGAAGAAGGACTCGATCGAGAGCTCGGCGACGGTGACGTCGACGGCGGTGCCGAAGGTCGCGATCGTGCCGAAGAAGCGGAGCTCCTCGTCCTTCGGTCCGCGCACCCGCAGCGGCACGAAGACGTCGTGGACTGGCCCTCTCCCCTCCTCCGGCATCTCCGGGCCGGGGTAGGAGGAGAGCTCTTCGATCAGGCCGGCGATCGCGGCGTCGCCGGTCAGCCGCATCTGGCGCTCGAGCCGGTGCAGGGTGTGGGCGCGCCACTCGCCGAGGTTGAGGATCCGCGGCGCCATCCCTTCCGGGTGCATCGAGATCCGCAGCGCATTGGCGGGCTGCTCCAGCAGGTGAGGGGCGACGCCGGCGGTGAGGATGCCGAGGCCGCGATTGGCGGCGACCAGCTCCCAGTGGCGGTCGACGACCAGGGCCGGGTAGGGGTCGTGGGCGGAGAGCACCTGCTCGATCGCCTCGCGCACCGGCGCCAGGTCGGGGTCCTCGTAGGCGAGCTGGCGGTACTCGGGCGCGTAGCCGGCGGCGATCAGCAGTTCGTTCCGCTCGCGCAGCGGCACTTCGAGCTGGGAGGCGAGGCCGATCACCATCTCCCGGCTGGGGTTCGAGCGGCCGGTCTCGAGGAAGCTGATGTGGCGGGCCGAGACGCCGGAGTCGAGCGCCAGCTCGAGCTGGCTGCGGTGGCGGCGGCGCCGCCACTCGCGCAGCATCGGCCCGACTCCCGGTGCGCTCACCGTCGTAGCCATGGCCCCAGCGTACCCCTGCCGCTTCCGAGCGCCATTACCCGTGAGGTAAGGCCGGTGTTGAGCCCGGCCCCCCGACTCGCCGCCTGACGCTGCGACGACCCCGGGGTCGACCGGGGTCGACCGGGGCCGCCTGGCGCTTTCGTCAGAGCCGTCGGAGACGCACCCTTGGCGACGAGCGATTTTGATCGCAGCGCCTGTGTCTAGTGGGGACCGGCCGAGGAGGCGATCCGGTTTCGGTGGGGACGAACGTTTCAGCCGGCCCGCAGCGACGCGCGCCGCCGCTCGAGCTCGGCCCGCTCGACCGCGTTGGCGGTCAGCTCCGCCGCCCGCTCGTAGGCGGCCGCCGCCGCCCCGTCCTCGCCGCGCCGCCGCAGCAGCTCGGCGTGGGTCGCGTGGAGGGGCGCGTAGACGGCCAGCTTCGGCTCCTCGAGCAGCGGCGCCAGCAGCGCGAGGCCCGCCTCGGGGCCGGCGGCGAAGCCGACCGCGGCGGCGCGGTTGAGGGCGACCACCGGCGAGGGGTCGAGCTCGGCCAGCGCCCCGTAGAGCGCCGCCACCTGGTCCCAGTCGGTGTGCTCGGGGTCGGGGGCCTCGACGTGGAGCGCGTCGATCGCCGCCTGCAGCGTGTAGCGGCCGGGCGGCCCGAGCCGGATCGCCCGCGCCAGCGCCTCGTGGCCGCGGGCCAGCTCGGCCTCGTCCCAGCGCGTCCGGTCCTGCTCGCCGAGCGCCACGTAGCCGCCCTCGACGTCGGTCCGGGCCGAGGCCCGGGCGTCGTGCAGCAGCATCAGCGCCAGGAGGCCCCAGGCCTCGTTCTCGTCCGGCATCAGCCCGGTCAGGAGCGTCGCCAGCCGGATCGCCTCGGCGCAGAGGTCGGCGCGGACCAGCTCCTCGCCGGCGGTCGCCGCGTAGCCCTCGTTGAAGATCAGGTAGAGGACGCGGAGGACGCCGCGCAGACGCTCCGGCAGCTCCTCGTCGGCGGGGACCCGGTAGGGGATTCCGGCGTCGGCGATCTTGCGCTTGGCGCGGACGATCCGCTTGCCCATCGTCGGCTCGGCGACGAGGAAGGCGCGGGCGATCTCGCCGGTGCTGAGCCCGCCGAGCGTGCGCAGGGTCAGCGCCTCGCGGGCGGCCAGGTCGAGCGCCGGGTGGCAGCAGGTGAAGATCAGCCGCAGCCGGTCGTCCTCGATCGCGCTCCCCTCGCTCACCTCGGGCTCTCCTTCCTCTTCGCCTTCGATCCGCTGCAGCTGGCCCAGCCGCTCGGTGCGGTCGGCGGCCGAGCGGCCGCGTCGCAGCCGGTCGATCGCCTTGCGCCGGGCGGCGACGGTGAGCCAGGCGCCGGGGCGGTCCGGGACGCCCTCGCGGCGCCAGGCCGAAAGCGCCGACTCGAAGGCGTCCTGGACCGCGTCCTCGGCGAGCTGGAAGTCGCCGACTTGGCGGATCAGCGTCGCCAGGACGGCGCCGCGGTCGGCCCGGAACGCCGCCTGGACCGCGGCGGCGACCGGGTCGCCCTGCGGGGTCGCCGCCGTGCTCACCCGGCGGCCGTCGCCTCTTCGCTGCGGCTGGCGATCTCCTCCATCGCCATTTCCGGACGGATCTCGACCTTGCCGAAGCGGGCGATCGGCAGCACCGCGGCGATCTTCACCGCCTCGTCGAGGTCCGGCACGTCGACCAGGATGTAGCCGCCGAGGATCTCCTTGGTCACCGCGAAGGGGCCGTCGGTGAGCTCGGCCTCGCCGTCGACCAGGCGCACGGTGGTGGCGGTGTCGGCCGGGTGCAGCCGCCCGGTCCCGAGCAGCACGCCCCGCTCGGCCAGCTCGTCGAGTCGCGCTTTCCACTCCGGCAGGTCGACGTCCCGCTCGGCGACCTCGGCCCGGTCCGCCTCGGTGGCGTAGAGCAGCAGCATGTAGTTCGGCATCTCGTCCTCCTCGATCGTGTTCGCCACGCGCGGTGGCTCCTGACCATACGACGCCGCCGCCAGGACCATTTGGACACCTGCCCGCGCCGGCCCTATCGTCGTCGCCATGAGCGAGCCGCCGCTGCAGACGCTGGCGCGCTGGGAGGAGGCCGGCGCCCTCTGGCGGACCCGCCGGCTCGGCGAGCGCGAGGCGGTCGTCGACCTCTGCACCTGCTTCGGCGAGCCGGTCGAGGAGCTGCGCTCGGACGACCCGCAGCTGCTCCGCTACCTGGCCGGGCGCCGCAGCTCCGAGGATCCGCTTCCATCGGAAAGCGGGTAGGAGGACAATCGCCCGGGGGACAGCGAGGACGGGAGGTTTCGGATGCATCAGCGGGTGCGGAGCGAAGCGGTGATCCCGGCATGGCTCCTGCCGGTGTTCGTCAGCGCGATCGCGGTCTCGATCGTCGGCGGCTTCTACGTCGGCGGCCCGGGCGTGGGGATGGCGACGGCCGCCTTCGACGCGGCGACGATCGTGGTGCTGGCGGTGCGCGAGCGACCCTACGGCCCGATCGTGCCGGCGACCCCGCGGGACGGGCGGCGCCACGTGCTGGTCGTGCTCGAGCGGCCGCTCGGCGACGACCCCGCCGCCGCAGCGGTGGCGCGGGCGGTGCTGGTCGAAGGCCTGCGCCCCGACGCGCCGGGGACCGTGCCGGACGTGCGCCTGCTCGCCCCCTGCCGGGCAAGCTTCCTCGACCGCTGGGCCTCGGACGTCCGCCGCGCTCGCGAGGCGGCGCAGCGCGACCTCGTGCTCAGCGCCGCGGCGCTGGCGGCGGCCGGGGTCGAGGCGAGCGCGCGGCCCGGCGACGAGGACCTGGTGCAGATGGTCGAGGACGAGCTGCGGACCTTCCCGGCCACCGAGGTGCTCTACGTCGGCAGCGAGGCGGGCCGCGGCGAGGAGGCGCCGCAAGCGCTCGACCGGCGCCTGCTGGTGCCCTTCCGCGTCCTCGGCGCCGACGCGGCAGCCGGCCTGCATGGCGCCGGCGCCGAGAAGCGGTCCCTCACCCTCCCTGTCTGAGAAACATCGTAACGCGATACTTTTCCGTCCGTGTCAGGCACTGGCTCGGACCTCCGTCACCTCGGCGACTTCGCGATCAGCCGCCGGGTGCTCCTCATCGTCGGTTTCGCGCTGCCGATCGGGGCGCTCGCCGCCGGCGTCGCCTGGGCGCTCCTGCGGCTGATCGGGCTGATCACCAACCTGGTCTTCTACCAGCGCTTCGACACCGCCCTGGTCGCGCCCGGCGCCGTCCATCACCCGCCGCTGCTGATCCTGCTGGCGCCGGTCTGCGGCGGCCTCGTCGTCGGCCTCGCCGCCCGCTTCGGCTCGGAGAAGATCCGCGGCCACGGGATCCCGGAGGCGATCGAGTCGATCCTCACCTCCGGCAGCAGGATCCAGCCGCGGGTGGCGATCCTGAAGCCGATCACCTCGGCGATCGCGATCGGCACCGGCGGCCCGTTCGGGGCGGAGGGGCCGATCATCATGACCGGCGGCGCCTTCGGCTCGATCGCGGCGCAGCTGCTCCACCTCTCGGCCGACGAGCGCAAGACCCTGCTGGTCGCCGGCGCCGCGGCGGGGATGGCGGCGACCTTCGACGCGCCGCTGGCCGCGGTCCTGCTGGCGGTCGAGCTGCTGCTCTTCGAGTGGCGGCCGCGCAGCTTCATCCCGGTGGCGGCGGCGGTCGCGGTGGCGACGGCGCTGCGGGTGCCGCTGCTCGGGCCGGGGCCGGTCTTCCCCGCCCCAACCGGCGCCCTCCACTTCGACGCGGCGGTTTTCGCGCTCTGCGCGGTCGCCGGCTGCCTCGCCGGGCTGCTGGCGCTGCTCGCCACCTCGCTCGTCTATCTCTCCGAGGACGCCTTCTCGCGGCTGCCGGTGCACTGGATGTGGTGGCCGGCGATCGGCGGCGTGATCATCGGCCTCGGCGGGCTGGTCGTGCCGCAGGCGCTCGGGGTCGGCTACGACGTGATCAGCTCCGAGCTCGACGGCTCGATCACGACCGACCTGCTGGTCGGGATCCTGATCGTCAAGACCTTGATCTGGTCGCTCGCTCTCGGCTCCGGCACCTCCGGCGGCGTGCTGGCGCCGATGCTGATGATCGGCGGCGCCCTCGGCGGCCTCGAGGCGCTGGTCTTCCCGCCGGTCGCCCCCGGCTTCTGGGCGCTGGTCGGGCTCGCGGGCGTGCTCGGCGGGGTGATGCGCTCGCCACTGACCGGCGTCGTCTTCGCGCTCGAGCTGACCCACCGCTGGGAAGCGCTACTGCCGCTCCTGATCGCGGCGAGCGCCGCCTACGCGGTCTCGGTCCTGCTGCTGCGGCGCTCGGTCCTGACCGAGAAGGTGGCGCGGCGCGGCGTCCACCTCAGCCGCGAATACAGCGTCGACCCCCTCGAGGTGCTGTTCGTCGGCGACGTGATGGCAGCCGGGCCGGCGGCGGCGGAAACCGTCGCCGGGGCCCCTATCGTCTTCGCCGATGACACCCTGCGCCACGTCGCCTACCTGATGGCCGCCTCCGAACACACGGTGCTGCCGGTCGCCGAGCGCGAGGCGCCGGAACGGGTGCTCGGCACGGTCGCGCTCGAGCAGCTCCTGGCCGGGCGGCTGCGCGACCTCGACGAGGAACGCCACCGCTCGCGGCCGCTGCGCCCGCTGGAGCTGATCGGGCTCCGCGCCGCCCGCACCGAGGGGGCCTGACCGTGGCCGAGCCAGTGCCCGACGCGGCGCTGAGCCAGACCGACTACGAGCGGCTGCTGGCCTTCCGCACGGCGCTGCGGCGGTTCATGCGCTGGAGCGAGGGCGAAGCCAAGGCGGCCGGGCTGACGCCGGCCCAGCACCAGCTGCTGCTGGCGGTGCGAGGCCACCCGCACGAAGCCGGGCCGACGATCCGCGAGCTCGCCGAGTACCTGGTCCTGCGCCATCACAGCGTCGTCGAGCTGGTCGACCGCGCCAGCGCCGCCGGCCTCGTCGACCGCGAGCGCGACGGTGCCGACCACCGGGTGGTGCGGATCCGCCTCACCAAGGACGGCGGCCGGCGGATCGAGCAGCTCTCGCGGCTGCACCTCGAGGAGCTGCGGCGGCTGGCGCCGGTGCTGGCGCCCCGCGGGCTCGGCGGCGGCGGCGCGCCAGCGGGCTAGCTCTCGCCGCGCTCAGCAGATGAAGGTGACGCCGATCAGCGCCGGCAGACCGGCGAGGACCGGCGAGATCGCCGCCGGCAGGATCACCTTCGAGATCAGGCCTCCGAACTCGACCGCGCTGGTCCCGGTGGCGACGATCGTGGCGCCGACGACGCTGCCCGATCAGCGCGTGCGAGGAGGACGAGGGAATGCCGAACCACCAGGTGATCGCGCCCGCTTCGACGATTCCCTCGGCGACGGTGGCGGCGACGCTCAGCGAGATGAAGGCGCCGAGGAAGCTGAGGCCGGCGGCGGCGACGAGCGCGAAGATGATGTCTACGGCGTTCATCCGGGCTCAATCGGAGCGCCGCGGGGCGGGCGGATTGTGAAAAGGCTGTTGGCGGCGCGGCGGCCGGAGCCGCCGCGCCGCGTCGACTACTGCCCGAGCACGCCGAACAGGTCGGTGTGGTCGTTGGTGCCGAGCACCGCGAGCCCGCCGGGGCCGCTCGCCCAGACCGGCACGACCGCGCCGGTGTGCTGCTGGCTCGGCGGCACCGCGACCGGGCCTTTGCCCGGTTCGCCGCCGTAGCCGGCGGTGCCGTAGGTGAGGGCCAGAGTCTGACCGTCCTTGGTGGTCAGGTTGGTCGAGTAGCCGGTCGGCAGGCCGCTGCCGCTCGCGTCCTCGCCGACGATCTGGCTGGTGTGCGAGTGGTCGGCGGTGACGACGACCAGCGTCTCGGGATGGTCTTCCTGGTAGTCGAGCGCGACCCCGATCGCACGGTCGAAGGCGACCGTCTCGCCGATCTGGCCGCAGGCGTTGGTCGCGTGGTCCTGCTTGTCGATCGAGGCACCCTCGACCTGCAGGAAGAACCCCTTCCTGTTGTTGTCGCCGAGCAGGTCGAGCGCCCGCCGGGTCATCGCCGCGAGGCTCGGCTCATTGCCGGGCCGCTGGCCTTCTTTGCACGGTTCGGGCGCGTTGCCCTTGCCGAGCGCGGCCGCCGGACCGGTCCACTCGAGCGACATGTTGCCGCTGTTGAAGAGGCCCAGCACCGGCTTGTTGCCGCCGACCGTGCTGAGGCCGTCGGCGTCGGTGACGTAGCGGTAGCCCTGTTCCTGGGCCGACTGGACCACCGTCTTGCCGCTGTATGGGCCGCTGCCGATCGTCTGCTCGAAGCGGGCACGGCCGCCGCCGAGGAGCACGTCGACGTGGTGGTCGACCTCCTGCTCGGCGATCGAGCCGAGCCCGCCGGCGCCCTTGGTCTCTTTCGGGCAGGCGCCCATGTCGGCGGGGCCCTGGCAGCCGCGCAGGGAGATGTGCGAGGCGAGCACCGCCGGGGTGGCGTCGGTGATTTCGGCAGTCGAGACGTCGCCGACCTTCATCCCCTGTTTCTGCGCCAGCTCGAGCACCGTGGTCAGGTTCTGACCGGGAACGTTTTCGGCCGTGCTCGGGCCCTGCGAGATCCGCTCGTCCATGGATTTCCGACCGGTCGCCCAGGCGGTCCCGGTCGAGGCCGAGTCCGGGTCGTAGTCGGGCAGGTAGCTCGGGCCCGCACCCGGCTTCACCGACCAGGTCGTGTCGAAGCCGGTGAAGGGCATCCGGTCGACGTTGAGCGCGTTGTCGACGCCCTGGTAGTAGCGGGCGGCGGTGATCTCCTGGGTGCCCATGCCGTCGCCGAGCAGGAAGATCACGTTCTTCGGGTCCTTCTTCTTCAGAGCTGCCGCCACCGCCTTTTCGGTGTCGGTCTGGTGCGACGAGAACGCTCCGGTCGCGGCGGCGGTGCCGGCACCGGCCACCGTCAGCGCGAGCGCGGCGACAGCCGTCGCCGTAAGGCGCTTGCCTTTCATCGAATCCCCTTTTCAGGTGTGGTTACGAGACTCAGGACGAGACTGAGACGCAACCTAGAAACGGCTTCAGCGCGCGATGTGGCGAAGCTGTTTCGGCAAGGTGAAGATTCCGTGACGCGGGCGGCTCGAGTCGGGGCCAGCTCAGGTGAGACGAACTGCGACCGCGCCGACGCCCTCGACCCGCGAGGACCAGAACTGGCCGGGCTCGACGTCGATCAGCCCCACCGCCGAGCCGCTGATCACGACTTCGCCCTCGCGACTCTCGGCGCCGAAGCGCTCGAGGTACCCGGAGACGTAGGCGGCGAGGTCGTCGAGCCCGCCGAGCGTCGCCTCGGCGTCCTCGTTGGCGGCAAAGGTCTCCTCGTCGCGCTCGACCCGCACCGCGAGCGGTCCCTCGGGGCGGGCGACGGGCTCGCCGAGGACGACGCCGCGGTGGTAGATGTCGCCGGCGAGCACCTCCTCGGTCTCGGTCGGCGGCCGGTCGGCATCGGCCAGCTCGAAGGCCGCGGCGACCGCCGCCACCTGGTTCCCGCCGGGGCCGAGGTGGATCGCGATCTCCGCCTCGAGCTTCGGCACCGCCCAGGTGCCGACGGCGCACTCGCCGCCGCTGGCGATCAGGGTCGAATCGGTGAGGAAGCCGACCAGCGGCCCGCCCAGCCCGAGCGCCTCCATCGCCGCCGCGGTGCCGAAGGCGAGCTTCCAGCCGAGCGGGCGGGCGCCGGCGGCAAGCACCTCCTCGCGCCGGGCGAGCAGGCGCTCCATCCCGGCGATGACGCGGGGGTCCTCCCAGGGGTCGCGGCGCTCGCTCAGGCCGCGACCGGTTCCTTCAGCGGGTGCAGCCGCGTCTTCTCGACCGCCGCCAGCTTCTTCCGCAGCCGTTTGAATTCGCGCTCCTGCAGCGGCGTCCGTTCGAATCCCGGCGCCGCCAGGTTCTTTTCCTCGTTCGGGTCGCGTTTCAGGTCGTACATCTCCCACTGCGGCGGCACCGGTTCTTCCGGGCGCGTTTCGACCGGCATTTCGGTTTTCTTGTCGACCGTGACTTCGACCGCGTGGTACTTCGCCAGCTTCCAGCGCTGTTCGCGAATGCTGACGATGTGGTTCGGCGGTTTCGGGTAGGGCGGGGTCTTCTGCCCGGACTGGAAGTCGTCGTAGGTGAAGACGACGTAATCCTGGGCGGTCCCCTTGCCGCCTGGATCCAGAACCAGGTCGGAGTAGTCGACCCCGGCCCAGTCGCGCCGCGCCGATTTCGGCGCTTTTGCCAGGCTCGCCAGGGTCGGCAGCAGGTCGACGTGAGAGATCAGTGCGTCGGAGGTGTAGGGGCGCGGGAAGAGCTTCGGATTCGAGTAGACGAGCGGCACATTCATCGTCTCCTCGTAGAAGTTGAAGTTCTTCTGCCGCAGGCCGCCGTGGGCCAGCCCCATCTCGCCGTGGTCGGAGGTGCGGATGATCAGGGTGTCGTCGTAGAGCCCCTTCTCTTCCAGCTTGTTGAGCACGTCGACCAGGTAGTTGTCGGAGGAGCGCATCAGGTTGCCGTAGAAGTTCAGGTAGGCCCGTTTTTCCGCGTCTTTGCGGGGGGTCCCGGTCAGGTTCATGATGTGGAGGAATTCTTTCTGAACGCTCGGCTTGGTCGAGAGGTCTTCCGCGACCGTCGGCGGCAGGCCGATCTCGCCGGCCAGCCACGACTTGTCGTAGCCGGCTTCGTCGAAGGTGCTGCTCGGGTAGAAGAGGACGTCGTGCGGGTTGACCAGTGAGATCACCAGGAAGAACGGCTGTTTCTGCGCTTCGACCGTCTCGAGGTATTGCATCGCGCCCTCGGTTCCGGCCGAGTCGGACCCCTGCGATTCGATGAAGCGGCCGTCGTTGTTGATGTTGCCGCCGCCGGCCTCGGGCGGATCCTGGTTGGCGCCGGCGTCCGGCGGGTCCCAGCGATCGAAGCCGTACTTTTCGAGATCGGCGGGCACCGCTTCTTCCTTCGTCGCCGGTTTCGAGCAGTGCCACTTGCCCTTGTAGGCGACCTGGTAGCCGGCCGCCTTCATCACCGTGCCGAGGTTGGGCAGGTCGGTCGGCAGGTTGACCTGCGGGTATTTCCGCGCCGACATGTCTTCCTCGAGCGTGTATTTGACGCCGTGCTGGGCGGGGAAGTAGCCGGTCATCATGCTCGAGCGCGAGGGCGAGCACATGCAGGCGGCGGTGCAGGCGGATTCGAAGCTGAGGCCGTGCTGGCGCAGGCGCCGCATCCCGGGCAGGTTCTGCCGCATCCAGTTCGGCGGGAAGTGCTGGATCGCCCGCTCCTGGTCGGTGATGAAGAGGATCACGTTCATCCCGGCGACGGGATCCCCGCCGCCGCCTTTCGCCGCCATCGCCCGCTCGACGCCGCTGCCGGAGAGGAAGGCGGTCGCGGTCGCGGCGGCGCCCGCCCCGAGCAGCTGTTTGCGGGTCAGGCCACCGTCGTGGCGCTCGCTCTCACTCATTTGTGCCTCCTGAAGACGTCGACGGCGTTGCTGACGAATGCGGTCGAGTAGACGTTGCGGCCGTCGGGGCTGACGACGGCTGAGCCGGAGCCGGCCAGCGCCCGGCCGAGCGTGCATCCCGACACCGATTTCGGCGCCACGCAGCCGGCCCGGTGGGGCTTCTGTTCGACGCCGCCGGTTTTCGGGTCGCGGTCCATCACGTCGATCGCCCCGGTGGCGAAGGCGGTGACGTAGACGCTGCTGCCGTCGGGCGAGACGGCCACCCCCTCCGGCGCCGACATCGCTCGCCCGAACGCACAGCCGGCCGAGCGCAGGAAGATCAGGCAGCCGGCCGCGCCTTCGTTCTGGACGAGCTTTGCCGGTTCGGCCTCGCTGAACGAGGTGATGCTGTTGCTGAGCAGCGAGGTGACGTAGACGGCGCCCTGCGGGCCGACCGCAACGGTGTTGGCGCCGGCGATCTGCCGGCCGGTGGTGCAGCCGGTCGTTTCGACGTTGGTGATGCAGCCGGTCTTGTCGGTCGCCTGCGCGAGGGCGCCGGTTTCGGCGTTGCGTGCGAGCACGGCGATCGCGTTGGAGCTGGCGGCCGCCGCGTACACCGCGGTGCCGTCGGGGCTGATGTCGAGCCCCTCGATCGCTCCCAGCCCGACCCCGGTGGCGCAGCCGCCGGTCGCCAGCGCGATGCAGCCGGCCGTCCCTTCGAGCTGGGTGAGAGCGCCGCTGGCGGCATTGCGGGCGAAGCTGACGACCGCGTTGCCGGCGAAGGCGCCGACGTAGACGTTCTTGCCGTCGGGGCTGACCACGACGACGTCGGGATCGACCAGCGCCCTGGCGGCGGTGCACTCCGGGATCGGCAGCCCGGAGATGCAGCCCGAGCTCGACGGCGGCAGCTGCACGAGGGCCCCGGTTTTCTTGTCGCGGAGGAAGCTGGTCAGCGAGCTGCCTCCGCGCGAGGTCGCGTAGACATACTGGCCGTCGGGGCTGACCGCGACCGAGTTCGGCCCGATCAGCCCGATCGCCAGCCCGCAGCCGTGTTCGGCTTTGGCGGCGACGCAGCCGGCTTTGCCTTTCGGCTGCTTCAGGGCACCGGTCTGCGGGTTGCGGGCGAAGACCGCGATCGAACTGCTTTTGGAGGCGGCGACGTAGACGCTGCGGCCGTCAGGGCTGATCGCGATCGCGTGCGAGCCGAAACCGTCGCCCGGTCCGGTGAGAGCGCGAGCCCGGCCGCAGGAGGCCGGGCCTTTGGCGCCGGCCGCGACGATGCAGCCCGCTTTGCCCTGCAGCTGCGTCAGTTTCCCGTGCGGGCTCGGCTTCGGAGGCTGCGGGTGCCGTTTCGAGCCGGGTTCTTTGGGCGCCCCTTCGGCGCCGACCGACGGGGCGCCGGCGGCGACGCCGACCGTCAGCGCCATGCAGGCGACCAGCGCGACGAGGGCAGCGAAGACAGTGAGCGAGCGGTGAGTCATCGGCGCGGGAACTCTCCCGCCACCGTCGGACGGCAAGAACGACTGCGTACCCCGACCGCTCGCGCCCGGTCTCTCAAGGCAGTGGACCGCCGGCGAGGGCGATGACGACGCCGACCGCGCCGGCGCCGAGCAGGGTCGGCACCACGCCCCGTCGCAGGAGCAGCAGCGCCACCGCGGCGGCGGCTAGGATCGCCGCCTGCCAGCCCTCGTTGAGGGCGGCGGCGAGCGGGATCGCCGAGCCGAGGATCGCGCCGATCGCCGCCGGGCCGGCGCCCCCGAGGAAGCCGCGGGCGCCCGCGTCGGCGCGCAGGCGCTCGAAGCGGCCGGCGCCGAGGAGGATGAACGAGAACGAGGGAAGGAAGGCGACGAAGGCGGCCAGCAGGCCGCCGCCGATCCCCGCCGCCGCGTAGCCCACCGCCGCGATCGTCGCCACCACCGGCCCCGGCGTCACCTGCCCGAGCGCCACCGCGTTGAGGAATTCGGCGTTGGTCATCCAGTGGTAGACGTGGACCGCGTCGTCCTGCATCAGCGGCACGATCACGAAGCCGCCGCCGAAGGAAAGGGCGCCTACCTTGAGCGCGGTCCAGACCAGGCTGCCGACCCCGGCGCTCGCCGCCGCCATCAGCGCCACCGCCGCCGGGTCGACCGCCGCGGCGACGGAGCGCCCCCGCCGCAGGACCAGCTCGACCGCGCCGCAGCCGAGCAGGGCCAGCACCAGGTAGGGGCCGACCGCGGCCGCCGCGGCACCGCCGACCAGCGCGTAGGCGCCCCAGCGCCGGGCTGGCACCCGCTCCCCCTTTGCCCGGTCCCAGCTCGGCCCGATCAGGTCGAGCCCGGCGCGGACGGCGACCGCCGCCACCGCCGCCCCGGCCCCGGCGCCGGCACCGCGGATCCAGTCGGGCGGCGACTGCGAGAGGAAGAGGACCGAGAGCGCCAGCACCATCACCACCGCCGGGACGACGAAGCCGAGCCCGCCGACGATCGCCCCCGGCCAGCCGCCGACCCGGTAAGCGCAGAAGATCGCCAGCTGGGTCGAGGACGGGCCGGGCAGCAGCGAGCAGGCGGCGTTGGCGTCCTCGAAGGCGTGGGCGTCCATCCAGCCCCGCTGCGCGACCACCAACTGCCGCAACAGGCCGATGTGAGCCGGCGGCCCGCCGAACCCGGTGACGCCGATCCGCAGCCACTCGCGGGCGATCTCCGCGAGCGGCGCGCGGTGCTCGACCGGCCGGCTCAACTCAGCGCGAGCGGGCGTAGGCGGCGAGCAGGGCCACGGCGGCCAGCGGCAGCGCAGCGCGCTTCGCCAGCGCCGCCAGGTCCTCGGGCTCGATCACGACCGTCGACTCGATCCCGGCGACCGAGCCGACCACCGCCAGCCCACCGTCGCGGCGCTCGAGCCGCTGGAAGACGAACGGATATTCGCCGAGCGGCGTCCCGACCTTCACCGCCGGCATTCTTCCAGTGCCCGCGCGGACCCGCTCGGAACGGCACCCGGGGGGAGAATCCGCCACCCCTGCGCCCTTAGAACGCCTATGACGGACCAGCGGCGCAGGCGACCGCACTTCGATCTCGCAGCGGTGGCGGCGGAGCAGCATGGTGTGGTCTCGACCCGCCAGCTCGTCGCGCTCGGCTACGCCAAGAGCACCGTTGCGGACTGGGCAAAGGCTGGGCGCCTGCATCGCGTTCACCGCGGCGTGTACGCGGTCGGCCACACGGACCTGGCTTGGGAGGGGCGGTGCATGGCGGCGGTGCTCGCCTGCGCGCCGGCGGTCGCGAGCCACTGGACCGCGGCCTGGCTCCTCGGGCTCGCCAGGTACCGGCCGTCGGGCTTCGACCTCACCGTTCCGAGCCGCCGTGGCCATCGTCGCCAGGAATTCTTCGTCCACTACGCGCCGCTCACCGCCGAGGACGTGACGGAGGTCGACGGGATCCCGGCGACCTCCTTGGAGCGGACGCATCTCGATATCGCGGCCCGGTGGCCTGATGCGCTGCCGACGATGCTCGAGGCCGCAGAAGGCTCCAAACGCCTCGATCTGCGGCGGTTCGAATCGCTGCTCGCTCGCACGAGCCGCCACCCCGGCTACGGACCGTTGCAGCAGGCCCTCCGCGTCTACCGGCCCGATCCGACCGTGATCCGCTCGAACCTCGAGCGAGACTTCCGCGCCCTGCTCCGCACCTCGTCCCTCCCCCTCCCCAGCCACAACTTCATCGTCGGCCCCTACGAGCTCGACTGCTACTGGCCCGAGCACCGCTTCTGCGTCGAGCTCGACACCTACGCCACCCACGGCTCGCGCCGCTCCTTCGAGCAGGACCGCAAGCGCGAGCGGGAGCTGCGCCGGCTCGGGGTCGAGGTCGAACGGGTCACCGACCTGCAGCTGGAGCACGAACCGGACGAGGTGCTCGCGGCGGTGGCGGAGAGCTTGAGGCGGCGCGCGCCGGTCAGAGCCAGCCGCGCTCCCACGGCCCGGTGATCGCGAAGGTGCGGCCGGGGTACTGGAGGTGGGCGAAGAGCCACCTGCCGTCCGGGCTGTAGGTGGCGCCGGACCGCTCGCTGCGGCCGATCGTCCCCTTCGGGGCTTCCTCCCAGCGGTGGAGGTCGAGCGGGGTGTCGTTGCGGGCGAAGGTCTCGAGCTCGCCGGCCGGGCTGAGGACGCGGATGCAGTTGTCGCCGCCGGCTTCGTCCTCGCCGTCGCCGTCCTCGCAGACGACGACGCCGCCGCGCGGGCTGACCGCGATCGTGAGCGGCGAGGTGCTGGCGGCGGCGGAGCCGCGCGAGCTGGCCTTCACCTGGGGCGAGGAGACGCTGCGCTTCGAGCTGAGCCCACGCGAGGGCGGCACCCGCCTCGTCCTCGTCGACGAGCTGCCGGCCGGCGCCGCCGCCCGCAACGCCGCCGGCTGGGAAACCTGCCTCGACCGGCTGGCCGGCCTCGAGCCCGCGGCCGACGCCTGGAAGGCCCACTTCGAGCGCTGCGCCGCCGCCTTCGCGCCGGAGCTCGGCCCACAGGAAGGCCCGCCCGCCGGCTACAAGGGCGACGAGGCCGAGGGCTAGTGCTTCGGCGACTGCTGGGCGCCGGGCTTGAAGAAGAAGACGTTGTGGGGGGCGATCACGCGGGTGACCGCTTTGCCGAGCAGGGTCGAGAGCTCGCCCGACTTCGGGCTGATGTCGGAGTTGAGGAGGATCACCATCGTCGTCCGCAGTGACGGCGAGTACACGGTGAGGCTCTCGTAGCCGGGCAGCGAGCCGTTGTGCCCGATCCAGCCCTTGACGTCGAACAGGGCGAAGCCGTAGCGGGCCGGCTCGAGGCCCGGCGCGGGGATGAACCGTTCGCGCTGGCGCTGGATCGCCGGCTTCAGCAGGCTGCCGGTGGCGACGGACTTCGCCCAGATCCGCAGATCGTGGAGGTCGGAGATCATCGCCCCCGCGGCCCAGCCCCAGGACGGGTCCCAGTTGGTGGTGTCGGCGACCGTGCCGGCCAGGTCCTGCGCGGTGTAGCCGTTCGCGTGCGGCCGCGGGAAGGCGGCGCTCGACGGGAACACGGTATGGGTCATGTGCAGCGGCCCGATGATGTGCCGCTCGAAGTAGTCCCCGAGCTTTTCGCCGCTGACCTTTTCGACCAGCAGGCCGAGCAGGACGAAGTTGGTGTTCGAGTAGTTGAAGGTTCCGTTCGGCGGGAAGATCGGCGGCTGGCTGAAGCTGTAGGAGAGAAGTTCCTGCGGGGTCCAGGGACGGCGGGGATTGGCGAAGAATTCCTTCGCCCAGCCTTCGGTGGCGGTGTAGCTGACCAGGCCGCTGCGCATGTCGCCGAGCTCGCGAATGGTGATGTTCTCGCCGTTGGGGACGCCGGGGACGTACTTGCCGATCGGGTCGTCGAGCGCGACCTTGCCTTCGCCGACCAGCTGCAGCACGGCGGTGCCGGTGAAGGTCTTGGTCTCGCTGCCGATCCGCATGTAGAGGCCGGTGCTCATCTTCTTGCCGCGCTCGTGGCTCGCCAGGTCGACGTTGCGGGCACCGTAGGCCTTGACGATCGGCGGCTTGCCGCGCTGCCAGACCCCGAGGATCACACCCGGGATTTCGCGCTGCGCCATCACCCCGTGGACCGCGTCGTCGACCTTCGCCAGGCGCTGCCCGCCGCCGCCGGCCGGCGCCGCCAGGCCAGCCGTGGGCGCCGCCAGCGCCAAGAGCGCGAGGGCCGCGATCGCGACCGCCAGGCGAGCGCGAAGCCGGGACCGGGGCAACATGCGCGGGACCGTACCTCACAAGGATGGATAGGATCGCCGCACCTTGAGGAGCGCCCTCCGAACCTCGGCCCTGACGCTGCTCCTCTGCGCGGCTCTCGCCGCCTTCCTCGCCCCGTCCGCCAGCGCCGCGCCGACCTGCCCGCCGCAGCAGGTGACCGTCGCCACCGGCTGCGCCAGCCGTATCGCGGCCCGCCGGCACATCGAAGCGATGGTCCGCCAGGCGATGCCCGAACTGGGGCTGCGGGCGACGATCATCCGCGTCGACATCGGCGGAGAACCGCTGGTCCAGAAGGGCTTCGGCAACTCGATGAAGGGCACGCCAGCGAACTCGCACATGTACTGGCGGATCGGCTCGATCGCGATCCCCTACCTGATCGACCTGCTGCTGCAGCTGCAGGACGAAGGCAAGCTCTCGCTCGACGACCCGCTCTCCAAGTACCGGCCGAACTTCCCGGAGTCGAGCGAAATCACCCTGCGGATGCTGGCCAGCGTCACCTCCGGCTACCCCGACTTCATTCAGGAGAACGAACCCTTCCAGCAGCTGCTGTTCGAAAACCCGTTCCGCCAGTTCAGCGCCAACGAACTGATCCACTGGGCCTTCACGCTGCCGATCGTCTGCAAGCCCACCACCTGCTTCCACTACGCCCACACCAACTTCGCGATCCTCAGCCAGGTGATCGCCAAGGTGACGGGCAAGTCGATCGACGCGCTGATGCACGAACGCATCCTCGGCCCGCTCGGCCTCGACCACACCGCGGTCACCCGCTACCCGGCATTCCCGGGCCCCGGCCTCCACGCCTACACCGGCGAACGCGGCCGCTACGAGGACTGCACCTTCTGGAGCCCGTCCTGGTCGATCGGCGCCGGCACGGTGATGACCGCGACGATGGCCGACGCCGTCCGCGGCTTCCGCGACATGGCCCGCGGCGCGCTGATCTCCAAGCAGTCGAACCGGGAACGGATCTCGAACGCCAACACCGGCCACCTCAAACCCTTCAGCCCGACCAACTACTACGGGCTCGGGGTGTTGGTGCAGAACGGGTGGCAGTACCAGAACCCCTTCATCGACGGCTACACCGGGCTCGCCGCCTACTTGCCGGCGCAGGATCTCTCGCTCGGCATCGTCACCACGCAGCTGCCGGTCAGCTCGAGCAACGGCGTCGGCAACGCCAGCGAACTGTTCGCGCAGCTCAGCACCTACCTCAGCCCGGGCCACCCGGTCTCGTTCAAGCCCCCCGCCTGAGCGCGCCTCAGGCGCATTCGGGCCGTTCGCCTTCGGGGATCTCACTCAGCTTCCCGCCTTCGTCGATCGCGAAGCCGACCGGGCTCGAGCTTTCCGGCGTCGCCATCGCCGCCCCGTCGACGGTCAGCGCGACCCCGCCGTTGCCGAGCGACATCGAGTAGCGGCGCGAGCTGAAGGGGCCGGCTTCGCTCCCCGGCTGGAGGATTTCGCCGTTGATCAGCGGCTTGCCGGCGCCGTCGAGCAGGCAGACCCAGACTTCGGCGGTGGCGGTCAGGCGCAGGCTCGTCTTCTGCGGCGGCGGCGGCTTCGGCTTGTGGTGCTGCTTGCCGCCGCCCCCCTTGCCGTCCTGCACGGAGGGCGAGTTGGCCGAGCCGCCGCCCGAGGAGGCGACCACGACGACCACAGCCACTGCGACCAGCAGCAGCCCCGCCGCGGCGGCCAGGGCCGGCAGCCAGCGGCGCGGCATCCGCGCCGAGGGCTGCTCCGGAACCAGCTGCGGCTCGACCCTCGGCGCGCCGCCGGGCCCGACCGCGTCGGGCCGGCGCTCGAGCGCGAATTCCGCCGGGTCGAGGCCGAGATAGCCGGCGTACTTGCGGGTGAAGGCGCGGGCGTAGAACTCGCCCGGCAGCTCGTCCCATTCTTCCTCCTCGATCGCGAGCAGGAAGCGGGCACGGATCCCGGTTGCGGCCTCGATCTCCTCGAGCCCGACTCCGCGGGCTTCGCGCTCCTGGCGGAGCTCGTCTCCGATCCGCCCATCCACGTCACCATTGTGCCCCTCTTTGCGCTTAATCTCGCCCGATGGGCCCGCGGCGCATCGAGTCTTGGCTGATGGACATGGACGGCGTCCTCGTCCACGAGCTGGCGGCGCTGCCCGGCGCGGACCAGTTCCTGCGCCGGCTGCGCGAGCTCGGCCGGCCCCACATGCTGCTGACCAACAACTCGATCTACAGCCGTCGCGACCTCGCCGCCTCGCTGCGCGCGACCGGGCTCGAGGTCGACGAGGAGGAGATCTGGACCTCGGCCCTGGCCACCGCCCGCTTCCTCCACGACCAGCGCCCCGGCGGCACCGCCTTCGTCGTCGGCGAGTCGGGGCTGACCACCGCCCTGCACGAGGCCGGCTACACCCTGACCGACCGCGACCCCGACTACGTCGTCCTCGGCGAGACCCGCACCTACAGCTTCGAGCGCATCACCCAGGCGATCCGGCTGGTCGCCGGCGGCGCCCGCTTCATCGCCACCAACCCCGACCCGACCGGCCCCTCCCCCACCGGCCCGCTGCCGGCGACCGGCTCGGTCGCGGCGCTGGTCACCAGGGCGACCGGGGTCGACCCCTACTTCGTCGGCAAGCCCAACCCGCTGATGATGCGGAGCGCGCTGAACGCGCTCGAGGCCCATTCGGAGACGACGGCGATGATCGGCGACCGGATGGACACCGACATCGTCGCCGGGCTCGAGGCGGGGATGGAAACGATCCTCGTCCTCACCGGCGTGACCACCGCCGAGGAGGCCGAGCGCTTCCCCTACCGCCCCTCGCGGATCCTCGACTCGGTCGCCGACCTGGTGGCGGAGCTGGAGTAGGGCGCGAGGCGGCGTGCGCCTCCTCGCTCTCCGAGGCCTCGGTGACCCGGATCGTCACCTCGTCGCCGGGGTCGACGGCGACCGTGCACTGCAGGCAGCCGACGCTCCGCAGGCCCTCGACGCCGGCGAGCGTCGCCGAGAGCGCGGCCCGCGGCCGCGGCACGGCCGACCGAGCGACCCGGCTACGCGCGGGCGCAGCGGGCGCAGATTTGAATCTTCATACCGAGTTTGTGCTTGACATCACAAAACTCCGGCGGGAATATCGAGGAACCTGCGCAGAGGAACAAGAGGTAACGGAGGAGGAGCGATGTTCTACTGCGAGCGATGCGGGATCCGCTTCAGCGCCGGAGCGCTCTCCGGGGAGACCGACTGCCCGCGCTGCAAAGCCCGCGACGGCGTCTCGCAGCCGCTGCGCGCCGAGCAGCTGCGGCCGATCGAGCGCCTCGGCGCCTGGCAGCCGGGCGGGATGCGGTCGCACCAGAGGCCGGCGGCGGGATCCGCACGCTAGATCCAGAGGGAGCGCGGCCCCGGGCGAGGTGGCCCGGGGCCGTCGTTCCCAAGAGAGCCACGTACTTGAACTCTCAACACCGGACGACCTGGTTTGAGTATATGCTGCGGCATATAGCAGCGGTGATGGCTATCGCCCGCGCTGCCCCCCGTCCAGGAAGCCCCTCGGCCCGATTCAGCCGGGGGGCTTCCTGTTCATCTGGGCCGTTTCGACCGCTGCCACGAGTTCGCCGACCGAGACCTCGAGACCCTCGGCGAGTCGCCACACCGTCGACCACTTGACGTCGACCTCGCCGGACTCGATCCGCGAGATCCAGCTCTGCGGCTGACCGATCCGCAGGCCGAGCTCCTCCTGCGTGGTCGAGCCCCGCAGCAACCGAATCGCATCGCCGAGAGCAGTATTCGGATCGGTCTGATCGGCCACGAGTTGGAAGCGAATTCGCTCCCCGCCTCGCTGTCCATATGTTTCGCCATATATCGCCCTCGGCCTCCGGCCTGCGGCGGCAGCGGGTACCACCGGCGTTCCGAGAGGTTTCCGCCCCGCCGCCGCAACTCGTTGTCTGAGAACGGCGCGCCGACCGGCAGCGGCTTTCCGGGGATCAGCCGGCGAAGATCCGGCCGAGGGAGTTGCCGGCGCGGTTGGTGAACCAGAGCCAGCCACCGGGGCCGGACTTGATGTCGAAGGGGTCCTCGACCTCCGGTGGCGCGCCGAAGCAGCGCAGCGTCGCAGCCGGGTCCTCGGCGCCGGGATCGAGGCGGCCGATCGAGTTGGTGCCGGTGTTGGCGAACCAGATGCCGCCATCCCCACCGCCCCAGATCCCATCCGGTTCGCGAATCGCCGCCGCCTCGACCACGACCACGCCCGCCGCCGGGTCCGGCGCCGCCGGGTCGAAGCAGAGCAGGGTGTCGGTGCCGCGCACCGTCAGCCAGACCCGGCCGCGGCCGTCCTCCGCCCAGGCCCGGGCCTCGTCGATCAGCGGCGGCCCGGCGATCTGCTCGACGCTCGCCGCCGGGTCCTCGGCCCGGGGATCGAGCCGGGCGATCGTGCGGGCCTCGGAGTCGACCCACCAGAGCCGCCCGTCCGAGGCCGGGAAGATCGCGGCGGGGGCGGCGATGCCGGCAGCGCGGACGAGCCCGATCGTCGTCGCCGGCTCGGCCGCCAACGGGTCGACGCTGCCGAGCGCGTCGGCGCCGCGCAGGCTGAACCAGATGCGACCGTCGGCGGCGAGCTTGATCGCCACCGGCTTCTCCATCCCCGGCGCGGTGAAGGTCTCGATCGTCGCCGCCGGGTCCGCGGCCGCGGGGTCGAGACGGCCGATCCGGTCGCTGCCGAGGCTGGTGAACCAGATCCGCCCGTCCGGGCCGGGATAGACGTTGGCCGGCAGGTGGACGTTGCCGGCGGGGTCGGCGAAGGTCTCGACCCGCCCCGAGGCCGGGTCGACGACCCCGAGCCGGTCGTTGCCGATGCTGGTGAACCAGATCCGCCCTTCCGGCCCCGCGATCACCCCGGTCGGCTGCGCCGCCCCCGCCGCGACGGCGCTCAGCACCTCGATGTCCCCGACGCTCGGCCCCGGCACCAGCCCATCATCGCGGTTGGGCGCCTGTCACGGGCGCCGCGACTTGCTCGTCAAGGCGGGTAGGTAGAACTGCGAGAGAGCGAGGTTGCGATGAGCGAGCGGCAAGAGCGACTGGACGAGATGTTCCGAGCCGAATCGGGCCGGCTGTTCGGGATCGCGTACCGGATGCTCGGCAGCGTCTCCGAAGCCGAGGAAGTGGTCCAGGACTCCTTCGTCCGCTACCAGGGCGTCGACCCGGCGGAAGTCCGCGAGCCCGGGGCGCTGCTGACGACGATCGCGACCCGGCTCAGCATCGACCGGCTGAAGTCGGCGCGGGCCGAGCGCGAGAGCTACGTCGGCGCCTGGCTGCCGGAGCCGCTGCTGGTCGACGAGGCCGACGTCCCGGCCGAAGCCGAGCAGGCCGACTCGATCTCGATGGCCTTCCTCGTCCTGCTGGAGAGCCTCTCGCCGCTCGAACGGGCGGTCTTCCTGCTGCGCGAGGCGTTCGACTACGACTACGCGGCGATCGCCGAGATCGTCGAGCGGACGCCGGAGAACTGCCGCCAGGTGGCGCTGCGGGCGCGGCGCCGGGTCGACTCGGCGCGGCCCCGCTTCGAGGCCTCGCGCGAGGAGCGGGAGGAGATCGTGCGGCGCTTCTTCGCCGCTGCCGACGAGGGGGACTCCGAGGCGCTGCTCGAGCTGCTTGCCGCCGACGTCGTCGCCTATGGGGACGGCGGCGGCCGAGTTCCGGCGCTCGGGCACCCGGTGCACGGCGCCGCGCGGGTCAGCCAGATGATGATCACCTGGCTGCGGATGGGGCGCGAGGTCGGCGCCCGCATCGAGCCGGCCTGGGTCAACGGCCAGCCCGGCGCCCGCTTCCTCGACCCCGCCGGCGAGCTGATCAACGTCATCTCCTTCGACGTCCTCGACGGCCGCGTGCAGGCGGTGCGCTCGGTCATCAACCCGGAGAAGCTCGGCCACCTCGGGTCGATCGCCGACGTCCGGGCGCTGCTCAGGAGGCGATGAAGGGTTCCACCGCCTTCAGCACCTGCGCTTCGGTCAGCGCCATGTCGAAGGCCTCCGGCGCCGGTTCTTCCTTGTTCTGCAGCCGGATCGCGGCCGCGTGGCGGGCCTCGACCTGGACGATCGAGCCGGCCGCTTCGAGCACCGTCTTTTCCTCGATCATCGGCCCGGCGCCGTTGTAGGCGCTGACGCCGGTGTCCTCGAAGGTCTGCGCCAGCTTCAGGAAGCCCGCCGTGTCGTCGTATTCGAAGTCGAACTTCGGCTTCGCCACCGGCTTGCCGCCGAGCTTCTTCACCGTCCCGGCGAGGGCTTCGACGTGCTGGTCCTCGTCCTTGCCGATCAGCTCGATCAGCTGCTTCAGATCGCCCTTCGCCCCGGCCCGCTTCTTCGCTTCGGCGTAGAAGGTCGACTCGAGGTACTCGAGGGTGAGGGCGAAGTTGACGATGTCGACGTCGCTGCTGCCGGTCATCGCGAACGCCTTGCGGACGAACGGGCCGACCATCAGGGTGCCGTAGACGGCGCCGGCCGCCAGCGCGCCCTTGAGGATCACCTCGCTGCGGGAGAGGTCGCCGCTCTCCTCCTCGACCTGGACCGCGGCGAGCTCCGGGTGTACGAGTTGCTCGTTGCTCATCGTGCTCTCCTTTGGTTCTCTCGCGGCGCTCAGCCGACGATGAAGGGTTCGACCGATTCGAGGACGGTCTTCGCGTCGGCCGGCACGGCGAAGGCGCCGTCCGGGGTGATCGGCTGGCCGAGCAGCGTGTTCAGCGCCGCCGCGTGGCGGCCCTCGACGCTGTGGATCGAGAGCGCCGCCGCCAGCACTTCGGGGCTTTCGATGTTCGCCGCCTGGCCGAGGTACGCGGCGGCCCCCAGGTTCTCGACCGTGCCCGCCAGTTCGAGCACCGACTTGGCGCTCTTCAGCGGGAATTCGGTCTTCGGCATCGGCGCCGGCTTGCCGCCCAGCTTTTTCACCGTCGCATGCAGCGCGGCGACGTGCTGGGCCTCCTCGGAGCCGAACTTCTTGATCGTCGCCAGCTCGGCTCCCTTGAACAGCCCGCTTTCGATGACGTCTTCGTAGAAGGCGGTCTCCAGGTACTCGAGGGTGAGGGCGTAGTTGAGGATCCCGACGTCGCCCTTGCCGAACTGCTCGGTTTCGCTGTCGCCAGCGCCGCCCATCTTTTCGCCTGCGGTGCTCGTCGTGGTCGTGGTGGCGGTGCTGTCGCCGCCCGACCCGCAGGCCGCCAGGACCGCGCCGAGTGCCGCCGACCCGCCGGTCAGGGCGACGAACCGGCGGCGGGACACCGGGTCCGACGCGACTCGCTCCAGCGCGCTTCGCGGCGCTCCGTCTCGCTTCTCCTCGGTCCCCTCGGCCATCGTCGCCTCCTCGTTGGTTTTGCCCTGCTGGCGGTTCCCTACGGCCCAGCCCCGATGCCGGATCAACCGCCCGGCCGGGTGTGCGACGACGTGGGCGGGGTGATCCGGACCGGCCCCGGGACCGTTCCTGGCTCGACCGACTTCCACTGCAAGGAGACCCCATGCCCAGCATCGGACCACTAGAGATCGGCATCGTCCTGGTCATCGCCCTCGTCGTCTTCGGCCCGAAGAAGCTCCCCGAGCTCGGCAGCTCCCTCGGCAAGGGCATCCGCGAGTTCAAAGGCTCGATCGGCGCCGGCGAGCGCGAGGACGAGCACGCGTCTTGATCCGGCGGATCAAGCCGATCTCCCCCGAGGCCGAGGTCGGCCTCGATCAGCACCTGGAGGAGCTGCGGGCGCGGATCGTCACCTCGCTCGCGGTCTTCGGGGTCGCCCTCGCGCTCTGCTTCTGGCAGAACAAGCTGCTGTTGGAAGTGGCGAACGCGGCGCTGCCCGCAGGCCATGAACGGCTGCTCACCCTCGGTGTCACCGAGCCGTTCACGACGACCCTCACTGTGTCGGCCTACGGAGCCTTCGTGCTGGCGCTGCCGATCGTCCTCTACCAGGCCTACGCCTTCTTCCTGCCGGCCTTCAGCCGCCGTCAGCAGCGGGCGGTCCTGCCGCTCCTGCTGCTGGTCCCGGTGCTGTTCGTCGGCGGCGTCGCCTTCGGCTACTTCGTCGTCCTGCCGGCGGCGACCAGCTTCTTGCTGAACTTCAACGACGACCAGTTCAACGTCCAGCTCCAGGCCAAGGATTACTACGGCTTCTTCGCCCAGACGCTGCTCGCCTGCGGCGTCGTCTTCCAGGTCCCGGTGGGGATCCTGGCGGTGACCCGGCTCGGGATCGTCTCGGTCCGCCAGC
The DNA here is from genome assembly GCA_036494495.1 of Solirubrobacterales bacterium. GTDB lineage: Bacteria > Actinomycetota > Thermoleophilia > Solirubrobacterales > 70-9 > VAYN01. The sequence continues at coordinate 3,793 of DASXOF010000101.1, read as the reverse complement.
TGCAGCGGAACCGCCGCTACGCCTACCTCGCCTGCGCCGTGATCGCCGCCGCCCTGCCGGGCGTCGACCCGGTCTCGATGCTGCTCGAGACGGTGCCGCTGATCGCGCTCTACGAGCTCAGCATCGTGCTGGCGCGCGCGTTCGGGGCGCCAGGCGAGCGCACGCGGCCCGCGGTGGAGAGCGGCTAGGCGGACCGGCCTCGCCCCAGGCCCGGGTGGGCGGAGCTGACGGCCTGCTACCGTTAACTCAATGGTTAACGATCCGTTCAAGGCGCTCGCCCACCCGATCCGGCGCGGCATCGTCGAACACCTCGCCGCCGGACCGGCGACGGTGGGCGAGGCCACGGCCGGCTTCGGCGTCTCCAAGCCCGCCATCACCAAGCACCTGAAAGTGCTGGAGGAAACCGGCGTGGTCACCCGCGTGGTCGAGGGCAGGACGCACCTGCTCAGCCTCGACACCGAGGCGCTCGGCGAGGCCGCCGACTGGATGGATCGCCAACGCGCCCTCTGGGGCCGACTGTTCGACGTCGTCGACGACTATCTGAAGGAGAACGAGAAGCGATGAAGATGCCACCGATCGTGCCGCCGCAGGAGTGGGAGGCCGCCCGCGCGGAGATGCTGGTGAAGGAGAAGGAGCTGACCCGGGCGCATGACGCGCTCGCCGCCGAACGCCGCCGGATGCCGCGGATGGAGGTCGGCAACGACTACCGCTTCGAGGGCCCGGACGGCGCCGAGCTCACCCTGCTCGACCTCTTCGCCGGGCGCAGGCAGCTGATCGTCTACCGCTTCTTCTTCGAGCCCGGGGTCTCCGGCTGGCCCGAGAGCGGCTGTCGCGGCTGCTCGTTCATGGCCGACCAGGTCGGTCACCTCGCCCACCTCAACGCCCGGGGCACGACCCTCGTCCACGTCTCCCGCGCCCCCCAGGAGGACATCGAGCGCTACCGGACGCGGATGGGCTGGCAGATCCCCTGGTTCACCCTCACCGACGACTTCGACAAGGACTTCGGGGTCGACGAATGGCACGGAACCAACGTCTTCTACCGCGACGACGAGGACCGGATCTTCCGCACCTATTTCATCGACAAGCGCGGCGACGAGCAGCTCGGCACGCCGTGGGCCTTCATGGACGTCACCGCGCTGGGGCGGCAGGAGACCTGGGAGGACTCTCCGCAGGGCTACCCGCAGGACGAGCCCTACGGCTGGTGGAACCGGCACGACGAATACGACGAACCGACGGTCTTCGAGGCGGCGCTGGCGGACGCCGCCGCTTCCCAGCGCGGATCGCGGAGCAGACGGGCGACCTCGTGATCAGCGCCCACATCGCCGGCGTCCCCGTCGAGGAGCTGCTGCCCACCCTCGGCGGGCCGGCCGCTGGCTTGGCCCTGGTGAGGGTCTGGCTCAGCCTGCGGTTCAAGCGCGACCCGGAGTCCGAAGAGTGAGCGACCACACGCTGCGGATGGAGCGCGCCTACCGGGCGCCGGCCGAGGCGGTCTTCGACGCCTGGACCAGCGAGGAGGTGCTGCGCCGCTGGTGGAAGGCCGAGCGCGGCTGGGAGACGCCCGAGGCCACCGTCGAGGCCCGGGTCGGCGGCGCCGTCCGGGTCGTCATGCGCGACACCGACGGCGACACCCACGGCGGCGGCGGCACCTACACCGAGGTTGTCCGCCCCACCCGCCTGGCCTTCACCTGGACCTGGGACGGCAGCGACCGCGAGACCCTGATCGAGGTCGACTTCGAACCGACCGAGGCCGGCACCCAGGTCAACTTCACCCACAGCCTGCTGACCAGCGAGGCATCCGTCCGCGAGCACGAACGCGGCTGGGGCAACATCCTCGACGAGCTCGGCCGGGAGCTCGACGCGGCCGCGAGCTAGCCCCGGCGCGCCGAGCCCCGTCGCCGCCGCACGGACTTGCACTTTTGGTCGCTATCCGACCAAAAGTGCAAGCGCGGCGCCGTCAGGTCGCGGCGACCGCGGCGAGGTTGTGGCGGTGGACGGCCTCGTAGGGCTCGAAGTAGCGCAGCGCCTCGGCGCCGGACAGCTGCGGCAGCAGGTCGTGCAGCGGGCGGGCGGCCGCGGCGGGGTCGGCGGCGGCGCCCTGGAGGAAGCGGACGTAGGAGTCGGTGGCGTCGATCAGCTGCGGCGGGTAGCCGCCGGCGGCGATCGCCTCGGGGTCGCCGTGGTTGGGGAGGATCGCCGCCGGCCGCAGCTGGCGCAGGCGCTCGAGGTCGCGCAGGTGGGCGTCGAAGCGGCCGGGCTCGTCCACATAAGTGACGGTGTCCTCCAGCGTGTCGCCGCAGAGCAGCAGCCGCTGCCGCGGCAGCCAGAGCACGGTGGCGTCGTCGCTGTGGATGTCGAGCGCCAGCAGCTCGACCTCGATCCGCCCCTCCCCCGCGCCGAGCGTCAGCCGCTCGCCCGCGGCGAAGGTGCGGGTCGGGAGAACCAGCGGCGCGATTGCCGGCGGCCCCTCCAGCTCCCCCGCTTCGATCGCCGCCCGGTGCCGCGCCAGGTGGGCGGCGGTGCGCTCGTTGGCGAGCACCTCGCAGCCAGGGAAGGCCTCGGTGCCGGCGACGTGGTCGAGGTGCCAGTGGCTGAGGACGACGGTCGGCCGGCCGGCGCCGCGGCGCTCGAGCTCGGCCGCGACGAACCTCCCCCACTCGACCGAGATCCCGGTGTCGTAGACGATTGCCTCGCCCTCGGCGAGCAGCGCGTAGCTGGCGATCCCGAGCCCGATCGCGCCCTCGTCGACCCAGTTCGGCGCCGCCGCGAAGCGGCTGCCGTCGCGGCCGGCGTAGAAGGCGAGGACCCCGGGAGCGGGCTCGATAACGCGGATCGCCGGCGCGGCGGGCACCGCCGCAGCCTAGAGCCGCCGCCTGCGACCGGGCAGCGGGTCAGCTCGGCGCGGCGTCGAGCTGGCGCAGCTCGGTCTCATAGGAGACCGCGAAGCGGCGCAGCTGACCGCTGGCCTCGACCGAGTAGCTCCCCATCCGCAGCAGCGGCGGCGAGTAGGCGTGGATCGTCACCGCCGGCTCGCCGCCGGCGTGGAGGACCCGGTGGATATCGCTGGCGCCGAAGCTGAACGAGGAGCCGGCGCTGACGGTGCGGGCGATCGGCTCGTCCACCGGCCGTCCCAGCACCAGCCGCTCCTCGCGGACGGCGCCGGCGGCGACCGCAACCGCGCCGGCCGAGAGGTCGTGGTCGTGGAAGCCGGTGTCGTGGTCGTGGGACCAGCAGATCAGCCAGAGGTCGAGATGCTGGTCGCGGAAGAGCTGCTCATAGGTGCGCTGGCCGGGGTCGTGGGCGACGTGCGGGCGCCAGAGTCGCGGTCGCGCCGCCACCCCGCTGGCGACGGCGAGCAGCTCCTCGCCGCTGAGGTCGTGGTTGGACGGGCGCACGACGTTCTCGAGGCGCTCGGTCATGCGAGTGCTCCTTCGGTCTCGGGGGTCAGCAAGCGGTGCGGGTTGGCGCTCAGCAGCGCCCGCCCGAAAGGGCTGTCGGGGCGCGGCGCGCGGGCGCCGACGACGGGGCGGTCGGAGCCGTGGACCAGCTGCGAGGCGCCGACCGCCGCGAGCATCGCCTCGACCATCCGCGGCCCGTATGAGGAGGAGTCGTAGAAGACGAGCGGGTCGGGGGCGGGGATCGGCTCGCCGCTGCGGGCGGCGTAGCGCTCGAGCTGCAGCGGCGCGCCGCCGGCCAGCATCGCGAACAGCAGCCGCAGCCGCGGGTGCCGGCGGCGGCCGGCGTGGAGGAAGGCGAACCAGGCGGCCTGCATCTGGGCGACGTAGTCGGTGAGCGC
>DASXOF010000100.1:0-24016 GCA_036494495.1 Solirubrobacterales bacterium | reverse complement strand
AGAGGACCTTGATCAGGGTCGACTTGCCGGAGCCGTTCTCGCCGAGCAGGCCGTGGATCTCGCCCGGCAGCACGGTCAGGTCGACGTCGATCAGCGCCCGGGAGCCGCCGAACCGCTTCGAGAGGCCCTGCAGCTCCAGTGCCGGTGTCGCGGCTGGCATGGTCAGGCGCTGCCGCTCGACCGGCGCCGCCGCGCCCACTCCGAGAGCGCCACCGCGATCACCAGGGCGCCGCCGTAGAAGAGCTGCTGGACGAAGCTGGCGACGCCGAGCAGCTGCAGGCCGGTGATGCCGGTGATCAGGAAGTAGGCCGCGATGATCGTCCCCCAGGCGTTGAAGCGCCCCGGCAGGATCGTCGTGCCGCCGAGGAAGGCGGCGGCGAAGGCGGGGAGGAGGAAGGAGAGCCCCGAGGTCGGGTCGGCGCCGCCGCTGGTGCCGGCGTAGAGCGTGCCGGCGAGCGCCGCGACCAGCGCCGCGCCGACGAAGCCGCCCCAGCGCAGGCGGTCGACATGCAGCCCGCTGAGCCGCGAGACCTCGCGGCTGCGGCCGACGAAGAGCATCCGCCGACCGGCCGGCATGTGCTCGAAGAACCACCACAGCACCACGCAGAGCGCGAGCGCGTAATAGAACTCGAGCGGGACGCCGAAGAGTTTGGTCAGGATCACCGCGTTGACGAGGTCCGGGGAGACGCCGCCGATCGTGTTCGAGTTGCTGATCCAGAGGACCAGGCCCTGGATGAAGGTGCCGGTGCCGAGCGTGGTGATCAGCGAGTCGACCCCGAGTTTGACGACGAAGAGGCCGTTGACGCAGCCGATCACGAGCGCCGCGCAGAAGGCGACGAAAATCGCCGGCACGATCGCCCAGTGCTCGTTGACGTTGAGGATCGCGATGATCATCGAGGTCAGGGTCAGCGTCGCTGCCACCGAGAGGTCGTAATCGCCGGTCCGCAGCGGGATCACCAGCCCCAGCGCGAGGACGACGAGGACCGCCTGGGAGCCGAGGATCGTCGAGAAGTTGGCGCTGGTCAGGAACGTGTCCGGCTCGAGCACGCCGAAGACGGCGATCACGACCACCCAGGCGACCGGCAGGGCGATCCGCTGACCGAGGTCGAAGACGTTGAAGCGGGAGCCGGGCGGCGGCTCCGGCGCCTTCGCCGCCGCCTCGGCCGCGGGGTCCTGGCTCTTCACGTCGGGCGCCATCGCTCAGCTCTCGTCGCTGAAGATGTCCAGCGGCAGCACCGCCGAGACCAGCGCGTTCGGGTTGTTGACGACCGAGGAGGCGCGCAGGTCGACGGCGACGGCGAGGATGATCGCCGCCTGGTCGTGCTCGAGGCCGCGCTCGCCGATCAGGTAGGCGACCATCTCGCGCAGCGCCTCCTTGGCGGCGCTGGTGATGTCGAGGTACTGGTTCTCGCCGCCGGGGGTGATGCTGATCCCGGTGGTCAGCACGTGCGGCCGCGCCAGCCGCTGCGCCGGCTCGTCGAACTCGACGAACGGGTAGCGCGGCCGCCAGCTCAGCGACTCCGCCTTGCGGAGGCCGAGCCGCAGCCGCACCCGCGAGGCGACCTCGATCGCGCTGCCGCCGCTCTCGCCGTCGCCCTGGGCGAAATGGGTGTCGCTCACCGATAGCAGCGCCCCCGGCACGTCGACCGGGAAGAACGCCCGGCTGCCGGCGGTCATCTGCTTGACGTCCATGTTGCCGCCGTTCTCGCGCGGCGGCACCGTCCGCAGCCCCTCGCTGGCCAGCGGCTCATCGTTCGGAACCGCCTGCTCGGGTGTCGGCAGCGGCACGATCCCGTCCGAGCGCTCCGCCAGGGCGCGCTCGCGGGCGTCGTACTCGCGCAGGTGCTCGAGCGACGGCGCCACTCCCATGGTGCCGAGGAAGGGCCGGCCCTCGATCGCGATGCCCGGCAGGCTCGGCGTGGTGGCGATGTTGTCGCGGATCGTCCAGTGGACCAGGTACGGGTCGGGGAACTCCTCCGGCAGGTAGCAGAACCCCGGCAGGATCGAGGACCAGGCATAGCTGTCGGGCTCGATCTCGACCGTTTCGACTTCGAGCAGGTCGCCGACCTCGGCGCCCTCGACGAAGATCGGCCCGGTCATCGGGTGACCCCGGCGGCCATCGACCGCCGGGATGTCCTCTGACTTGGTCTCGGTGTTCACCTGCTGGTCCATCCCGTCGCGGACGTCGAGGTCGACGACGTCTCCCGGTGCCACCGTGAGGATCGGCGGCACGTCGGGGTGCCAGCGGTTGTGACCGCTGAGCCGCTCTTCCACAAGAGAGCGGCTCATGTCCAACTCAACCCGATGGGTCGTCACTATTCGACCCCCCAGATCTTGTTGTAACCGGTCACGTCGGCGGAGCCGTAGCCTTCGCCGAGCTTGGCTGGGACGCCGGCTTCTTCGACGTTGCTCTTGTCGAAGATCCGCATCGGGGTTTCCTCTTCAACCGGTTTGGTCCCGGTCATCACCCGGAACATCTGGTCGGCCAGGGCGCGGCCGAGCCAGCGGGTCGACTCGCCGATGTCGGCGATCACCGTTTCCCCTTCGCGGATGTAGTTGAGGACGAACGGGGTGCCGTTGAAGGTGACGATTTTCACCCGCCCGGTGGCGCCCGCGGCGGTGATGCCGGGGAGGATGAACTGCACCCCGCTGTCGTATAGCGGAATGATGTAGTTGATGTTCGGGTCGGAGACCAGCGAGGACTGCGTCTGCGACTGGAGCTTCTGGGCCCAGTCGGCGATCGGGACGTTGACCACGGTCGTGCTGCAGCCTTCGCCGCACCGTTCCTGGAACTCTTCTTCGATCGCCTTGACCGTCCCGCGTGCCGGCAGCTGCTCGTTCGAGGTGACGATCAGGACGTCGGCATCGGCCTTCGAGTTGGCGATCACGTAGTCGGCCATCAGGCGGCCGCTTTCATAGAAGGGGCCCGGCGTCTGCGCCGCGGCGTGCGGCGCCAGCGGGTAGCCCTTGGGGGTGATGTGGCCGAGCACGACCGGGATGCCGGCGCTGTCGGCGGCGGTCAGCTGCGGGCCGACCGTTTCCGGGCTGACCGAGAAGAGGCCGATCGACTTGGCGCCGGAGGAGATCGAGTTGCCGAACGCCTGCTGGATCTGGCTCAGTTCGCCCTGGCTCGGGTACTGCTGGACCGATACGCCGGCCTGTTCAAGGCCTTCGGCGGCGGCATCCGTCGCCTGCGCGATGAACGGAACGGCGGTCGAGAACGGGATCAGCGAGGCCTTCTGGCCGGCCGTTTCCTTGGCCGGGACCGGCGGCAGGTTGGGGAATTTCGGAATCGCCGAGAACTTCTTCACCTGCGCTTCGGCGTAGGCGATGTCGGCTTCGCCCGAGCCTTCTTCCGAGCCTTCTTCGCTCGCGCCTTCTCCCGAGCCTTCGCTCGAGCTTTCAGTCGCGGCTTCACCCGAGCTGCTGCTCGATCCACCCCCGCCACAAGCGGTGACGGTAAGGCCCGTCAAGACGACAAGGACGATCAGGCCTACCCAAAGCTTGCGCATGGCCATTCTTCGCTGCTCCTTCCTGTCCGGTCCCACGCAGAGGGGGTGGGGATCCCTGTACACCGTAGACGACGGTAGCATACAAACTGAGATGAACGAAAAGGGGAGATTGGGCCTGCTGCTTGGCTCTTTTACCAGTGTCGGAAGAGTGCGAAGGAGGAAATCATTGCTCCATTTGTGTATAGCCGTATACTGCCGTATGTGGATCAAGTCTCCGACCCCCGAAGGAGTGGAGGGATAGCGGTGGCGGCGCCCATTGACGGTTCCTCCTCTGCCGTCGCGGGCGCCGCTGCCGACTCCAGCGTCGAGCTCCTCGGCGTGACCAAGCGCTTCGGCGAGTTCACCGCGGTCGACGACCTCGACCTGAGCCTCGCCAAGGGCGAGTTCTTCACCCTCCTCGGCCCCTCGGGCTGCGGCAAGACGACGACCCTGCGGATGATCGCCGGCTTCGAGCAGCCAAGCGAGGGGCGGGTGCAGATCGAGGGTGTCGACGTCGCCGGCACCGCCCCCCACAAGCGCCCGACCAACACCGTCTTTCAGAGCTATGCCCTCTTCCCGCACTTGAGCGTCGAGAAGAACGTCGCCTTTGGCTTGAAGCGAAAGGGGGTGGGCAAGGACGAGGTCGCCGAGCGGGTCTCGGCCGAGCTTCGCCGCGTCGGCCTGGCCGGTGAGGCAAACCGCCGCCCCTCCCAGCTCTCGGGCGGGATGCAGCAGCGGGTGGCGCTGGCGCGGGCGCTCGTCAACCTGCCGAAGGTGCTGCTCCTCGACGAGCCGCTCGGCGCTTTGGACCTGAAGCTCCGCAAGGGCCTTCAAATCGAGTTGAAGCAGATCCAGCGCGAGGTCGGGATCACCTTCGTCTACGTCACCCACGACCAGGAGGAGGCGTTGACGATGTCAGACCGGATCGCGGTGATGAACCGCGGCCGGGTCGAGCAGGTCTCGAGCCCCGAGGAGGTCTATGACCGCCCGACGACGAGCTTTGTCGCCGGCTTCATCGGCGTCTCGAACCTGATGCCGGCAACGGTCTCCGGTCCCGGGCGGGTGAAGCTCGACTCCGGCCCCGAGGTCCCGGCCGAGACCGGTGCCCTTGGGCCCGGCGAGGGCTGCGCTGCGGTGGTGCGGCCCGAGAAGCTCCGGGTCGAGCTGGCAGACGGGGCGCCGGCGGGCAACGGCACCCCTTCGGTCGCGGGCGTGGTCGAGAGCTCGGTCTACCTCGGCACCGCGACCCAGATCGTGGTCGGGGTCGGCGAGGGGGTGCGGATGACGGTCCTGGTGCCGAACGCCGATGAGGCCGAAAGGCAGCGGCTGCCCGGCGGCGGTGCTCGCGTCGTCCTCAGCTGGGAGCCCGAGCACATGCACGTGGTGACTGAGCCGGAATATGAGATGAAAGGAATCTAGGAATGGCATCTGAGCTGAAGACGGAGACGACCCCGGCGGGGGCCCGCGGTGGGGACGACCTCCACCGCTGGGATCGGGAGCACCTGATCCATCCCCAGTACGTGCCGGAGAGCGATTCCCGGACGCGGATCATGGTCAAGGGCGAGGGTGCGCGGCTGGAAGACTCCGACGGACGCCGCTACCTGGACGCGACCGGCGGCCTCTGGTGCGCGCAGGTCGGACACGGCCGGCCCGAGCTGGCCGAGGCGGCCAGCAAGCAGATGGGGGAGCTCGAGTTCTTCGCCTCCTTCTGGGACTTCAGCAACGAACCGTCGGTGCGGCTGGCGCGGCGCCTGGTCGAGCTCGCTCCCGACAACATCGGCGGCGTCTACTTCACCGTCGGCGGGTCGGAGTCGAACGAGATCGCGATGATGATGGCGCGCATGTACCACTCGCGGAACGGCCAGCCCGACCGCAACGTGATCCTCAGCCGCAACCAGGCCTACCACGGGATCACCTACGGTGCCCGCACCGCCACCGGGCTCGACGCTTTCCACACCGAGGTCGGCCCGCTGCCGGGCGGCTTCCATTACCTCACCCCGCCGAAGCCCTACCGGGTGGAGAACTGCACCGACATCTGCGTCGAGGAGCTGGAACGGACGATCGAGGAGCTCGGCGCCGAGAAGATCGCGGCGATGATCGGCGAGCCGATCATGGGCATGGCCGGCATGGTCTCGCCGCCGGAGGACTACTGGCCGCGGATGAGCGAGGTCCTGCGCGAGCACGGCATCCTGCTGATCTTCGACGAGGTCGTCACCGGCTACGGCCGGACCGGCACCTGGTTCGGGGCCGAGCACTTCGGCGTCAACCCGGACCTGATCTCGACCGCGAAGGGAATCACCAGTGGCTACCTGCCGCTCGGCGCGGTCCTGGTCAGCGAGGCGGTGCGCGACACCGTGCTGAGCGAGGGCTTCATCGCCGGCTTCACCTACACCGGCCACCCGACCTGCTGCGCGGTCGCCCTCCGCAACCTCGAACTGCTCGAGGACGAGGGGCTGCTCGACAACGCCAGGACCACCGGCGCCTACCTGCTCGAGCGCTTCGAAGAGCTCGAAGACCTCGCCTGCGTCGGCGAGGTGCGCGGCAAAGGCCTGATGCTGGGGATCGAGCTGGTCGAGGATCGCGAGAGCAAGGAGCCCGCGGTCGATCTCGCCGAACTGCTGGGGGAGAGGTTCACCGACGAGGCGGGAGTGATCGTCCGCAACGTCGCCCAGAACCTGATCTTCTCGCCGCCGCTGGTCTTCACCCGCGAGGACTGCGACGAGCTGGTCGGCGCGGTGCGCTCGATGCTCGAAAAATACGCCCCGGCGGCCTGATCGCCGGGGGCTCTGATCGGTGACCAGCTCCGCGCAGCCGGGGGCCGCGGACTTCCCGGTTCTGACCCTCGAAGGCTCGGCGGCGGTGCGCGGGATCGCCTATGGGCGCCTCGCCGCCGAGCGGATCCGCGACGGCCTCGATTTCTACCGCGGCGTCTTCGCCGCGGCGGGCTTGGAGGGCGAGCGGCTGCGGCGGGTCTCCGACCGGCTGGCCGACGCGATCGGCGAGTTCGACGCCGAGATGCTGCTCGAGCTGGAAGGGATCGCCCGCGGCGCCAAGGTCACGCTCGGCGAGGTGATCTCGCTGAACGCGCGCAGCGAGTTGATGCGGAGCTCCGAAGAGGGCTGCACCGGGGTCGCCTGCCTGCCGGCGGCGACCCGCAGCGGTCACACCCTGCTCGGCCAGAACTGGGACTGGCACCCGAGCCGGGTCGCGAGCGGCGTGCTGATGCGGATCCTGCCCGACCACGGCCCGGCGATCCTGGCCTTCGCCGAGGCCGGGGCGCTGGCTCGCTGCGGGCTGAACGAGGCCGGCGTCGGGGTGGTCGGCAACGCCCTCGAGTGCGAGGGATGCTCGGTTCCCGGCGGCGTCCCGGTCGCTCTGCTGCGACGCCGGATCCTCGGCTGCGGCAGCGTCGAGGAGGCGGTCGACGCGGTCCGCGAGGCCCCGCGCGGGACCTCGGTGAACCACCTGGTCGCGAGCGCCGGCGGCGAGGCGGTCTCCTGCGAGACGACGCCCCGGGCGGTCTACGAGGTCCTGCCTGAGGACGGCCTGCTCGGCCACAGCAACCACTTCCTCTCGGCCCGCGCCCGCGAGGAGGTGGTCGACACCGGGATCGCCGTCCACCCCGACACGCTGGCCCGCGCCCCGCGGATCGAGAAGCTGCTGGCCGCTCGGCGGCCGCTCGAGGTTGCCGACCTGGAGGAGTCCTTCCGCGACCACGACGGCTACCCGGACTCGATCTGCCGCCACGCCGAGACGGTCGAGATGGGCACCTGGACGACGGTCGCCTCGGTGGTCATGGACCTCGACGAGCGGCGGCTCTCGCTCGCCGCCGGGCCTCCGTGCGAAGGGGAGTACCGCGAGCACGAGCTGCTGCCGACCCGGCAACGCGCGGCCTGACCCGGGGCCGCGGCCGATGGGGAGCGGACTCGACGACGACCTCCTCGGCGGCTTCTTCGCCGACCGGCGGCAGCGACAGATCTTCTCCGGCCGGGGGCGCCTGCAGTCCTGGCTCGACGTCGAGGCGGCGCTGGCCCGCGCCCAGGCCGACCTCGGCCTGGTCCCGGCCGAGGCGGCGGCGCGGATCGCCGCCTGCTGCGACGCCTCGGCCTACGATCTCGCCGCCCTGGGCGAGGAGGCGAGCGCCCTGCAGCACCCGGTAGTCGCCGTCGTCCGCGCCCTCGAGCATGCCGTCGGCGAGCGCTGGTCGCGATTCGTCCACCACGGCGCCACCAGCCAGGACATCGCCGACAGCGGCCAGGCCCTGCAGCTGCGCGCCGGCCTCGACGCCCTCGAGCCCGACCTCGAGGCGGCGCAGCGCGCCGCGGCGGAGCTGGCGCATCGCCACCGCGAGACCCTGGCGGCGGGTCGCACCCGGGGCCAGCACGCGGTGCCGATCACCTTCGGCTTGAAGGCGGCGTCCTGGGCCGACGAGCTATCGCGGCTGCGCGCGCGGCTGGCCGAGGCCCGTCCCCGCCTGCTGGCGCTCCAGATCTCCGGCGCGGCCGGGACCCTCGCCGCTTACGGGCCGCGCTGGCGCGAGCTGCGGGCGGCGGTCGCGCGGGAGCTCGGGCTGAGCGAGCCGAGCCAGCCGTGGCACGTCAGCCGCGACCGGATCGGCGAGCTCGCCGCCCTGATGTCGCTGCTGGCGGGCGCGATGGAGCGGGTTGGCGCCGAGGTCGTGCGGCTGCAGTCGACCGACCTCGCCGAGGTCGCCGAGCGGCCGGCGCCGGGGCACGTCGGCTCCTCGACGATGCCGCAGAAGCGCAACCCCCAGCAGGCCGAGGGGCTGGTCGCCAAGGCCCGCCTGATCCACGGCCCCGCCGGGGTCCTGCTGCGAAACGGCGCCCACCAGCACGAGCGCGACGTCGGCGCCTGGATGGTCGAGTGGATCGCGGTGCCGGAGCTGTTCCTGCTCGGCGGCGCCGGCGCCGCCGAGCTGCGAGAGCTGCTCGAGGGGCTCGAGGTCGACCCCGAGCAGATGCTGGAGAACCTCGGCCGCAGCGAAGGCGCGATCGTCGCCGAGGCGGTGATGATGGCCCTCGACGAGCGCCTCGGGCGCGATCGGGCCCATCACCTGCTGGCCGAGCTCGCCGCCGAGTCGAGGCGGACCGGCCGCCCGTTCGCCGCCGTCGTCGCCGCCGACCCGCAGGTCGGCGAGGTGCTCTCGCCGAGCGAGCTGCGGGATGCGCTCAATCCCCGTCGCTGGATCGGGGCCGCCGCCGAGCTCAGCGACCTCGCCGCCGGCGCCGACCTCCCGCCGGAGCCTCAGCCGCCGGCGTCGACGTAGACGCTGCCCTCGAACAGGCGCCGCGCCGTGCGGGCGACGGAGACCCGCTCCAGGTGCGGCCGGTCCGCTCCCGGGGCGAACGAGGCGGCGACCTCGATCCGGCCCGAGGGGTGGACGAGCGTCAGCGCCCGCTCCTCTCCGTCGGCCGCGGCGAGCGCCGTGGCGACCAGCGTGCCCTCGATCCCGCTGGCCGCCGCGAAGCCGATCGCCGCGGTCAGCGGCAGCGAGCGGTGGGCATTGCCCATCGAGATCCCGAGCACGCGCAGCTCTCGCGGCCCGGCCGGGGCGAAGAGCGCGATCTGCGGCAGCGACGGCGTCGCCGCGGCGGGGTCGGGGGCCAGCCCCATCGCGACGGCCCCGGCGGCGCGCACCGCCTCGATCCGCTCCAGCAGTGCCGGGTCGGCGTCGAGCTCCTCGGGCCGGACGGCGGCGGTCAGCCCCAGCTCGGCGAAGGGGACGATCACGCACGGCTTGCCGGCGTCGACCAGCGAGCAGCGCACGGCTCCGAAGCCGGGGTTGGCGAGCTCCTCGCTGGGGCGGCCGGAGGGCAGGTCGCCGCGCCCCGCGGAGCCGCCCGGCTCGACGAAGTCGAGGACGATCTTCGCCCCGCTGCCGGGCACGCCGCCGATCTCGAAGTCCCCCTCCGGCTCGAAGCGCCCACCCGGCGTCGGCACCTGGGCGACGATCAGCCGCCCTGAGTTCGTGTTGCGGATCGTCACCGCGGTGGCGCCGGCGCGCGCCGGGACCATCCCGGCTTCGATCGCGAACGGGCCGATCGCCGAGGAGATGTTGCCGCAGTTGCCGGCGCGGTCGACGCCGCTGCGGTTCGGGGAGAGCTGGCAGAAGGTGTAGTCGAGGTCGACGCCGGGCTCGCGGCTGGGAGCGACGATCGCGACCTTGTTGTTGCTCGAGGCGCCGCCGCCGAGCCCGTCCACCTGGCGCCCGGTCGGGTCCGGGCAGCCGAGCGCGGCCAGGAAGATGCGGTCCTGGGCGTCGACGTCCTCGGGCAGGTCCTCGGCCCGGAAGACCAGCGCGCGGCTGCTGCCGCCGCGCATCACCGCAACCGGGCAGCGCCGCTGCATCAGGCGCCGCCGAGGGCGGCGTCGATCGTCGCCGCCAGGCCCCGCGGCCCCACCTCGCCGTCGAGCAGGCGCAGCAGCGCCGCGCGCTGGCTCGCTCCGAGCAGCTCGCCGGCGAGGTCGAGGAACTTGGCTTCGACCATCTCGCGGGTGCAGCGCCCGGGGCTGCCGAGCGGTTCGGCGACCGCGTGCTCGTGGACGGCGCCGGAGCTCATCTCGACGCTGACCCGGCCGGGCCAGCTGGCCGGGTAGGCGCGGTCGATCTCGGGATCGATCGCCAGCGTCACCCGCTCGGCGAGCGCCCGCACCGCGGGGTCGCGGCGGCGCAGGTCGCGGAACTGCAGCAGCGAGACCTCGCCGTCGGCGAGCGCTGCGGCGACGCAGTAGCGCATGCTCATCTGCGCTTCGAGCGGGCCGCCGTCGCCGCTGTAGGGGAAGCCGCACTGGAGATCGACGAGCTCCGCCGTGTGCACGGTGACGCGCTCGACCCGGTCGAGCGCGAAGCCGTCCTGGCGGCGGATCTCGAGGGCGCAGTCGATCGAGCTGTGGACGCTGCCGCAGCAGGGGTAGGGCTTGACCCCGACGCTGCCGAGCTCGAAGCGGCTGCCGAGCTCGGCGCCGAGGCGGTCGGGCGCCGGCGAGTCGCTGACGGCTCGCAGCAATCCCCCATCCTCGGCCTCGAGCACCCAGGTCGGCGCGGTCAGCCCGCGCCGCGCGAGCTCGATCGCGGTGAGCCCGGCCTCGGCGCCGCGGCCGGCGTGCAGCTGCTTGGTCATCGAGCCCTCGCGGCTGAAGGCGAAGAGGCCGGACGAGCAGGAGCCGGCGATGCCGAAGGCGGCGACCAGCGTCTCGCGGTCGAGGCCCTGCAGCCGCGCCGCCGCGGCGGCCGCGCCGAAGGGGCCGGTGAGGCCGGTCAGGTGCCAGCCCCGGCGCCGGGTGGCGCTCGAGTCGAGCGCCAGGCCGAGGCGGATCATCACCTCGTAGCCGACGACCATCGCCGCCAGCAGGTCGTCGAGGCCGTGCTCGGCGCCGAGCACGGCAAGGGCGGCGGGGACGACGACGGTGCCGGCGTGGAGCTTCGCTCCCGGGTGGTAGTCGTCGAGCTCGAAGGCGTGGGCCTGGGTGGCGTTGACGAGCGCCGCGCCGGCCGCGGTCAGCCGGGTCGAGCGGCCCCAGACCGGGACCCGGCCGGTCCGATAGCGAGCGCGCGCCTCCTCGTGGACGATCGTCGCCCCCGGCGCGGTCGAGCCGAGCAGCCCGGCGCCGAGCTCGTCGAGCAGCAGCAGCAGGGCGCGCTCGCGGATCGCCGCCGGGATCTCCGCCGCCGGCAGGCCGAGCACGTAGTCGGCCAGCTGGCCGCTGAGGGAATCGGAAACGGTGGTCTCAAGCGCAGCGTCGCTCAACACAAGCGAACACTACTGTACTCAGCCGTACGCACATAAGGGGGATTGGCGCAGCTCCCTTGCGGGCTCAGCGCCCTGAGGCCCTGCGTCGAGAGCTGCATTTGCCTCCCCATAGGGGGTCGATGCAGCTTTCGTCCGGTGGGGAGGCTTTGGGCCGGCGTCGTCGAGCAGCTTCCGCGCAGCGGCAGGTCGGGCCCGTCAGTCGCCGGGCGGGCCGGCCCGCCGGGACAGCAGCCGCTTGGCCGTCGCCCGGTTGAAGTGCTGAAGCGTCGCCAGGCGCGCCTGCTCTTCGTCGCGGGCGACGAGTGCGTCGTAGATCGCTTTGTGCTCCTCGAGCGCCTGGCGCTGGCGCTCCTCGGTGTCGAGGGTGGTGGTGTCCATCCGCTCGATCAGGCCACGCACGTGGCTCAGCTGCTCCTGCAGGAAGCGGTTGCGGGAGGCTTCCCAGACGGCGTTGTGGAACTCGTGGTTCAGCCGCAGGACCTCTTCCGGATCGCCGCCGATCGCTTTCTCGAAGAGGGTCTGGATCTCCTCCATCAGGATCAGGTCGACTTCGGTGCGCCCGCTGGCGGCAAGCTGCGCCGCGAGGCTCTCGAGCTGGTCGCGGACGGCGCAGAATTCCTTCAGCTCCTCGGTCGAGAATTCGCTGACCACCAGCGCCCGCGCCGACTCGCGCAGCAGGCCCGCCTGTTTGAGCCGCTGCAGGGCCTGCCGCACCGGGGTGCGGCTGACGTCGTAGCGCTCGCTGATGTCGGTCTCGACGATCCGGGAGTTGGGCGGGATCTGGCCGCTGATGATCGCGGTGCGGAGCTCCTCATAGAGCTCGTCGCCGATCGAGACCGAGCCGCTGCGCTCGCGTTTCTGACTGTCGTTGTACGTCAATCGACCCATGGTGCCCCCCGGAGAATTTTTCTGACCCGCTCAGCCGCTGCTTGGTCGCTGAATCCTATAGTGCGCACTTGTCGCCTAAATCGCTCACGGCGCCAGCAGGCCGCTGACGTCGTCGATCTGCTCGAGCCCGAGCAGCCGCTCGTAGGAGACCCTCGCCGCGGCGGCGTTCGGGTCGGCCGCCAGCGCTTCGAACTTCTCGCGCAGCTGCTCGGGAGAAAGGCGCTGGCTCTCGTGCCCGATCGGGTTCTCGACCTCGGTCTCGAGCGTGCCGCCCTCGAGCTCGACCGCGACCCGGGCCGTGCTGCGGGCCGGCCAGCTCGCGGTCAGCTCCGGGAGGGCCTCGAGCGAGACCCGCTCGGCGAGCTCGAGCGCCCGCTCGTCGGTCGCCGAGAACGAGTCCGGGCCGCCGCTGCCGTTGACGATCGCGGTCGCCACCGCGTACTGCAGCGAGAAGCGGTTGGAGAGGCCGTTGCCGCGCGACTGGCGGTCGAGCCTGAGGTTGTTCTCGACCGTCTGCACCCTGACCGCGCGAACCGCTTCGTGGTCGATCGGCCCCAGCGAGAGGACCGCGTCGATCGCCGAGTGCGAGAGAGCGCAGGCGCTGTGGCGCTTCTGGTAGTCGTGGTCGATCAGCAGCGTGTCGGCGCGGACCGGGGCGCTCAGCAGATCGCCGTCGACGAGCTTGCCGGCGATCTCGCCGAAGGCGGTCGGCAGGGCTTCCTCGGAGCCGGTGAAGCCGGCCGCGGCGAGCCGGTTGGCAAGAACCCCGATCGCAGCGCCGACGCCGGCGAAGGCGTTCCGCACCGTCGCGCCCTCGAAAGCCGGCTGCCAGACAGAGAGCAGCGGCAGGGCGGTGGCGATGCGGGCCGGTTCGACCGGGTCGGCGCGGCGCAGGCGGGCGACCGCGACGGCGGCGCCGATCGCGGCCAGGTTGCCATGGGGGTGGACGGGGAAGCGCAGGCGGTAGGCGGTGAAGAGGCGGGCGGCGACCTCGTATCCGGAGAGGACCGCGGCGAGCAGCTCGCTGCCGCTGCGGCCGAGGGCCTGGGCCGCGGCGAGCGCCGCCGGAACCACGTGGACCCCCGGATGGCCGCTCGGGCGGACGCCCTCGTCGAGCTCTAGGAAAGTCCCGGCCGAGGCGTTGACGAAGGCCGCGGTGACGGCGTCGGTGCCGGGCTGGCCGGGGGTGACCAGCTGGGCCGGCCCGGGGTGAAGCGGGAAGAGCGCCTCCTCGGCCCGGTCCTCGACCAGCGCGATCACCTCGGGTTCGCGACCGCCGCCGAGCATCGCGCCGATCGTGTCGGCGATCACCGCGACCGCGTGGCGGCGGGTCTCCTCGCCGACCTCGGCGAGCTCGAGCCGGACGGCGTCGGCGCTCAGCTGCGCGAGTGGGGAAGCCGAATCCGTTGCCGTCGTTCGCGTCATGGATACAACAGTGTACATTAGGACGAGCGTGAATGCGGTGCTCATCAACAGCTACGGGGGGACGGACGTCCTCGCCTACGGGGAGATCGCCGATCCGGTGCCGGCGGGGGACGAGGCGCTGGTCGCGGTCGAAGCCGCCGCCGTCAACCACCTCGACCTCGACCTGCGCGACGGCTCGTCCCGCTTCCCGCTCGAGCTTCCCCACATCCTCGGCCTCGAGGGCGCCGGTCGCGTGCGCGGCCTGCCGGACGGCTACGAGGGGCCCCTCGAGGTCGGCAGCCGGGTCCTGATCGTCGAGGAGATCCCCTGCGGCGCCTGTCCGCAGTGCCGCCTCGGCCGCTCCAACCTCTGCGAGCGAAGCGGCTGGACCGGGGTCACCCGCAAGGGCACCTACGCCGAGCTGATCGCCGCTCCGCTGGATGGCCTGATCGCGCTGCCCGAGGAGCGCACCGCGGCCGAGTGGGCGACCGTGCAGGGGACCTTCGGGACCGCCTGGCACATGCTGGTCACCCGGGGGGCCGTGCGGCCGGACGAGTGGGTCCTGGTCAACGCGGTCGGCAGCGGCATCGGCAGCGCCGCCCTGCAGGTGGCGCAGCTCGCCGGCGCCAAGGTGATCGCCACCGCCGGCTCGGAGGCCAAGCTCGAGCGCGCCCGCGAGCTCGGCGCCGCGGCGGCGGTGAACTACTCGACCGACTCGATCCGCGAGGCCGTCGAGGAGCTGACCGGCGGCATCGGCGTCGACCTCGTCTTCGAACACGTCGGCGGCCAGGTCTTCGCCGACAGCCTCGACTCGATCCGGGTCGGCGGTCGGATGGCGACCTGCGGCGCCCACGGCGGCGAGCACGTCGACCTCGACGTGATCGAGCTGTTCCGGGCCGAGCGGACGATCATCGGCTCGATGTCCTGCACGCTCGCCGAGGTCGAGCACGTGGTCGCGATGGTCGGCTCCGGGCGCCTCGACCCGGTGGTCGACCGGGTGCTGCCGCTGGAGGCGGCCGCTGAGGCCCACCGGCTCCTGGCGGCGCGGCAGGTGTTCGGCAAGCTGGTGTTGGAGCCGGGGATATACGAAGGTATGCACTAGGATACCGCTGGTGACCACTCGTCCACCAGATGTCCTAGTGATCGGAGGGGGCAACGCCGCGCTCTGCGCTGCGATCGCCGCCCGGCAGCGCGGCGCCGAGGTCCTGCTGGTCGAGCGGGCGAGCCGCGAGTGGCGGGGGGGAAACAGCAAGTACACCCGCAACTTCCGCTGCGTCCACCACGAGCCCGACGCGGTGATGCCGGGGCGCTACGACGAGGAGGAGTTCTTCGACGACCTGATGCAGGTGACCGGTCCGGAGACCGACCGGGAGCTGGCGCGGCTCTGCATCGCCCGCTCCGCCGAAGCGCCGCGGTGGATGGAGGCCAACGGCATCAGCTGGCAGCCGGCGATGCGCGGGACCCTCCACCTCGGTCGCACCAACCGCTTCTTCCTCGGCGGCGGCAAAGCCCTGGTCAACACGCTCTCGGCGCGGGCCGAGGGGCTCGGCGTCGAGATCCGCTACGAGACGCCGGTCCTCGACTTCACGATCGACGGCGACCGCTGCGAGGCGGTGACGCTCGGCTCGGCCGACGGCGAGTGGAAGCTCGATCCGGGCGCGGTGGTCCTCGCCTCCGGCGGCTTCGAGGCCAACCTCAGCTGGCTCGAAGAGCACTGGGGCGCCGCCGCCCGCAACTACGCGATTCGCGGCAGCCGCCAGAACGACGGCCTGCCGCTGCGGCGGATGCTCGAGTACGGGGCGCTGGCGCGCGGCAACCCGAAAGGCTTCCACGCGATCGCCGTCGACGCCCGCGGCCCGCAGTTCGAGGGGGGGATCGTCACCCGGGTCGATTCCGTCCCGTTCAGCGTGATGGTCAACGAGAACGGCGAGCGCTTCTACGACGAGGGCGAGGAGCTCTGGCCGAAGCGCTACGCGACCTGGGGACGACTGATCGCCGAACAGCCCAACCAGCGCGCCTGGTCGGTCTTCGACCGCCAGGTCGTCGACCGCTTCATGTCGACCGTCTTCCCGCCCTACCGGGCCGACTCGATCGCCGAGCTGGCCGGATTCTGCTCGCTCGACCCCGGCGCCCTCACCGCGACGGTCGCCGCCTACAACGCCAGCCTCAACGGCGGCAGCTACGACCCCGCCCGGCTCGACGGGCTGGCGACCGTCGGCATGGTGCCGCCGAAGAGCAACTGGGCGCTGCCGATCGATCAGCCGCCCTTCTACGCGTACCCCCTGCGCCCCGGCATCACCTTCACCTACCTGGGGCTCGGCGTCGACAGCGACGCGCGCGTCCGCCGGGCCGGGGCCGACAGCTTCCAGAACGTCTTCGCGGCCGGCGAGATCATGGCCGGCAACATCCTCCGGCGCGGTTACCTGGCCGGCTTCGGGATGACGATCGGCACCGTCTTCGGCCGCATCGCCGGGGAGGCGAGCGCCGGTGTCTGAGCTCCAGCAGCTGGTCGACGAGGCCCAGCGCCAGTTCACTATCTGCAACGCCTGCCGCTACTGCGAGGACTACTGCGCGGTCTTCCCGGCGATGGAGGAACGGCGCCTCTTCACCGAGGGCGACCTCGGCTATCTCTCCACCGTCTGCCACGACTGCCGGGCCTGCTACCAGGCCTGCATGTACACCGAGCCGCACGACTTCGCGATCAACATCCCGCGGCTGATGGCGGAAGGGCGGCTGGCGACCTACGAGCGCTACGCCCGGCCGCGCTGGCTCGCCCGCCTCTTCGACCGCGCCCGCTCGACCCTGCTCGGCGCCGTCCTCGCTGCCGCCCTGGCGGTGCTGGTGGTCTACCTGCTGGCCAGCAGCGCCGAGACGCTGCTGATGGGAAACGAAGGGCCGGGCAGCTTCTACACCGTCTTCCCGCACGCGGCGATGCTGATCTTCGGCCTGCTGCTCGCCGCCTGGGCGATCCTCGTCTGCGGCATCGGCGCCGTCCTCTTCTGGCGCGACATCGGCGGGCGCCAGGGCGGCGTGCGCGGGCCGGGCCTGTGGTGGCGGACGCTGGTCGAGGCGGGCGAGCTGCGGTGGATGCGCGGCGGCGGCGACGAGTGCCACTTCCCCGACGAGGAGAAGCCCACCCCGCTGCGCCGCTACACCCACTCCGCCGTCGCCGGGGGCTTCGTGCTCACCTTCGCCGCCACCGTCGCGGCGGCGATCGAGGAGAACATCTTCGGCATCCTGCCGCCGTACCCGGTGCTCAGCGTCCCGGTCCTGCTGGGGTTGATCGGCGGCGTGCTGGTGACCGCGGGCTGCCTCGGGTTCCTCTGGATGCGGCGCGAGGCGCCGGCCGAGCTGACCGCCGAGCGGACCTCGCGGTTGGGCGAGGCGTTCACCTGGTCGCTCCTGGTGGTCTCGGTCACCGGGCTGGCGCTCCTGGCCCTGCGCGAGACGAACCTGATGGGGCCGCTCCTGCTGGTCCACCTGGCCGCCGTCTTCGCCTTCTTCCTGACCGCGCCGTACGGCCACCTCGTGCACGCGCTCTACCGCAGCGTCGCGATCGCCCGCAGCGTGCAGGAGCGGGCGGCGATCGAGGCCGAGGAAGCGAGCGGCACCGCCGCCGGGCTCGAGCTGGTGATGGTCGCGCCGGGGGAGGAGGGGGCGGAGTGAGTTTTTGCAGCGCCTCCCAACGAGTGTATACTGTGAAGCACAAAGGGATACGAGCCGGAGTAAGGCTGCGAGGAGGAGGTTGAGATGAGGGTCGGAAGCCGCAAGGCTGAGGGCGGTGGAAGCCGTCGAGGAGCCGCACTGGGGTGGATTTCCGCAGCGCTTTTCGTGCTCGCGATCAGCATCGCGATCGGCGCCTGCGGCGGCGGTGGTGGCATCGGCGGTGGCAGCAGCACCGAAGCGTCGACGGCGAAGGCCGCAAAGAAGGCGAGCGGCAACCTGACGATTTCGAACTGGCCCTTCTACATCGCCGAAGAAACCGTTCCCGACTTCGAAAAAGCCACCGGGGTGAAAACCAACTACGTCGAGGACTACAACTCGAACGAAGAATTCTACGGAAAGATCCAGCCCCTCCTCGCCAACGGGGAATCCGGTGGACGCTCGCTGTTGGCCGGTCCCAGCCCCTACATCGTCGAACGGATGATGCGGCAGGGATACCTGCAGAAACTCGAAGAGAGCGCGATCCCGGCGGTCGAAGAAAACCTCGCGCCGCAGTTCAAGAACCCGTCGTACGACCCCGGCAACGAATTCTCGGTGCCGTGGCAGAGCGGCATGATGGGGATCGCGGTCCGCAAAGACCTGGCGCCGGACATCAAATCGGCGTGTGACCTCTTCGACCCGAAATACAAGGGCAAAGTCGAGCTCTTCACCGAGATGCGCCAGACACTCGGCGTGATCATGAAGTGCATGGGCATCGACACCGACAAGCCGATCAGCGAAGAAGACTGGATGGCGGCGATCGACAAAGTCAAGCAGGCCAAGGAAGACGGCCAGCTGCGCAAGTTCGCCGGCAACGACTGGACCAGCGAATTGCTGCGCGGCGACGTGGTCGCCTCGACCGGCGCCGCTGGTGACACCTACCAGCTCGAACAGGAAAACCCGAACGTCACCTGGGTGATGCCCTCGGACGGCTGCATCATCTTCACCAACGACATGGTGATCCCGGTCGGCGCTCCGAACCCGACCGCGGCCTACGCGTTCATGAACTTCGTCTACGAACCCCAGAACGCGGCGAAAATCACCGAATTCACCCACTACCTGAGCCCGGTGGCCGGTGTCAAAGAAGAGATCGCCAAGAACGATCCCTCGCTGGTCCACAACCAGCTGGTCTTCCCGAGCGAAAAGTTCATCGAAAAGTGCAGCCCCGAGCCCGTCCTCAGCGGTGAAGAGGAACAGAAGGTGACCGCGGCGTGGAACGCCGTCATCAACGGCTGAGCCAGGCGCAGCGGCGGGTCACGAGAATCGAATCGTCACGTAGGCCAATCCCGTGATCCGCCGCCGCCTCACCGGTTACGCGCTGGTCCTGCCGGGCGCAGTCTGGCTGGCCATCTTCTTCGTCGTTCCGATGTACCTGATGTGGAGGCTCTCGCTCAACTCGGGATCGGTCGAAACGGGCTTCCACTTCAGCTGGGACTGGGCGAACTACCACGAAGCCTTCACCCTCTACGACACCCAGTTCTTCCGCTCCTTCTACTACGCCGCGATCGCCACCCTGATCGCGCTCGCCGTCGCCTATCCCCTGGCGTACGGGATCGCCTTCCACGGCGGTCGCTTCAAGCACCTGCTGCTGCTGCTGGTGCTGGCGCCGTTCCTGACCACCTACCTGATCCGGACCCTGGCCTGGGAGACGATCCTGAACGACCAGAGCCCGGCCGTCCACCTGCTGAACGACCTCGGCCTGATCTCCGGCGGGCGGGTGCTGGGGACGACGGGCGCGGTGATCGCCGGCATCACCTACAACTTCCTGCCCTTCATGGTGCTGCCGGTGTTCGCCAGCCTGGAGACGATCGACCGCCGCTACGTCGAGGCGGCGCAGGACCTCTACGCGTCGCCCCGGACCGCGTTCTGGCGGATCGTGGTGCCGCTCTCGGCGCCGGGCATCGTCGCCGGCTCGCTGCTCACCTTCATCCCCGCGGTCGGCGACTACATCAACGCCAACTTCCTCGGCGGCCCGAACAACCGGATGATCGGCAACGTCGTCCAGGGCCTCTACCTGACCGAGCGCAACTACCCGATGGCGGCCTCGCTCTCGTTCGTCCTGATGGCCCTGATCACGGTCGTGGTGACGATCTACCTGCGGCTCGCCGGCTCGCGGGCGCTGACCGGCGACGACCTCTCGGAGCTCGGATGAGCAGCGACGCCGCAATCGCCGTCGAAGCGCCCGCGCGGCCCCAGGTCGGGGCGCCCGCGCGGGCGCTCGCCTGGCTGCGCCGCAACGGGATCCGGATCTACGTCGGCTGTGCGATCGCCTACCTGCTGCTGCCGATCGCGGTGATCATCCTCTTCTCCTTCAACGAACCGACCGGGCGCTACAACCTCACCTGGGGCGGCTTCAGCGCCGACGCCTGGCTGCACGCGTTCAGCATCACCGGGCTGACCGAAGCCCTCGTCAACAGCCTCAAGCTGGCGGCGCTGAGCTCGATCGCGGCGACCGTGCTCGGCACCGGGATGGCCCTGGCCCTGGTCCGCCACCGCTTCTTCGGCCGCCGCGTCGCGAACCTGCTGGTGATCCTGCCGATGACCTCGCCCGAGATCGTCGTCGGCTCGGCGCTGCTCTCGTTCTTCCTCATCACCGGGGTCGCCCTCGGGTTCCAGACCCTCGCCCTCGCCCACATCATGTTCTCGATCGGCTTCGCCGCGATCGTCGTCCGCTCGCGGCTGGTGAGCTTCGACCGCAGCCTCGAGGACGCCGCCGCCGACCTCGGCGCCGGGCCGCTCACCACCTTCAGGCTGATCACCCTGCCGCTGATCGCACCGGCGATCGGCGGCGCGATCTTCCTCTGCTTCGTGATCTCGCTCGACGATTTCGTCGTCTCGAACTTCAACTCGGGCACGACGCTCACCTTCCCGCTCTACGTCTTCGGCGCCTCGCAGCGCGGGATCCCGGTGCAGGTCAACGTGATCGCGACGATGCTCTTCGCCGGCACTCTCCTCGTCGGCCTGTTGGCGGTGCTGTTCTCCCGCCGGCGCAGACGGGCGCAGGAGGGGGCTGAGCTTGAGCCGCGTGCTTGAGGCCTTCGAAACCTCGCCGCCGCGCTTCGACCCCGAAGAGGCGCGCGGCCTCGCGCGCTCCCTGTTCCGCGTCAGCGGCGAGGCGCACGAGACCTCGGGCGAGCGAGACCAGACGTTCCAGATCGCCAACGGCGCGACCCGGTACGTGCTGAAAATCTCCAACGCCGCCGAGTCCGAGGCCACCCTCGACTTCGAAGCCGGGCTGCTCGGGCACCTCGAAGCCACCGAGCCCGAGCTGCGGGTTCCGCGCCTGATGAAGAGGGGCGACCTGGCCCACGGCGCCGTCCGGGTCCGCCACCTCGAGGACGGGCCAGAGCACTTCGCCCGTTTGTTCGAGTTCCTCGACGGCAGCCCCGGGATCGCGGCCACCGGGATCGGCGAGGAGGCGATCGGCGAGCTCGGCGAAACGGTCGCCGTCCTCGGCCTCGCGCTGCGCGGGTTCTTCCATCCGGGAGCCGGCCGCGAGCTGATCTGGGACCTCCGCAACCTGCCCCGGCTCGAGCAGCTGATGGAGAGCGTGCCCGGCGGGAGCCGTGCCCTGGTCGCCGCCGCGGTCGAGCGCTTCGAGACCGAGGTGATCCCGCGCTGGCCGACGCTTCCGGCCCAGGTCGTGCACGGCGACCTGACGCTCGAAAACGTGCTCTTCGACGACGCCGGCCGAGTCAGCGGGGTGATCGACTTCGGCGACGCTCACCATGGCCCGCGCCTCCTCGACCTCGCCTCGGCGCTGGCCTCGATGCTGCGCAAGCGCGACGGCGCCGGGGCCCTCCTGGCGACCCGCAGGTTCCTCGACGGCTACTGCCGCAAGGCGCCGCTCGAGCCGGCCGAGCGGGAGCTGCTCGGCCCGACGCTCGGCGCGCGGCTGGCGGCGATCTCGCTGATCGGCGGCTGGTACGTCGAGCGCTTCCCGCACAAAGCCTCCTACCTGAGCGAGTGCGTCGCCGACTCGCTGCGGCTGCTCGAGGAGCTCGAGCGGATCGGCGCCGCGGCACTCGACCGCAGCGTCGGCGTGCCGCGCACCTCGGCCTCGGTCGCCGAGCTCCTCGAGAAGCGCCGCGCGCTGCTCGGGCCCGCCCTCTCGGACCTCTTCTACGAGGACCCCGTGCACGTCGTCCGCGGCGAAGGCGCGTGGCTGATCGACAGCGACGGCAGGCGGCTGCTCGACGCTTACAACAACGTCGCCGTCGTCGGCCACGGCCCCCCGCGGGTGGCCGTGGCGGTCGTCGACCAGACCCGGCGCATCAACACCCACACGAGGTACCTCTACGAGCCGCTCTTCGAGCTCGCCGAGCGCCTCACCGACGGGCTCGAGGAGCGCTGCGGCCTCGACACGGTGATGATCGTCAACTCCGGCAGCGAGGCCAACGACCTGACCTGGCGGCTGGCGACCACCTTCAGCGGCGAGCGGGGGGCACTGGTCTCGGTCGACGCCTACCACGGCATGACCACTGCCGTCTCGGACTTCTCGCCCCAGCAGTGGCCCGCCGGCTACGAGGCCGAGCACGTCGAGGGCTTCAAGGTCGATCCCGGCCCGGGCGGCGGCGCGCCGCCGCCGATCGCGGCCGGGGTCGAGGCGGCGATCGGCCGGCTCGCCGAGCGCGGCGTGCGGCCCGCAGCGCTGGTGATCGAGGGCTCCTTCACCAGCGACGGGATCGTTGCCCCGGAGCCCGACGACGTGCTCGAGGCGGTGCGGATCGCGCGCGCGGCGGGGGCGCTGATCGTCGCCGACGAAGTCCAGGCCGGTCACGGCCGCACCGGCAGCCACCTCTGGTCGTTCGAACGCTACGGCTACGACCCCGACTTCGTGACCATGGGCAAGCCGATGGGGGACGGCTATCCGGTGGCGGCGCTGATCACCCGCTCGGAGATCGTCTCCCGCTTCGGCGAAGGCACCTACTACTTCAGCACCTTCGGCGGCAACCCGGTCGCGGCGCGGGCCGCCCTCGCCGTTCTCGACGTGATCGAGGACGAGGGGCTGATCGCTCAGGTCGGCCGGGTCGGCGCCGAGCTGACGCAGCTGCTCGGGGAGCTGGCCGGCCGGCATCCCTCGATCCGCGAGGTGCGCTCGCACGGCACCCTGGTCGGGGTCGAGCTGGGGGCGATCGGAGACGCGGACTCGGCCGCCGTCGCGGCGAGCACGATGAACGGGCTGCGCCGGCGCGGCGTCCTGATCGGCCGCACCGGGCCGCGCTCGGACGTGCTCAAGATCCGGCCGCCCCTGGTTTTCGCCAGCGAGCACGCGGTGCTGTTCGCCGAAACGCTCGACGCGACGCTGGCCGAGCTTGAAAGTCGATGAAGGACGAAAGGAGCTGAACGGATGCGGATCGGAGTTCCCACCGAGATCAAGGCCGACGAGTACCGGGTGGCGGTCACCCCGGCAGGCGTGCGGGAGCTGACCGCACGGGGCCACCAGGTCGTGGTCCAAGCGGGGGCGGGGGAGGGCTCGGCGATCGCCGACTCCGACTTCGTCGCCCAGGGCGCCGAGATCGCTCCCGACGCGGAGGCGGTCTTCGCCGCCGCCGAGACGGTCGTCAAGGTCAAGGAGCCGCAGGCCTCCGAGGTGGCGCTGCTCGAGCCGCACCACACCCTCTTCACCTACCTCCACCTGGCGCCCCTCCCCGAGCTGACCCGCGGCCTGCTCGACTCCGGCGCGACCTGCGTCGCCTACGAGACCGTCACCGACGCGGCCGGCCGGCTGCCGCTGCTGGCGCCGATGAGCGAGGTCGCCGGCAAGCTCGCCGCGCAGGTCGGGGCCTTCCTCCTGGAGCGGCCGCTGGGCGGCCGCGGCGTCCTCCTCGGCGGCGTCCCCGGCGTCGCCGCCGGCACGGTGATGGTGATCGGCGGCGGCGTGGTGGGCCAGAACGCCGCCAAGGTCGCGGTCGGGCTCGGCGCCGACGTCTTCGTCTACGACCGCTCGATCGACCGCCTGCGTCAGCTCGACGCGATCTTCGACGGCCGCATCTCGACTTGCTACGCCTCCTCGCTGGAGATCGAGAGCCGGCTGCCGGAGGCCGACCTGGTGATCGGCGCGGTGCTGGTCAAGGGGGCGACGGCGCCCCATGTGGTGAGCCGCGAGCAGCTCTCGCTGATGAAGAAGCGGGCGGTGCTGGTCGACGTCTCGATCGATCAGGGCGGCTGCTTCGAGACCTCCCGCCCGACCACCCATTCCGATCCGACCTACGAGGTCGACGGCGTCACCCACTTCTGCGTCACGAACATGCCGGGGGCGGTGCCGATCACCTCGACCAGCGCCCTGACCAACGCCACGCTGCCCTACCTGCTGGCGCTCGCCGACCTCGGCACCCGCGCCGCGCTGGCCGCCGACCCGGGGCTGCTGAACGGCTTGAACGTCGTCGCCGGGCGGATGACGGAGGCCGCCGTCGCCGCCGACCAGGGCCTCGAATGGATGGCGGCCCCGGAGGCGCTCGAGCTGATCGACGCGCCGCCGGCCGTCAGCGCCTGACGCGCTCCATGCCCAACCCCACCCCCTTCCGCCTGAAGACCGGCCTCGCCGAGATGCTGAAAGGCGGCGTGATCATGGACGTCGTCACCCCCGAGGAGGCAAAGATCGCCGAGGCCGCAGGCGCCTGCGCGGTGATGGCCCTGGAGCGAGTCCCCGCCGACATCCGCCGCGACGGCGGCGTCGCCCGGATGTCAGACCCGCAGATGATCAAGGGGATCCAGGAAGCGGTCTCGATCCCAGTCATGGCAAAGGCCCGGATCGGC
>DASXOF010000099.1:0-1587 GCA_036494495.1 Solirubrobacterales bacterium | reverse complement strand
CCAGCTCTTCCTCCAGATCCCCTGCCCGGTGATCGCCTCGGTCAACGGCAACGCCCACGGCGGCGGCACCGCGGTGGCGATGATGTCGGACCTGCGGATCGCCGCCGACACGGCGAGCTTCCGGGTCGGTCAGGTGGCGCGGGCGCTGGTCCCCGACGTCGGCCTGACCTGGATCCTGCCGCGCCTGGTCGGCACCGCCCGGGCGCTGGAGATGATGCTGCTGAACGAGGAGATAAGCGCCGAGGAGGCCGCGCGCTGGGGCTTCGTCAACCGCGTCGTCCCGGCGGCCGAGCTGGAAGCGGAGACGCTGGCGATGGCCGGCAAGCTGGCCGCCTCCTCGCGGACCGCGCTGGAGTGGATCAAGCGCACCACCTACCTCAACCTCGAGCAGGGGATGGACTCCGGGATGAAGCTCGAGGCGATGTCGCAGGCGCTGCTCAGCGCCACCGACGACTTCGACGCCGGCATCGACGCCTTCAAGGAGAAGCGCGCCGCCAGCTTCAGCTGAGGCGGGCCCGCAGCCGGTCCAGGTCGGCGGCGCCGAGGCCGCTCGCGAGGAGGTAGTCCCGCGGGCCGCCGTAGCGCTCGTCGACCTGCGCGAGCACGGCGAGCAGCTGCTCCTCGCCGCTGCCGATCAGCTGCCGCCGCATCGTCTTCTGGTGCTCGCTGAGGCCCTCGCCCGCCCAGTTCGCCAGCCGCTCGGCGAGGTTGCGGGAGCTGAGGCCGTAGTCCGCGGCGAGGGCGCCGCGCTCGCCGCCGATCGACTCCAGCATCAGCGCCACCAGCAGGCCGGTGCGGTCCTTGCCCAGGTTGCAGTGGACGAGGACGCCGCCCGGCGGCGCCTCGATCACGGCCCGGGCGGCGGCGGCGATCGTCCCCTTGCTGAGCTCCAGCACGTGGGCGTAGAAGCCGACGACGTCGAGCTCGCCCTCCCACTCGTCGAGCACCGCCTCCAGCTCGAAGCCGAAGAACGGCCGCCGCAGCGACTCGATCGGCGCCCCCGCGGGGACCTCGTAGTCGGGCTCGCTCACCGCCCGGAGGTCGACCACCGTCCGCACCCCCAGCTCGGCCAGCGGCCCCCAGACGTCGGTCTGCGACCAGGCCGGGCACTCGGCGCGGAGCAGGGCGCCGCGGCGGATCTCGCCGCCGCCGGCGAGCTCGAGCCCGCCCATGTCGCGCCCGTTCAGCAGCTCGCCCAGGCGCAGGTCCCGATCGGCTGTCCAGGTCGATCCGCTCACGGCGGCACCGTAGCAGTCGGCCGATCTTATGGTCGAACTTTCAACTTTTAAGTTGATACACTGCCGCGCGATGGCTGACGCAGGAGCGACTGAGAGCTCGGTGCTGATGGAGCGCCGCCCGATCGAGGGCGAGTCCGGGGTCGCCGGCTGGGTGACGATGAACCGGCCCGACGACCGCAACCCGATGGACTGGGGGACGATCAAAGCCCTCGGCGCCGCCCTCGACGAGCTCGCCGCCGACGAGACGGTCCGCGTCATCTTCGTCACCGGCGCCGGCAAGGCGTTCAGCGCCGGCGGCGACATGAAGCGCTACGTCACCCTGCAGCGCGACCCGGTCGACTTCCCCGAG
>DASXOF010000098.1:0-25451 GCA_036494495.1 Solirubrobacterales bacterium | reverse complement strand
CCTTCATCCGCCAGTAGCTGGTGTTGTCGACCACGGTCGCGCCCGCCTCGACCAGCTTCGGCGTCCACTCGGCGCTGACCTTGCCGCCGGCCGAAGAGAGGACGAGGTCGAGGTCGCCGATCGT
Organism: Solirubrobacterales bacterium; assembly: GCA_036494495.1. Lineage (GTDB taxonomy): Bacteria > Actinomycetota > Thermoleophilia > Solirubrobacterales > 70-9 > VAYN01. The sequence continues at coordinate 25,327 of DASXOF010000098.1, read as the reverse complement.
CTCCTCGCCCAGCTCCTGCACGGTCAGCGAGGAGCCGCCCCACTCGATCAGCTTGCCGGCCGAGCGCGCCGAGGCCAGCGGCCGCAGCTCGGCGACCGGGAAGTCCCGCGCCGCCAGCAGCTCGAGGATCTGGGTCCCGACCAGCCCGGTCGCCCCCAGCACTCCGACCCTGTAGCCGTCGCTCATCGCTCCGCCGAGTACGCGTCTTCGGGGCGGACCGCGTCGGCGCCGAGCTCGAAGGCGCTGTGCAGGGCGTTCACCGCGTCTTCGACCCGATCGGCGGAGATGACACAGCTGATCTTGATCGGCGAGGTGGAGATCATCTCGATGTTGATCTCGTTCTCGCCGAGGACGCGGAAGACCGTGGCGGCGACGCCTGGGTGGGAGCGCATGCCGGCGCCGACGATCGAGACCTTGCCGATCCGTTCGTCGCTGCGTACCTTGAGCGAGACGCCGCCGAGCTTCTCGATCACGTCTTCGGCGATCGGCAGGTCGGCGCGGTCGACGGTGAAGGAGAGGTCGGCGAGCTGGTCGCCGCCGACCGGCTCGTTCTGGATGATCACGTCGACGTTGACGTTGGCCTCGGCGAGGGCGCTGAAGATGCGGCCGGCCACGCCAGGCTCGTCGCGGACCCCGGTCAGGGTTACGCGGGCCTCCGATTTGGAGTGGGTGACGGCGGTGACGAAAGGTTGCTCCATGGTCTCTTCCTCTGAGACGACGAGGGTACCGGGACCGTCCTCGAAGCTGCTGCGGCAGTGGATCCGGACCCCGTGGTTGCGGGCGTACTCGACCGAGCGCAGCTGCAGCACCCCGGCCCCGGAGGCCGACATCTCGAGCATCTCCTCGAAGGAGACGGCCGGCAGCTTGCGCGCCGCGGGGACGATCCGCGGGTCGGCGCTGTAGACGCCGGCGACGTCGGTGTAGATCTCGCAGACACTGGCGTTGAGCGCCGCGGCGAGCGCCACCGCGGTGGTGTCGGAGCCGCCGCGGCCGAGCGTGGTGACGTCGCGGCTCTCGGTCGAGACGCCCTGGAAGCCGGCGACGAGGACGATCCGGTCCTCGCCCAGCGCGTCGGAGATGCGGTCGGCGCGGACGTCGATGATCCGCGCCTTGGTGTGGGTGGAGTCGGTGACGATGCCGGCCTGCGAGCCGGTCAGCGAGATCGCCTCGTGGCCCATGTCGTGGATCGCCATCGCGCAGAGCGCGCAGGAGATGCGCTCGCCGGTCGAGAGCAGCATGTCCATCTCGCGGGCGACCGGGCGCTCGGAGATCTCGTGCGCCTGCTCGACCAGTTCGTCGGTCGTCTTGCCCCGGGCCGAGAGCACCGCGACGACCCGGTTGCCGGCCTCGCGGGCGGCGACGATCCGCGCCGCGGCGCGCTTGATCTGCTCGGCGCCGGCGACCGAGGTGCCGCCGAACTTCATCACCACGATGTCGGATTGGGCCCCGCTCACGATCACCCGAGGATAGTGAGGGACCGCGGTGCAGCTAGCTCTGCCCGCCGCCGCCGAGGTTGCCGAGCATCGCCTGTTCGGCCATCCGGATCAGGCCGAGGCCGCTGTGCGGGCGCATGTCGCTGGAGCGGACGCGGACGTGGGAGCCGTGGGGGCCGACGACCTCGACGATCGTGCAGACGTCGCCGATTTCGCAGTCGTCGCCGTAATCGCCTTCGATCGCCTCCATCTGCTCGGCGACCACTCGTCCCACCTTGCTCTGATCGAGCGCCATGCCTCCCACCCTCCTTCGATGTCACGCAGCCAAGTCCCTGACTGTATGTGATCCCCTTTCTCCCACCCAGATATATCAACCTGATATATTCGCCCGAGATATGGATTCGCTCAGCGCCACCGCCTACGTGATCCTCGGGATGCTCCGCCGGGGGCCGATGTCCGGTTACGAGATCAAAGCCCTGGTCGACAACTCGACCCGCTTCTTCTGGGCGGCCAGCTACGGCCAGATCTATCCGGAGCTGCGCCGGCTCTCGGAGGCCGGCCTGGTCGAGGGCATCGACTCGCCCACCGGCGGCCGGCGCCGGATCGTCTACGAGATCACCGCCGACGGCGAGGAGGAGCTGAAGGCCTGGCTGCGGCAGCCGCCCGAGGTCTACGAGATGCGCGACGAAGGCCTGCTGAAGCTGTTCTTCGCCGACGCCCTGCCGCCGCAGGAGGCGGTCGAGATCGTGCGGGCAATGCGCCGCTACCGCGAAGCGATGAACCGGCGGCTGCGCGAGCTCGAGCCGGTCAAAGAGGCGGAGGCCAGCGCCCACCAGATGACCGTCCTGCACTGCGGCATCGAGTACACCGACTGGTTCGTCGACTGGTGCAAGCGGACCGAGGAGCGGATCCTCGCCATCGCCCCGGAGAAAAGGAGCAGCTGATGTTCGACGCCCTCGCCCGTTTCGCCGACCGCCGTGCCCGCCGCCTCGTCCTGCTCGCCGTCGCCTTCTTCGTCGTCGCCGGCGTGCTCGGCGGCTCGGTCGCCAACCGCCTCGACCCCTACGGCGCCGAAGACCCGGCGACCGAGTCGGTAAAGGCCCAGGACCAGCTCGAGGCCGCCGGCTACCGCGCCCCCGCGGTCCTCGTCCTGGTCGAAGACGCGCCGGTCGCCCAGGCATCGACCCGGCAGCGGGTTACCGCGCTCGAACAGCAGGTCGAGGCCCGCGCCGACGTCAAATCGGTCAGCGGCTACTACGACACCCACTCGCGCGCCTTCGTCTCCGAAGACGGCGACTCGACCTACTTCGTCGTCACCCTGGTGCCGACCGGCGACAAGCAGATGCAGGACGCGGCCGGTGAAATCGACGACGAACTGTCGGGCAAGCCGGGCGTCGTCGTCGGCGGCCCGGCGGTGGCCCAGGAACAGGTGAACCACCAGGTCGAGGAAGACCTGAAAAAGGCCGAGCTCCTGGCCTTCCCGCTGCTCTTCCTGCTCACCCTGCTGTTCTTCCGCAGCCTGGTCGCGGCGCTGCTGCCGCTGCTGATCGGCGGCCTGGCGATCGTCGGCACCTTTCTGATCCTCCGCGTCGCCAGCGAATTCGGCTCGATCTCGGTCTTCGCGCTGAACCTGACGACGGCACTCGGGCTCGGGTTGGCGATCGACTACAGCCTCTTCATCGTCTCGCGCTATCGCGAGGAGATCGCCAAGTCGGGACCGGGGCTGCCGGCGATGCGACGGGTGCTGGCGACCTCGGGGCGCACCGTCTTCTTCTCCTCGCTGACCGTCGCCGCGGCGCTCGCCTCGCTGCTCGTCTTCCCGCAGCGCTTCCTCTACTCGATGGGCCTCGGCGGCTCGCTGGTGGCGCTGTTCGCGGCGCTGATCTCGCTGACCGTGCTGCCGGCGATCCTCACCCTGCTCGGCGACCGGGTAAACGCCCTCTCCCCCGCCTTCCTGCGCCGCCGCGCCGAGGCCGAGGCGCGGCCGGCGGAGTCGGGCTTCTGGTACCGGCTCTCGCGCCTGGTGATGCGGCGCCCGGTCCCGATTGCGACGCTCTCCGCCGCCTTCCTGATCCTGCTCGGGCTGCCCTTCCTCGGGATCAAGTTCAACACCGTCGACGCCACGGTGCTGCCGAAGGACGCCAGCGCCCGTCAGGCCTACAACACCGTCAGCCAACAGTTCCCGCCCTACCGCGAATCGCCGATCGTCATCTCCTTCAGCGGCGGCGACCAGGCGCAGGCGCGCCAGCTCGCGCAGCAGGTGGGCGCGGTGCCGGGGGTCAGCGAAGTACTGGCGCCGCGTCGGCTGCAGGGCGGGGTGACGGCGATCGAAGCGATCTCGACCCACCCCTTCGCCGCCGAAGCCAGCCAGGAAACCGTCGAACAGATCCGCGAGCTGCCGACGCCGGCCGGGACGACGGCGCTGGTCGCCGGCGGTACCGCCGACTTCGTCGACTTCCAGTCGAGCCTCGAGAGCCACCTGCCGATCGCGCTGGCGATCATCGTCGCGGCGACCCTGATCATCCTCTTCCTGATGACCGGCTCGGTGGTGCTGCCGATCAAGTCGCTGATCATGAACGCGCTCAACCTCTGCGCCGTCTTCGGCCTGCTGGTGCTGATCTTCCAGGACGGGCGGCTCGAGGGCCTGCTCAACTACAGCAGCCCGGGGGCGATCGAGCAGACGATGCCGATCCTGATGTTCGCGGTCGCCTTCGGCCTCTCCACCGACTACGCGGTCTTCCTGCTCTCGCGGATCAAGGAGGCACGCGACAACGGCGCTTCGGACTCCGAGTCGGTGGCGATCGGGCTGGAGCGAACCGGCCGCATCGTCACCGCCGCGGCGCTCCTCTTCGCGGTCGCGATGCTCGCCTTCGCCACCTCGGAAATCATCTTCATCAAGGAGAACGGGGTCGGCACCGCGCTCGCGGTCCTGATCGACGCCAGCATCATCCGCGCCCTCCTGGTCCCGGCGCTGATGGAGCTGCTCGGCAAATGGAACTGGTGGGCCCCGGCGCCGCTCCGCCGCCTGCACCGGCGCTGGGGGATCAGCGAGTCCGGGTCGGGTGCCGAGGCCAAGGCGCCGGCCTGAGCCTCCGCGCCCTCCGCTAGCGGAGGGCGCGGAGGAGGCGGTTGAAGGCGCTGGCGCGGGCCGGGCGCTTGGCCGCTTCTTCCTCTGCGGTGCTGGTCGATTCTTCTTCTTCGGCGTAGTTGAAGACAGTCGAGTCGAAGGGCAGCAGCGCCGGTTCGTTGGCGTAGCCGAGCTTTTCGAGCTCGAACAGTTCCTCGATCGTCAGCAGCAGGGTGAAGTGGTTGGCGACCGTCGTTTCGTTGACCGAGCCCGGCTTGACGAAGCTCGAGAGCAGGACCATGCCGACCTTGCCGCCGCCGCCGGCTTTCTTGATCCCTTCGAGCGCCACTTCTTCGGGCAGCGGTGCCAGGTTGGGGTAGGCGGGGGTGCCGCAGCAGGCGCTGGCGTCCGACGTGGCGCCGGTCTGCGGCGCCTGGGAGGAGGTGATCAGCAGCAGCCCGCCTTCGGCGTAGGCCTTCGAGTTGACGATCTGCGGCACCACTTCCTTCAGGAACGCTTCCGCCGCGACCGGCCCGGTCGGCTGCCCTTCTTCGCAGGGTTCGACCGCGCCGGAGTGACAGCGGTTGGGGACGATGTAGGAGAAGGTCGGCGTCGTCTTCTTCGCCTTCAGGTCCTTGGCCAGCTGCGGCAGGCCGGCGACGCTTTCCTGGCATTCGGGTTTGTCGAGCAGTGAGTGGAACAGCCCGAAGGGCCTGGCGCAGCCCGGCGGTTCCGGCGTCCCGGGCACCGCTTCCTCGAGGTATGCCTTCCACTTCAGCTTCTTTTCCGCCAGCTGCCCGAGCAGGGTTTCGACCGGGGCCGGGAAGACGCAGCCGTTGCCTTCGACCTGCTTGGTCGTCGCTTCGGTATCCGCCCTGACCGTGCCGGGGGTGATGTCCACCGGCGTCGGCGACGGGCATTCGGCGACCAGTTCTTCGGTCGGCCCCTGCCCGCTCAGCAGCGCCGCCTGGTTCGACAGCTTGCCCTTGGCGACGCCGTAGTAATTGGTCAGCAGCTCGCCCTGTTCGGGCAGGGTCTTGGCCAGGTAGGGCGCCGGCGAGGTCGGCCCGAAGGTTTCTTCGAAGCCGTTTTCGCCGAGCATGATCACGAAGAGGTGCTTGACTTCCGGCAGTTCTTCTTCTTCCGCGCCTTCTTCGGGATCGAACGGGACCAGCGGTTCTTCTTCGGCCGGCTCTTCAGGCAAAGGTTCTTCGGGGAGCGGTTCTTCGACCACTTCTTCGGGGACTTCGGCCGGCGCTTCAGCCACCGGCGCTTCTTCGACCGCTTCTTCTTCCGGCGCTTCCGCGACTTCGACCGGTTCTTCTTCCGGCGGCGGCGCCTTCTTCTTCGCGAATTCGACGATGATCGTCTGCAGGCCCGCGCTCTGGGCGATCTGGCTGGTCGCCGAGCCGACGATGACGCCGAGCCCGAGCATGCAGATCACCGCTGCCGCCGCGGCGCGCGGCGAGGGGATCCAGGCGGCGAGGCCCCTGCTCTCGCCGTCGGTCTCCTCGCCTGCGGCCTCCGCGGGGTGGGCGGCAGCCGTGGCGGCTGCGCCGGCGGCGGCAGCGGGCACGACCGCGTCCGCGGCATCGCTGCCGCGGACGCGATCACGGAACGCGGCAATCTGGGCGGCCACCGCCGGCGGCAACTCGCCTCGGCGGGTGCCGCAGTCCAGGCAATAGCGCTGGTCGCCGTCGAACGGAGCTCCGCACTCGCCGCAACTCGCCCCCCGGGAGCCGCGTCTGTCGTTTCTGCCGCTCGCCACGCTCTGCCGTCAGTATCCGCGCGGCGACGGGCCGAAATGTGAAGATCCTGATTCCGGGTGCAGGACTTGGCGGCACAGAGCCAAAGGCGCTCTTCACAACTCTTAAACACCGGCCCCGGGGCCCGACGCCGAAGATGGGGCCGTGACCTCCGGCTCCGATCCGAGCGGCGAGCCGAAGACGGCGCCCCTGCACGTCGCCCCACCTTCCGACCAGCACCACACCGGGATCGGCGGCGAGCCCTCGCCGGACCAGTCGGTGGTGCCGCCGGCGATCGGCTCGAGCCCCGGCGACGCCTGCCCTACCTGCGGAGCGCGGATGGCACTCGACCAGCGCTACTGCCTCAACTGCGGCAACCGGCGCGGCGACCCGCGGCTGCCGTTCATGGACGCGGTGACCTTCATGGAGGCGAGCAAGCAGCAGCCGGCCGCAGCTGCGGCAGGGGCGCCGCCGCCCCCGCCGGCCAAGTCGGGGGTCTCCCCCAGCACGACGCTGATCGCCGGGATCGCCACCCTGGTGCTGGCGGTCGGGGTCGGGGTCCTGATCGGCCGCTCGGGCGACAATTCGAGCCCGGTCGCCCAGCAGCAGCCGCAGATCATCAAGGTCGGCGGTGGCGGAGGCGAAGAAGAATCCGCCGAAGCCGCGACCGAAGAAAAGGCGGCCGGCAAAGAAGCCAGCAAGGGCGGCAAGGCGAAGGGCTCCGGCGGCAAGAAGGGGAAGGGCAAGGACGCGGCCGTCGAAGAAGGGGCCAACGGCGGCAGCAAGGCGGCGCAGGAAGTGCTGCACACGGCGCCCGGCGTGAAGGAAGCGAAGCCGGAAGCCGAAGTCGGCGAAAGCTGCGAAAAGGGCACTGCCGGCTGCAGCGACAGCGGCGAATTCAACGGGAGCTTCTTCGGCGAATGAAAATCGGACTGCCAAAAGGCAAGAACACGGCAAAGGCCAAAGCGCCGCGGGCGAACGGCAGCGCCAAGGCGAGCGGCACCCTCAGCACCGCCTACGGCGAGGAGTTCGTCGTCGACCTGATGCGGCGGCGCGACCAGTTGGTCGCCCGCGTCGCCGAGCTGCAGTGGGACCTCGGCGGCCTCACCTACGAGATGGCGATCCGCAACAGCATGGACGTCGACCTCCTGGTCAAACGGGCCGTTGCCCTGCAGGACGCCGACGCCGAACTGAGCGAGGTCGAACGGATCGTCCGCACCGAGGAGACCGGCGCCTCGGGCTCCTGCAAGTACTGCAGCGCCCCCCACTCCAGCGGCGCCACCTTCTGCTGGCAGTGCGGCAAGCCGTTGCTGGAGCAGGTCTCCGGCGACGCGATCCTGCGCCGCTGATCGCGAGTCCGATTTTTTCCCCACCCCAATGTGGAAAAAATCGGTACCCCGATTTTTTCCTCAGCCGAAGCGGCCGGTGACGTAGTCGCGCGTGCGGGGGTCGCGGGGGGAGCCGAAGATCCGCTCGGTGTCGTCGAACTCGATCAACGACCCGATCGGCTTCTCGCCGCCGGTCTCGAGGCTGAAGAAGGCGGTGCGATCGGCGACTCGCGCGGCCTGCTGCATGTTGTGGGTGACGATGACGATCGTGAAGCGGCCTTTGAGGCTGTGCATCAGATCCTCGATCGCACCGGTGGCGATCGGGTCGAGGGCCGAGGCCGGCTCGTCGAGCAGCAGCACGTCGGGTTCGATCGCGATCGCGCGGGCGATGCAGAGGCGCTGCTGCTGGCCGCCGGAGAGGCCGAGCGCCGAGTCCTTCAGCCGGTCTTTCACCTCGTCCCAGAGCGCCGCCCCGCGCAGCGCCTTCTCGACCCGCTCGGCGAGGCCGGAGCGCAGGCCGAGGTTGCGCGGCGCCCAGGCGACGTTGTCGTAGATCGACTTCGGGAACGGGTTCGGTTTCTGGAAGACCATCCCGATCCGCCGCCGCACCTCGACCTGGTCGACGTTGCCGCCGTAGATGTCGTGGCCGTGGTACAGGATCTCCCCCTCGATCCGGAAGCCCGGGACCGAGTCGTTCATCCGGTTGAGGCTGCGCAGGAAGGTCGTCTTGCCGCAGCCGGAGGGCCCGATCAGCGCCGTGATCTCGCCACGGCGGATCCCGAGGTTGACCCCGGTCAGCGCCTGCTTGGCGCCGTAGAAGACGGAGACGTCGCGCGAGTCGAAGACGACCTCGGGGGCGACGTCCCAGTGACCCTCGGCGGTGGCGGTCATGCCGGGTGCGCCGAGGATGGCGTTGCCGTTGGTGCTGGGCGGGGCGATCGGCTGGTCGACCCGGATGCGGACGCGGGAAGGCGGCAGGTTCACGAGGAGATCTTCCTTTTGCTGCGGGCCACCATGGCGCGGGCGCCAAGGCTGGCGAAGAGGATGAATGAGATGAAGAGGAGCGACAGGCCCCAGGCTTCGCTGAATCCTGCCGGGTTGGCTTCTTCGGAGAGCTGGTAGATCCGCACCGGCCCGTTGGCCATTGCTTCGAAGGGGTTGATCGAGACCTGGTCGACCGATGCGTTCGAGCTGATCAGGAGCAACGGCGCGGTCTCGCCGGCGGCGCGCGCGATCGAGAGGATCGTCACGGTCAGGATCCCGCCCAGGGCGCTCGGCAGGATGACGCTGAGCACCGTCCGCCAACGGGCGACGCCGAGCGCATCGGCGGCTTCGCTCTGGCTTTTCGGGATCAGCCTCAGCACTCCCTGCGTGCCGCGGGCGATCAGCGGCACCATGATGATCGAGAGGGCGACGCCGCCGATCCAACCGGCCTGCCCGAGGCCGACCGTGCCGTTGGTGTCGACCAGGAAGGTGAAGACGAAGACGCCGACGATGATCGCCGGCAGGCCGTTCATCACGTCCATCGTCATCGAGACGAAACCCGCCGCGCGGCCGCCCGCGTACTGAGTCAGGTAGAGCGCGATCAGGACCCCGATCGGGGCGGCGATCAGCGTCCCGATCCCGACGATGATCGCGCTCCCGACCAAAGCGGGGGCGACCCCTTCGGGGGCCGACTTGGTGATGAAGTCCCAGCTGATTGCGCCGGCGCCGCGGGCGATCACGGTGTAGACGACGATGACGAGGACGGCGATCGCGGCGAACGCGGCGCCGGTTGCCGCGAATTCGGTCAGCTTGCTGAAGATCTGGCGACGGCGCAGGTTGCCGGTCGCGGTCAGCGGTGCCGCCGGGTCGTAGGCCCGGGGCCGATCGCCGGCGCCCACGGGTTGGGCCTCTCGGCTCATCTCACCTGACCGCCGGCGAAGCTGAAGCGACGACCGATCCAGGAGGCGACGAGGTTCGAGGCGACGCCGATCACCAGGAGGATGACGGCGCAGTAATAGAGCGAGGCCAGGTGCAGTTCGGTCAGCGCGCCGGGGAACTGGTTGGCGATCCGCGCCGCCAGCGTGTCGCCGGTCTTGAATAGGTCGACGTGGATTTCCGAGCCGGCGCCGATCACCTGGGCGACGGCGATGGCCTCGCCGAGCGCCCGGCCGAGGCCGAGCAGGCAGGCGGCGATCACGCCGGAGGAGGTGGTCGGCAGGACGACCCCGCGGACGACCTCCCAGCGGGTGGCGCCGAGGGCGCTGGCGCCGTCCTGCATGTCGCGCGGCACCGAGATGAAGAGGTCGCGGGAGACCGCGGAGATGATCGGGATGATCATGATCGTCAGGATCAGGCTGGCGGTGAAGACGCTCGAGCCGGTCGTTTCCGGCTTGCCGAAGAGCGGGATGAAGCCGAGGGTGCTGTGGAGGAAGGGCTCGATCGTCGATTTGACGAACGGCGCCAGGATCAGCAGGCCCCAGAAGCCGAGGATCACGCTCGGTACCGCGGCGAGCAGTTCGACCAGCGGCGAGACGATGCCGCGCACCGCTTTCGGCGCCAGCAGGCTGAGGTAGAGCCCGATCGCGATCGCGATCGGGCCGCCGATCAGCAGCGCGAAGAAGGAGCTGACCAGGGTCCCGTAGACCAGCGAGCCAGCACCGAAGACGCTGAACTGTTCGGTCGGTTTCCAGTCGGTGCTGGTGAGGAAGCCGAGCCCGAACTTGTCGATCGCCGGCATCGCGCTCTGGGTGACTTCGTAGGCGAGCAGGATCAGGACGACGGCGCCGAGCAGCGCCGCTCCGGCGCAGACGGCGTAGAGCGTCATGTCGCCGATGCGATCGCCGCGCTTGCGCCAGTCACGGCCGCGGGGCGACGTCCGGCCCGCCTGGGTAGTGGCCGCGGAGCTCATTCGCGCCAGCGTAATCGAGTCGAGACGGATTCCTTACAGGTCCAGTCCGATTTTCACAGAATTGACACAACTCCGACAACACCTACGCGTGTGTTCACAACGCTGTTACAAAACTGTTGCACGTAATTTTCACGAGATTGACACAACGCCACAACCGGGTGGAGAGAGTGTTGCGGTCGTAATTCTCACCCGAAAGGACTCATCTCTTGATTCGCAACAGGTTGCCGCGCGTTGCCATCGCGCTAGCCGTAGCGGTCGTGGGTACCGCCTCTGTCGCCACGGCCAGCGCTTCCGCCGCCGGCCTGAGCGGCGCCGGCTCCACCCTGGTCGCACCACTGATGGCCAACTGGATCAATGGCTTTGAAATCAAAGAAGGCATCCCGGTCAAATACTCCGCCGTCGGCTCCGGCACCGGTATCTCCCAGATCACCGCCCGGACCGTCGACTTCGGCGCCTCCGACGCACCGCTGACTCCGGAACAGGCAGCCTCCTGCAACGGCTGCGTGCAGATTCCGTGGGCCCTCTCGGCCACCGCGATCGGCTACAACCTCCCCGGCATTAAGAAGCTCAACCTGACCGGCAAGATCCTGTCGGGCATCTATTTCGGGCGGATCACGAAGTGGAACGACCCGAAGATCGCCAAGGTAAATCCGAAAACGAAGCTGCCGAACCTGACCATCACCCCGGTCTTCCGCAGCGACGGCTCCGGTGACACCTACGCGTTCACCAATTATCTGTCGAAGGTCAGCCCCGCCTGGAAAAGCGAAGTCGGCTACGCGACCTCGGTCGGGTTCAAGGCCGGTGTCGGTGCCAAAGGCAACTCGGGCGTCACCGCGACGGTGGTCAAAACCCCGGGCGCGATCGGTTACATCTCGGCGTCCTACCTGATCGCCGCCGGCATCAGCGCCGCCGCGATCGAAAACAAGGCCGGCAACTTCGAGGTGCCGAATCTGAAGAACATCGAAGAAGCCGCCTCGCAGGTCAAGTCGGTTCCGCCGAGCAACGAACTCAACATCACCAACACCCCGGCGAAGGCGAAACTCGCTTACCCGATTTCGACCTTCACCTACGTGATCGTGCCGCACGATGCCCCGCTGAAGGGCCCGGTGCAGCAGTTCATCAACTACGCGATCACCAAGGGCCAGGTCTACGGTGCTGCGCTCGATTTCGCGCCGCTCCCCAAGGTCGTGCTCAACGCCGCCAAGAAGGCAGTGAGCTCGCTGTAGTCAGTACGGCTGGCGCCAGAGCGCCGGCAGCTTTTCGCAAGACCGACACAGGGCTCCTCCGGGAGCCCTGTGTCGTTCCATGGGCGCGATCCGCGGTGCCCGGGGACCGGCACGAGGAAGATAGCTGCGCATCCGTCCGTTGAAGGGGCCGGCCAAACTCTCGAAAGGACCTCGGATTTGATTCGCACCAAGCTCCTCGGCCTCGCCGCCGCCGTCGCGGCCCTGGCGGTCTCGCCGGCGATGGCCTCGGCAAACCTGACCGGCGCGGGCTCGACCCTGTGGCCCCGCTGATGGCGAACTGGACCAGCGGCTTCGAATCGAGCGGCGGGACCGGCGTCAGATACTCCGCCGTCGGCTCCGGCACCGGTATCGCCCAGATCACCGCGCGGACCGTCGATTTCGGCGCCTCCGACGCACCCCTGACCGCCGAACAGGCCTCTGGCGTCGGCAAAGCTGAACCTCTCGGGCCCGCTGCTGGCCGAAATCTTCCTCGGCAAGGATCAAGAAGTGGAACGACCCGAAGGTCAAGAAAGCGAACCCGAAGGCGAAGCTGCCGGGCACGACCATCACCCCGGTCTTCCGCAGCGACGGCTGCGGCGACACCTACGCCTTCACCGACTTCCTGACCAAGGTCAGCCCGGCCTGGAAGAGCCAGGTCGGCTCCGGGACCTCGGTCGGCTTCAAGGCCGGCGTCGGCGCCAAAGGCAACGCCGGCGTCACCTCGACGGTGAGCAAGACGCCGGGCGCGATCGGCTACATCTCGGCGTCCTACCTGATCGCCGCCGGCTCAACGCGGTCGTCGTCCAGAACAGCGCCGGCAACAACGAGTACCCGAACCTGAAGAACATCGAAGCCGCCGCGGCGACGGTGAAATCGGTGCCGGCGAGCAACGCGATCAGCATCGCCAACCCGCCGAGCAGCGCCAAGCTCGCCTACCCGATCTCGACCTTCGCCTACGCGGTCGTGCCGCACGACGCGGCGCAGAAGACGCCGCTACGCGAATTCATCACCTACGATCACCAAAGGGCAGGCCTACGGGGCCGCGCTCGACTTCGCGCCGCTGCCGAGCGTCGTGCTCTCGGCCGCGCAGCGGGCGCTCTCCTCGCTCTAGGCGAGGAGCCCCGCTCGGGGCGCCGCTCGGGCCTCAGCCGAAGACCTGGGCGGCGCGCCGGCGCAGGTCGGCGTTGAGCAGGCCGGTGACCTCGCTCGGCCGCTCGCCGGCGGAGGGGACCGCGGCGCCGATCAAGCCGTCGGCGCGGAAGCCGTAGAGCGGCGCGGCGAAGCCGAGCTCGCGGATCTTGCGGACCAGCCGCACCGCGTCCTGGGTCTCGGCGCCGGGGCCGCAGAGGATGATCGCGGTCGGATCGAGGGCGCCGAGGGCCCGCTCGAGCCGCTCGTCGCCCAGCTCGTTGGAGAGGACGAGGACGCGGAAGCCGGCCCGGCGCAGCGAGAGGTCGAGCGCCTGGGTGTGGACAGCCTCGGCGTCCTGGCCCCTGCTCGAGTCGAGCAGCAGGATGCCGGCCGGGCGCGAGGCGGCGGAGGCGAGGCGGCGGGCGCCGTGCAGCCAGCCGGTCGCCCAGCGGACCGCGAACTCGAGCTCGGCCTCGCTTTCGGGGTCGGCGGCGAGGCTGTCGATCGCCGGCAGCAGCAGCTCCTCGACGGTCCGCTCCAGCGGCCGCAGGGCGAGGCTTTCCTCGATCGCGCGGTCGGCGGCGGCCTCGTCGAAGATCTCGAGCGCGCTCTGCAGGCTGCCGTCGGAGGCGGGTGCCGCCTGGCGCTGGCGCGCCAGCTCGATCGCCGAGGAGATGTTGCCGGTCTCGGCCAGGGCGTCGCGCAGCGTCTGCAGCTCGACCAGCTCGTAGTTGCGGTGGTTGCCCGTGGTGCGGCGCGGAGTGGGGTAGCCGTAGCGGCGCTCCCAGCTGCGCAAGGTGTTGGGGCTGACGCCGAGAACTTCGGCGGCGGCGTTGGTCCGGATCCCGGGCATGGCGAAATCTTGCCAGCGCCGCATCAGGTTTACGCAAGTTATGGACGGATGGCTGAAAACTGTCAGCGATCCTGCAAGCGCAGGATCAGCCGTCCTGGAGGGCGCCGACTCCGATCGGCTGCCCGACCGCGCGGGCCCGCCAGAGCGCCCCGTCGGCCTTGTGCAGGAGAGCGTCGGCCTCGTTGCCGTGGTCCGGGCAGGAGACAACGCCGGCGGCGACGTCGATCCGCAGCCCGCCCGCCTGCTCGAGCTCGTCGAGCAGCTCGAGCAGCCGTTCGGCCATCTGCACCCCTTCAACCGTACCCACGTTCGGGGCCAGCACGCAGATCGCGTCCTCCTCGAGCCGGAAGGCTTCGTCGATGATGCGGATGCTGTCGCGCAGCGCTGCGCCGAGGATCGCCAGCACCGTCTCGCGGCTGCCGTCGTCCTCGCGGACGCCGGGCCCGGAGGCGTCGAAGACGGCAAGGGCGAAGGGGTGGTTGTAGCGGCGGTTGGTCTCGATCAGCTGTTCGAGGCGGCGCCGCATGTGGCCGGGGCGGTAGAGGCTCGGCAGCTCTTCCGGCGGCGACCAGGGCACCGGCACGGTCGGCGCCCCGGCGTAGGCGGCGTCGACCGCGGTCGCGGTGACCGAGCCGAACTCGGAGGCGAGGCGGGTGGCGGCGTCGGCGAACTGCTCGTGCCCGAGAGCGCCGAGCTCCTCCCGCAGCGTCGTCAGCAGCGCCACGTGCTTGGCCGAGACCTCGCGCGCCAGCCGCGCCGCGGGCGAGCCGAGAACGTCGCTGCCGTCCCTCTCAGTTGCCGAGTCGACCTCCACGTGCCGACAGTGAACGACGGCCCGGACGCAGGATTCTCGAAAACTCGCAAATAGCGGGCCGACACCCGTCCAGGACGAATGTTCGCTCAGTAATAAGAGGCCGCGAAACGCGCTGCAGCGCGGCGCGGCGCCCATGGCCCGCCCGGGCGCGACGGCGCTCGGCGGCCCGAGTCGCGGAGCGGCGGGGACTTCCCGTTCGCCCTTCGTTAGCGCAATGCGGACCAAGGGCGAACCCCCTGCTGCGCGCGGCGGGCCAGGCCCTCCTAGGAGGGATTAGCGAAACTCACGTCCGCGACTGGCGAGCGCCGGACCAAGCTGGGCAAGGACGCAGGGAGGCCAAATAGCAGAGCTATTTGGCCGACTGAGGACGCCGCACCGCGACCGTCCGCCGCCGCCAGGCGGGGGCGCGGGAGTTTCGCTAATCCCTCCTAGGAGGGTCTCGCGAAACGACTAGCGAAACCCTTGCCGTTGACCACTGAGTAGTTCACGTTCCGCCGAAATGAAAACGGCGGGGGCGCCGCTTGCACGGCCCCCCGCCCGGCAAAGGAGCGTCAACTCCCATGCACGACCAAGGTACCCAGAGCGCTGTCATGGCGCTCGTCCTCGCCGAACGCGAGACGATTCTTACCCTCGGCGATCTGATGATGGAGATGGAGGACGAAGACGCCGTAGCGCGCGCCGTGCGCGACCTGACGGCCGTCGGCCTCCTGCGCCGAGAGGGCGGTTCGGTCCTGCCGACCCGGGCCGCTGTACGCTTCGACCTGATCTCGGCATGAGCTTCTCGAAGCGGTTCGGCGAAAACGTCGCCGCCGCTCGCAAGCGGAGCGGCCTGTCTCAAGAAGCGCTCCAGTTCCGTTCGAGCGTTCACCGCACCGTCATCTCCAAGGTCGAGCGCGGCGAGACGATCCCGCGCGCCGACACCGTCGCACGACTGGCCGCCGGGATCGGCGTCGATCCAGGGGTGTTCTTCGCCGGCCTCGACCCGGAGCGGTGCCGATGACCGTCGCCGAGCGGATCGGCCGCAACATCGCCCGCCACCGCAGACCAACGGGGCTATCTCAAGAAGACTGCGGTCTTCGCGCGGGGCTTCACCGCACGGCGCTTGGGCAACTGGAGCGAGGGGAACGAATCCCGCGCGCCGACTCCCTGATCAAGATCGCGGGGGCGCTCGGTTGCTCTCCCTGCGACCTGCTTGCGGGCCTTTCTTGGCGGCCCAGCGAGATCGTCCCCGGCGGCTTTGACCCGCCGGGCGAGTCGAGTTAGCGAAGGCCCGCGCCCGCGAGAGGGCGCAGGCGAGCTTGGTGAGGATCGTTAGGTCGGCATGAAGGCGGACTCGGGCAAGGCCGCGAACGCGGAGCGGCCCGAGTCCCCATTCGTGCTTCAGCCGTCCGAACTCCCGCTCGACTGCCGCCCGCTTGCGGTAGGCGGCCTTCCAGCGCGCCGACTCGCGGGGCACCAGCGGGTGCAGGCGGCAAGCCTTCCGCCACGTCGAGGCGGGCGAGCACTCGCCGGTCGGGCACCGCCACTTGGCCGCCCCGCGCTTGCGGTCGGCACCGGCGAAGGCCCAGACGCCGTGCGAGCAGGTCGGGGGCGCGTCATCGCCGCGCTTCACGTCGGGCGTCTGCTTCAAGGGGATGATCGGCAGGCAGTCGCGCTCCGCGCACTCGCTGTGGATTCGCTCGATGTCATAGCCCTTATCCATCGAGGTTGACGCCGCCATCAAGCCGCGCCGCTGGGCGGCGTCGATCAACTCGGCGGCAAAGCGGGTTTCGTGGGCCTTCGCGGTCTCGACCGTCCACGCCACCGGCAGGCCGGTCGAGGTGCAGACGGCGGCATGGAGGCGGTAACCGAAGAATCCACCGCCGCGCCGGGTGCTCACGGCTGACCGGTGGCCCCAGCTTGCGTCAGGGTCGGTGTGCCAGTTGCGCTCGACCTTGCTGTCCTTGCTGACGTAGCGCTGGCCGTTCGCGTAGGCCGGCATATCTGAGGCGTCGATGGCGAGGTCGGTCCCGTAGGTGGGCAGCTTCGAACGCAGCCCTTCCACGACGCCGTCGATGCAGCGCTGCACGATGTCGGCGTTGTCCCTCAACTTCTCAGTGAACCGGTAGCAAGCGAAAACGGACGGAACTTCCCCCTCGCATCCCAACGCACGTTGGAGCGCCCAGTGCTCCCGCGCGAGGGCAACGGTTTTCGTCCACGTCGGCAGACAGTAGATCGACTTGGTCAGCGCCAAGGCGACCATCGTCCGAATCGGATATCCCGGCCGACCCGTCCAACGGGTGGCCCGCAACTCGTCGATCAGCCGCCCAATCTCGGGCGAGTTGAGCAGCAGCGAGACTTGCGCCGCCTTGGAGCGCGGTACCGTTGGTCCTGCCATTCGAGCGTTCACCTCGGGTGGCCTGGCCCTCGGACGGTGCAACGTCGCGGGGGCCTTCTTTTGCCTTCTTTCTGGACCGCACTCTATGCGGTCGATCGGACGGAAAACCGCTCTAGAATGCGGAAAACCGGGTAGCTGACTGAGGTTGGTGAAAAGCACGATCCCTGAGAGGGGGCCAACCCATGTCAGCAGCCCCGGCCGGGGCTCCGCGAACGGAGCCCGAGTGGCCCATCCACAGCCGCCTGAGCTACGCGCTCTGGCGCAAGAGCTACACGGGAGGGCTCCTGGCGCGATCGCGCTCCTTCTGGCACCACGTCGTGTGCGGCTACGGCTCAGAGACCTGCGGGAACTGCGGGCGGCAAGTCGAGGCAGCCTGGGTTGCCGATCCCGATCTTTGGCGCGAGGTCATGGGCCACGACGGCGGCCTTCTCTGCATCCGGTGCTTTGACGGCGAGCTTGCCCGTCGCGGCCGCTTCGCCCGATGGGTTCCGACGATCGGCGAAGATGCGGCGCGGCCCCAAGGCCGCGCCGCGCAAGGGAGCAACTAACCGCTAATCCGCTTGCATTCCGAGCACTTCGGAAGCCCACCGGTCCCCGAGACCTTGTTGTAGGACTCGATGTTGTCACCGGTCTTACAGGTGGTCTCGTCGTGGTGAACATCTTTCGTGACCTTGGAATGCCACGGGGTGGTCTTGGCCATTTCTGGCCCTCCTTTGCTCGATTGTTCCCCGTGCGAGGGCGGCCTGGCGAGGTCACCCTGCTGGGGCGAGCAGCCAAGTTACGAAACGCATCAGACGACTAACTGGAACCGGCAGATCCTTGCTGGGCAGCCAGTTCGATCATTTGGCCAATGCAGACCTTTGCGTCCGAGCGCGGGCATATCGTCCTTTTTGCCTGCTCGATAGGTATCTGGGCCGTCTCCCGCCTGGCGAACCTCTTTCGGGAGGCGGCCCCCTCAACTCTCTCTAGCTCGACGTTGAACTAGACGCGGATCTTCTCCTTCTCCGTGTCGAAGACGTCGAACTTCACGACGACGATGTCGCAGACGTTCACGTACTCGTTGATCGAGCGGCTGCCTTTGTCGATCAGGAAACGCCTTGGGGTAGACCGCCCCGGAAAGCGAGGTAGCCGTGAAACTACCGATCCCGCGAACCCGCACGCAGAGCCGCGTGCGGAGTTTCGCTAATCCCTCCTAGTTGAGGCTGCGGCGGCCGGCGAGGGCCTTGCCGAGGGTGACCTCGTCGGCATGCTCGAGGTCGGCGCCGACCGGGAGGCCGCTGGCCAGCCGGGTGACGGTGACGCCGGAGTCGCGCAGGCGTTCGGCGATGTCGAGCGCGGTCGCCTCGCCGGTGGTGGTCGGGTTGGTGGCGAGGACGACCTCATGGACGCCGCCGCGGCCGACCCGGCCGATCAGCTCGGCGATCTTCAGGTCCTCGGCGTCGATTCCGTCGATCGGCGAGAGGGCGCCGCCGAGCACGTGATAGAGGCCGCGGTATTCGTGGGTGCGCTCGATCGGGATCACGTCGGCCGGCTCCTCGACCACGCAGATCGTCGCGCGGTCGCGGTCGTGGTCGGCGCAGATCCGGCAGAGCGGCCCCTCGGCGAGGTTGAAGCACTCCTCGCAGAGGCCGACCTTCTCCTTCACTTCGCGGATCGCGTCGCCGAGCGCAAACGCCTCCTCGTCGGGGGCACGGAGCAGGTGGAAGGCGAGCCGCTGCGCGGTCCGCCGGCCGATCCCCGGCAGCCGCGAGAGCTCGGCGACGAGGCGCGCGAGCGGCGCCGGCCCTTCGGTGCTCAACCGCCGAGCATCCCGCCGAGGCCGCCGCCGAGGTCGCCGGTGATCCCGCCCATTTTCGACCCGGCCAGCTCCTGCGCCGCCCGCAGGCCCTCGTTGACGGCTGCCTGGACCATCTCCTGCAGCATCTCGGCGTCCTCGGGGTCGATCGCCTCGGGGTCGATGACGATCTCGCGCAGCGTCAGGTCGCCGCCCATCTTCACCTTGACCATGCCGCCGCCGGCGCTCGCCTCGACGGTTTCGTCTTTCAGTTTCTCCTGGGCCTCGAGCATCTGCGACTGCATCTGCTGCGCCTGTTTCATCAGGGCGTTGACGTCGAAGCCCCCGGGCCCGCCACCTCTTGCCACCTAACCGACCTCCTCCGCTCCGAACTCGCTCTTGACCTTCTCCAAGATCGCATCCTCGTCGAACTCCTCGCCGCTGCCCGGCGCCGGCACGTCCGGCGGCGCCTCGGCCTCGGTCTCGAGGGTCACGTAAGTCGGCTTCAGCTCCCGCCCGACGACGACCGCGAACGCGGCCGCCACCGCCTCGCGCCGATCCGGCGACTCAGCCTTCCTTTTGTTGAAGGAGGCATCCGCGGGGAACCCGATCTGCGGCGCCCCGCCCTCCATCGCCACCGGTCGCGCCCCTTCGAACGTCGCCACGAGAGCCGGCGCCGTTTTCGCCAGCTCATCCAACACGCTCGGCCAGACCCGAGTCAGCTCTCCCAGATCGAGATCGGCGACAGCCACGTCCGCGGCTGGAGCCTCAGGCTCGGGCTCGGCCTCTCGCACCGGCTCCGAACCCCCACCAACCTCCACAGCTTCAGCAACAGGGGGGGCCTCGTCCTCCAACGGCGGCCGTTCGTACTCCGGCTCGTCCGGCGGGGCCGCTTCTGATGCGGGTGGCGCTGAAGGGGGGACCACCTCCGAGGAAGCTTCAGCTACCGCAGGGGGTGGTGGGTCCCCTGCGGCGACAGGACCCGCATCCCGCTGACCACCGTCCCTGGGCAGTCCCTTCTCCAGCCTTTCGACCCTCCGCAGCAGCCCCTCCGTCGACGGATCCAAATCAGGCCGCGCCGCCTTCAGCAACGCGATCTCGACCGCAAGTCGAGCCTCATCGCCCTCTCTTATCGCCGTCAGCGCATCCGCCAGCTCGTCGATCGTCCGCACCAACGCCCCCGCCCCGATCGCCCCGGCCTGCCCTTTCAACCGCTCCGTATCCGCAGCCGTCACCACGAACGAGGCCGGCACCTCCCCGGTCGTCTGCGTGATCAGCAGGTGCCGCAGGTGCGCCAGCAGGTCGCGCGCGAACTGCGACGGGTCACGCCCCGAGCGCGCCATCCGCTCGACCCCGAGCAGCACCCCGCGCGGGTCCTCCGCCGCGACCGCGTCGACCGCCTCGAACAGCAGCTCGGCGTCGGCTGCGCCGAGCATCTCGAGGACCGAATCGAGCTCGACCGGGCTGCCGCCGAAGGCGACCAGCTGGTCGAGGGTGCCGAGCGCGTCGCGGAAGCTGCCGGAGGCCGAGCGGGCGATCATCGCCACGGCGCCGTCCTCGACCTCGATCGACTCGGCGGCGGCGACCCGCTGCAGCACCTCGGAGATCTGCTCGAGCGAGGGGCGCTGGAAGTCGAAGCGCTGACAGCGGTCGGCGATCGTCGCCATCACCTTGTGCGACTCGGTGGTGGCGAGGACGAAGACGGTGCGCGGCGGCGGCTCCTCGAGCGTCTTCAGGAAGGCGTTCCAGGCCTCTTTGGTCAGCATGTGCGCCTCGTCGAGGATGTAGACCTTCCAGCGGCCGCCGGCGGGGGCTTAGGCGACCCGCTCGCGGAGGTCGCGGACATCGTCGACCGAGCGGTTGGAGGCGGCGTCCATCTCGATCACGTCGATCGAGGTGCCGGCGGCGATCGTCACGCAGGACTCACATTCGCCGCACGGGGTGACGGTCGGGCCGCCGCGCTCGCAGTTGAGCGAGCGGGCGAGGATCTTCGCCATCGAGGTCTTGCCGGTGCCGCGCGAGCCGACGAACAGGAAGGCGTGGTGGACCTTGTCCTGCTCCACCGCGTTGCGCAGGGTGCGGACCACGTGCTGCTGCCCGACCACCTCGTCGAAGGAGCCCGGGCGGTGGCGGCGGTAGAGGGAGGTCGACTCAGACATCGGGGCTGTGAGCCAGTGTATCCACGGCCCGGTACCGTGCCGCCGATGCCGCCGGCGGTCCGCAGATGGTTGACGCCTGCCGCCTGGGTGGCCGCGGTGAGCGCGGTGCTGCTGCTCGTCTTCCCGCTCGGCTTCCCCAACTACGACACGATTTACGCGCTGGTCTGGGGGCGCGAACTGGCGCACGGGGAAAGCCCCGACTACGGCGCCGCCCTCCCCCCCACGCCGCACCCGCTGACCGACCTGGTCGGGCTCGTCACCTCGCCCTTCGGCGAAGCGCCGATCACGGTGACGATGATCGTCGCCTACCTGGCGCTGGGGCTGATCGCCTACTTCGTCTACCGGCTGGGGGCGATCTGGTTCGACCGCCCGATCGGCGCCCTCGCGGCGCTCTTCGTCCTCACCCGGGCGCCGTTCCTCTCCAACGGCCTGCGCGCCTACATCGACCTTCCCTACATCGCCCTCTGCCTCGGGGCGCTGCTGATCGAGGCGAAGCGCCCGCGCGCCGGCTGGCCGGTCCTGGCGCTGCTGGTCCCGGCCGGCCTGCTGCGGCCGGAGGCCTGGGGCTTCGCGATCGCCTACTGGCTGTGGCTCGCGTTCGAGCTGCGCCGCGAGCGGGGCGGCGGCCTCCTTTCGGTCCGCGGCTGGGAGCTCGACCGGCGGCGCGAGCGCGGCGGCCGGGAGCTCGCCTGGCTCGGCGCCCTCGCCCTGCTCGGGCCGGTGCTCTGGGTCCTCTTCGACGCGATCACCACCGGCGACCCGATGTACTCGCTGACCGGGACCCAGGCCACGGTCGAAACGCTGGAACGGAAGACCGGGCCGGTCGATCTCGTCCTCTGGGGCCCGCGGGCGCTCGGCGAAGTGATGCAGTGGCCGGGGATGGTCGGCGCCCTCGGCGGCGTCGTCCTCGGCTTCGCCTTCCTGCGCCGCCGCTCGGCCCTAGGGATCGCCGCCCTGGTGCTCTCGCTGCTCGCCTTCGCCCTGCTCGCCTGTGCCGGCCTCGCGATCATCGCCCGCTACACGATGCTCGCCAGCGCCGTCGCCGCGATCTTCGTCGCCGTCGCCCTGCTCGGCTGGCGCCTCCTCGCCCGCGAGCACCCCTGGCGCCGGCGCTGGCAGCTCTTCGCCGGCCTCGTCCTGCTGATGTTCGTGATCTGGCTCCCGAACCAGTGGGACCTCGACTCCAAGGTGAACACCGACCTCGCCAACCAGGCCCGGATCGAGGGCGACCTCACCGACCTCGTCGACGCCGGCGCCTTCGAGCCGCTCTGCGGGCCGATCGCCGTCCCCAACCACCGCGCCGTGCCGCGGCTCGCCTTCGGCCTCGACATCAAGCCGACGCAGATCGTCAGCGCCAGCGAGGAAGGGATCCCGAAGCGCGGCTACTTCGTCGAAGCGGCCAGCCCCTTCGTGATCCACAACTTCATCCTCGACCCCAACGACACGACGAACTTCGAATTGACCGCGCCGCCGGGCTTCGAGGAAGTCGCCAGCAACGAGTCCTGGCGGGTCTACCGCCGCTGCTGAGGCGCTCAGCCGCCGTGCTCGGCGACTTCGATCGCCTCGTGGGTGGCCGCCGCCACGTCGGGGTCGGCGAGGTCGACCGCCGGCGGCAGCTCGATGTGGAGGTCATTCGAGGGGTCGAGCCGCGCCCGCAGCGCGCTCGAGCGCGAGTCGAGCACGTGGCCGCCGCGGCTGCGGTCGGCGCTGAGGAAGTGCAGGTGGTAGCCGGCGACCTCGATCCCCTCGACGTAGGCGGGGAAGCGGAAGCCGAGCATCGTCCCCTCGAGGTCGGCGAGCTCGAAGACGTGCTGGTCGGCGACGACCTCGGCCAGCGGCCGGTAGGGCGGCTGCTGGCGCGGCACCGAGCGGGCGCGGACGAGCTCGAAGCGGCCGTCGAGACGGACCGCGCAGGAGGAGGCGCCGGCCGGGAGCAGCGCGTCGAGCGCCGCGAGGAGCGCGTCGTGGCCGAGGCCGTCGGCGAGCACCGCCTCGACGGTCGACTCGAAGTTGGTGACCACCGCGAACGGCGTCCGCTCGCCGGGATCGATCTCGCTCACCCGCCCCTCGACGTCGGCCCGGAAGAAGCGGCCGTCGAGGGCGATCATCTCGCCGTCGAGGGCGTTCAGGGTCCCAAGCCCGAGATCGCCGTGCTCGGCCAGCTCGGCGAAGCGGAGGTCGCCCTCGAAGGCGCCGTCGAGCAGCGCCCCGATCGTCGAGGCCTGGAAGAGCACGTGCGGCTCGCGCTCGCGGTGCAGCTCGGCCCGCCGCAGCGACTCCACGTGCAGCGACCGGATCCAGCGATCGTCGAGCATCGCGGCATCCTCCCACGACCCCTCGGCGGCGGTTTACATTGACGGTGTGTCTGGGGGATTCCGCCGCTCGGCGGCGTTCGGGATCGTCGGTGTCGTCGTCGTCGCGGTGCTGGCGGCAGTCTTCGGCCTGACCCAGGACGAGGGCGACCCGAACCCGAAGCCGGCGCTGGCGTTGATCTTCGGGGTGATCGCCGTTTTCGTCGTCGGCCTGCTGGCGCTGCAGCGCGCCGACCTCGAGCGGGCGGCGCACGGCGACGCCGCCGTCGCCAGCGGCGCCGCCCAGGGCGGGCGCCAGATCGAGGACCCGACGGCGCTCGCCGAGCCCGACCTCTGGGCGGCAATGGCGGTCGCGCCAATCGAATCCGAGGCGCTGGGCGCACGCCAGGCGGCCTGGGACGTCGGCCGCCGCGGCCAGCGGCTCGGTGCCCTCGTCTTCCTCCTGATCCTGCTGACGGTGCCGGCGATCTACCTGTTCGAAAGCTTTGTGCCGCTGCTGATCGGCGGGCCGCTGATCCTTGCGGCCGCGATCTACGGGGCGGTGCGGGCGATCGCCCCCGGCGGCGAGATCGACCGCGGCTTCGAGCGCCTCGACCTGGTGATGGCGCCGCTCGGGCTGCAGCTGCGCGAGCGCCCGCGCGGCGGCTTCGAGCTTCGCGGCCCGACGCTGCCCGGCGCCGATTACCGGCTGCGCGGCCCGATCGTGCTCGGCGGCGAGCGCGACGGCCGCGCGGTCACGGTCCGGCTCGGCGGCGAGCCGGGAGCGGGCTCGACCGAGGTCACCGTCGCCGCCCGCGGCTGTCACGAGTTCGAGGCCGCCTCGAAGCTGGTCGCGGTCCGCAGCGGTCCGGAGGGGGTCGCGGTCAGCCGCCGTCGCGGCGACCAGCGGAGCTGGCTCTGCGACCTCTGGCTGGCCGAGCGGCTGGCCGCGGGCTGAGTTGGCTAGCTTCCCACTGAGTGGGAGCGATCGAACTCAGCGGGGTGGTCAAGAGCTTCGGGGCGATCCGTGCCGTCGACGGCCTCGACCTCGACGTGCCGGAGGGGATCTGCCTCGGCCTGCTCGGGCCCAACGGGGCCGGGAAGTCGACGACGATGCGGCTGCTGACCGGGCAGGCGATCGCCGACGGCGGCGAGCTGCGGGTGCTCGGCCACGAGCTGCCGCGGCAGTCGAAGGAAGCGCGGGCGCTGATGGGCGTGGTGCCCCAGCTCGACAACCTCGACATCGACGTCACCGTCGAGGACAACCTCGCCGTCTACGCCCGCCTCTACCGGGTCCGCGACGTCGGCGCCGCGGTCGACAAAGCGCTCGACATCGCCCGCCTGCGCGACCGCCGCCGCGACGCGGTCGAGAAGCTCTCCGGCGGCATGCGGCGGCGGCTGCTGCTCGCCCGCGGCCTCGTCCACGAGCCGCGGCTGGTGCTGCTCGACGAGCCGACGGTCGGGCTCGACCCGCAGATCCGGACCGAGCTCTGGACCCTGATCGGCAGGCTGAAAGAGCGCGGCACGACGATCCTGATGTCGACCCACTACATCGAGGAGGCCGAACGGCTGGCCGACGAGGTGGCGGTGATGCACCAGGGACGGATCATCAGCCGCGGCCACCCGGCGAAGCTGATCGCCGAGCACGCCGGAACCCACACCGCCGAGGTCTACGCGCCGCCCCAGCGGCTCGACGAGCTGCGGGCCGAGGCCGAGGCGGCGGGGCTGCGGGTGCGACCGGCCGGGCCGGCGATCGCGATCGTCGGCTCCGAGCGGGCCGAGAACGGCACCGTCCCCGAGGACGCGGTGGTGCGGGCGGCGACGCTCGAGGACGTCTTCGTGCTGCTGACCGGAGAGGAGGCGGAGTGAGCACGGCGACCGAGACGACGGAGCCGGCGGCGGTGGGCGCGCCGCCGCGCACGATGCGGCGGCTCGAACCGGCGGCGATCGCCGGCGTGATGAGCCGCGAGGTCGCCAACTTCCGCACCTACTGGCGCGGCACGACCTTCTCCAGCGTGCTCGAACCGCTCGTCTACCTGCTCGCCTTCGGGCTCGGCCTGGGGGCGACGCTGGTCGACGAAGTCGAAGGCGTCCCCTACATCCAGTTCGTCGGCACCGGCATGGTCGCCACCGCGGTGATCTTCTCCAGCGCCCTGCCGGCGATGTTCGGCACCTTCGTCAAGCACCGCTTCCAGAACACCTACGAAGCGATCCTGGCGGCGCCGGTCGACGTCGA
>DASXOF010000097.1:0-2930 GCA_036494495.1 Solirubrobacterales bacterium | reverse complement strand
TCGAGCTTCTGCGCGTGATCAAGCCGCCGGAGCTGGTACCGATCGCGACGATCGGTATCCCGACCGTCTGCATGGTGCTGCTCCTGCTGCTGCCGTTCTATGACCGTGGCCCCGAGCGCCGCCCCGAGCGCCGCCCGATCGCGACCACCGCCGGCTGCCTGACGATCATCGCGATGGGCTACCTCACCTACCTCGGCGCCACCGGTGGCTCGCCGACCGAGATCGACATGAAGGTGGCACCCCAATACGAAAAGGGCAAAGAGGTCGTGGCCGGATCCGGCTGCCTCGCCTGCCACAAGCTGGGCGAGAACGGGAACAACGGCCCCGGCCCGGAACTGACCCACATCGGCGCTCGCATTCCCCGGGCTGCGATCATCCGCTCGGTGGAAATCGGCCCGGGCATCATGCCTTCGTTCCGCGAACTGCCGCCGAAGAAGATCGAAGAGGTCGCCGACTTCCTCTCGTCCCTCGATTAAGTACGGCGGTCGGGACGGGGTCGCAGCCCTGAATCCCATGGACACGATCAACGACAACCGCCAATCCCCGGACTTCGCCGGCCAGGTCAACCGCATGTTCGACCGCGTCGCGGGTCGCTACGACGCGCTCAACTCGCTGATGACGGCCGGGCTGCACCACCGCTGGCGCGAGCGCGCCGCCGCCCGGACTGGACTGACCCCTGGCGACTCGGCGCTGGACGTCTGCTGCGGCACCGGCGACCTCGCGCTGGAGCTGGCGAGGCTGGTCAGCCCCGGCGGCCACGTTGTCGGCTGCGACTTCTCCGAGCCGATGCTGGACCTGGCCCGTGAGAAGGCCTCCGCGCGTGGCGTCGATGGCCTCCGCTTCGAGTGGGCCGACGCGCTCGAGCTGCCCTACGACGGCGAGCGCTTCGACGCCGTCACCGTCGGCTTCGGCGTCCGCAACCTCGCCGACCTCGACCGTGGCCTGCGCGAGATGGCGCGGGTGCTGAAGCCCGGCGGCCGGGCCGTGATCCTCGAGATCATCAAGCCGACGCGCCCGCCCCTCTCGTTCTTCTACTCGCTCTGGTTCGACCGCATCGTGCCGCTGCTCGGCGCCTTCTCCAGCAACCCGGAGGCCTACTCCTACCTGCCGGAGTCGGTCCGGAGTTTCCCCGACCCGCACAAGCTGGCCGAGAAGATGGACAGCGCCGGCTTCAAAGAGATTCGCTACACGGTGCTAGCCGGCGGGATCATCGCGATCCACAGCGGCGTTCGCGCGTGACCAGGCCCTCCTCCGTACCACCGCCGGTGACGGCGGTCCTCGACGCCTCCAGCCGATGGCTGCCGGCGCGGCTGGGCGAGGTCGAGGATCTCCTGCGCGAGTCGATTGCCGACCAGGGCGAGCCGCTGGGCGAGGACGCCGCGGCGACGCTTGCCGCCGGCGGCAAGCGGTTGCGGCCGATGCTGGTTCTCCTCTGCGCCGGGCCGGAGCGCTGCGCCGAGGCGGTCCCGGCCGCCGCGGCGATTGAGCTCGTCCACATGGCGACCCTCGTCCACGACGACGTCCTCGACGACGCGCCGCTGCGCCGCGGTCTCCCCACCGTTGTCGCCACCTCCGGGCCGGAGCGGGCGACCGCCACCGGCGACCTCCTCTTCTCGCGCGCCTTCGCGCTGCTGGCCGAGGCCGGCGACGCTCGCTCCATCGCCCTCCTCGCCAGCGCCTCGGTTGCACTCGCCCGCGGCGAGCTGATGCAGCGCCACGACGCCTTCGACGTCGGGGTGGTGGAGGAGCGCTACCTCCGGCGCTGCCAGCTGAAGACGGCGCGGCTGTTCGAGTGCGCCTGCCTGCTCGGCCGCGACAACGAGCGGCTGGGCGAGTTCGGCGCCGGCATCGGCCTCGCCTTCCAGTTGCTCGACGACGTCCTCGACGTCAGCGGGCCGCCCGAGCGCACGGGAAAGGCCCGCGGTACCGATCTCCTCGACGGCACGGTGACGCTGCCGCTGATCGAGGCGGCGAAGAGCGACGCGACGATCGCCGCGGTTGACCTGCGCGCCCTCGACGCCAGCTCGGCCGAGGCGCTCTGCGATCGCATCGGCGACACTGGCGCCCTGGAGCGGGTGCGGGCCAAGGCTCTTGAGCTGGTCGCCGAAGCCAAGCGCTCCCTCGCCCGCGCCGGCTTTGAGCCCGAACAGCGCCGATTGCTGGAGCTGGTCGCCGACGGCGTCGTCCAGCGCTACAGCTAAAAGCGCCGCCAGCCCGCCCCAGTCGGGGCGGGCGGCTGATCACGCCGCCTGCTCGGTCGGGCGGATGAGGATCTCGTTGACCGCCATGTGCCGCGGCCGCGTCACCACATAGGAGATCGCGTCGGCGATGTTCTCGGCTTCGAGGATGTCCATGCTCTCGAACCGTTTCTCGATTTCCTCTTTGACCTCGGGCCGGTTATGGCTCTGCAGCTCGGTCGCCACCGCCCCCGGCTCCACCAGTGCGACTCGCACGTGGCGCTGGGTCACCTCCTGGCGCAGCGACTCGCTGAAGGCGCCGACGCCGTGCTTGGTCGCGTTGTAGACGCCGCTGCCGCGTCGCGCCACCCGGCCGGCGACCGAGGAGATGTTGATCAGGTCGGCGACTTCACGCGGCCCCTGCTCGGCTGCCGCCAGCAAATGCGGAATCGCCGCGTGGGCGGTGTAGAGGAGGCCCAGCAGGTTGACCTGGACCATCTGCTCCCATTCCTCCACCGGCGCCTCGACGATCGGCCCCAGCAGCATCACGCCGGCGTTGTTGACGAGAATGT
Source organism: Solirubrobacterales bacterium (assembly GCA_036494495.1). Taxonomy (GTDB): domain Bacteria; phylum Actinomycetota; class Thermoleophilia; order Solirubrobacterales; family 70-9; genus VAYN01. Next base: position 181 of record DASXOF010000097.1, on the reverse strand, counting down.
CGAGCCGGCCCAGCTCCACGACCGCCTGCTCCACCGCCACGACCGCCTGCTCCCGCTCACTGACGTCCGCCTCGATCGGCAACGCCGTGCCGCCGTTGTCGGCGATCTCGCCGCCGAGCTGCTCCAGCCGCTCGGATCGCCGGGCCACCAGCGCCACTGCGGCCCCGTTGGCCGCCAGCGC
>DASXOF010000096.1:0-27161 GCA_036494495.1 Solirubrobacterales bacterium | reverse complement strand
GCGATCGTCGCCACCGACCCGGCGCTCCGGGCGGCGCCGGCGGCGATCGACTCGGGAAAGGGCGAGCAGCGCTCGGCCTGGACGCCGACGATCCGCACCTCGGGCCGCTCCTGGCGGATCGCCGCCGCGACCCCGGAGATCAGCCCACCGCCGCCGATCGGCACCACCACCGTCCCCGGCTGCGGCTGGTCGGCAAGGATCTCGAGCCCGACCCCGGCCTGGCCGGCGATCACCTCGAGGTCGTCGAAGGGGTGGGCGAAGAGCAGTCCGGTTCGCAAGGCGTGCGCCTTCGCCAACTCGACGCACTCGTCGACCGAGACGGCCTCGGGATGGACCTCGGCGCCGAAGGCCCGCACCGCGGCCATCTTCCCGACCGAGGCGTCGGCCGGCATGAAGACCTCGCAGGGGAGCCCGGCGCGGCGGGCGGCGTAGGCGAGCGACTGGGCGTGGTTGCCGGCCGAGCCGGCAACCACGCCGGCCGCCCCGTGGCTCGAGCGCAGCTTGTTGAGGGCGCCGCGCAGCTTGAACGAGCCCGTCCGCTGGAGGTTCTCGGCCTTCAGCGCGATCGGCGCCCCGAGCCGCTCCGAGAGGCTGCCGGCGGTCAGCACGGGGGTGCGGACCACCGCCTCGGCGGAGAGCTGGTGGGCGCGGCGCAGCTGCTCCAGCGCGAGCTCGTCGGGCAGATCGGACGCCGCGCTCATCTCAGCTCATGCCGTCGCGACCACCGCGGCGATCTCGACCCCGGCGCCTTTCGGCAGCGCCGCGACGCCGATCGCCACCCGGGCCGGCGGGGAGTCGGCGAAGAAGGCGCCGTAGGCCTCGTTGATCTCGGCGAAGAGCTCGAGCCGGGTGGTGTAGACGGTCAGCTGCACGGCTTGGCTCAACTCGGTGCCGGCGGCGCGGCAGACCGCCGCCAGGTTCTCCAGGCAGCGGGTCGTTTCGGCGCCGACCGAGTCGTCGACCATCTCGCCGCTGTCGGGGTCGAGCGGCAGGGCGCCGCTGCAGAAGAGCAGGCCGTCGTGGCTGACCGCGTGGCTGTAGGGGCCGATCGCGGCGGGCGCGTCGGGGGCGGTGACGGCCGTTCGGCCGTTGGTGCTCTGGGTCATCGTCAAACCTCCTGGGGGGAACCTGAATGTCGAGAAGCGAATAGCTTGCGGACGATCGTGCTTCGATCGAACCCTCCCCCATCCTCCTACGGAAGCGACAATCACGCGGGGGCGCACCCGGATGTGCTGAGGGCGCTGGTGGACGCCGGCGGCGGGCAGGCGATCGCCTACGGCGCCGACCCGTGGACCGAGCGGGCGACGGCGCGGCTCCGGGAGGACTTCGGCGCCGACGCCGAGGTCCTCTTCGCGCTGACCGGCACCGGCGCCAACGTGGTCAGCCTCGCGGTCCTGCTGCGGCCCCACGAGGCCGTGCTCTGCGCCGCTTCGGCCCACCTCAACACCGACGAGTCCGCCGCCCCCGAGCGCTTCATCGGCTGCAAGCTGGTCCCGGTCGAGACCGAGCACGGGAAGCTGACCCCGGACGACGTCAGCTCTGCGCTCGGCGGGCAGGGAGTCGACTACCTCGCCCAGATCGGCGCGGTGTCGATCTCCCAGTCGACCGAGCTGGGGACGGTCTACACCCCGGCCGAGGTGCGGGCGCTCGCCGATGTCGCCCACCGGCACGGGCTGCGGCTGCACCTCGACGGCGCCCGGCTCGCCAACGCCGCGGCGTCGCTGGGCGTCTCCCTCGGCGAGATCACCACGGGGGCCGGCGTCGACGCCCTCACCGTCGGCGGAACGAAGAACGGCCTGCTCTACGGCGAGGCGGTCGTGGTCGCGCCCGAGCACGCGGGCGCCGCGGCCTTCGTCCGCAAGCAGGCGGGCCAGACCGCGTCGAAGCTGCGATTCGTGAGCGCCCAGTTCGAGGCCCTCTTCGCCGAGGAGCTCTGGCTGCGGAGCGCGCGGCACGCCAATGAGATGGCGAAGCGGCTCGCGGACCGGGTCGACGGTGCGCCCGGGCTGCGAGTTCTCCACCCGGTGGAATCCAACGCCGTGTTCGCCTCGGTGCCGCCGGATCGCCTCCCCGAGCTCCACGAGCTGCGCCCCTTCTACGACTGGTCCGACGGCGTCGTCCGCTGGATGACCTCCTTCGCGACCGAGCCCGACGACGTGGACGAGTTCGCGGCCGGCATCCGCCAGGTCCTCGGCGGATGCCGGCCAGCGAGCTCAGCTGCCTGAGCGCCTCAGTGCGACAGGTAGGTGACTCCGACGACCGCGGCCATCGCGGCGTAGCCGGCCTTGGTCGGGTGGATGTCTGCTTCCGGGCTTGCCGGGTTGAAGGCGCCGCCCGGGCACATCGCCGTGAAGGCGCAGACCGTGGGGATGTCCCCCGCTTCCGGGCCGCCGTGGGTGCCCGAGAAGTTGATCACCCGCATCGTGTTCGCGAAGCCGACCCCATAGGTCGCCGCCACGCTCTTCAATGCGCCGTTCAGCGCTTCGACCGTCGCGTCGCCCGTCCCTTCCGGTTTCAGCACCGTCGGGTAGGGGTTGTACTGCGAGACGAAGATGATCTTCGCTTCCGGTGCGGCCGCCCGCAGCTGGGCGAGGATGTAGCCGACGTTCGCGACCACGTGCCCGATCTCCGCTTCGATCTGTTCCGGAGTGCAGGTGAAGGTCGCCGGGAAGCCGCAGGTGTGGCTGAGGAACTGGAGGATGTCGTTGGCGCCGATGTCGAGCGTGATCGTGCCGACTCCGGGTTCTTTGGCGATCGCCAGCGCGTCTTCGAGCTGCGTGCCGGGATAGGAGTGGTGCAGGAAGGCCTTCGGGAAGGGGCTCCCGGTCGGGCCGCCGGCGCAGAACGAAGGCCCGAACGCGCCTGAGCCTTTGATCATCGTTTCCGTCGTCTCCCCCGGACAGCCGTCGTTGACGATCTGCAGTTTGGGATTGACCAGCTTCAGAGTCGCGCCGAAGTCATCGACATAGCCGTCGTTGAAATTTTTCGGTTCGACGAACCCTTTTTCTTTCAGTTCTTCCTGGAACTGGGCCTGGTGGTAGCCATAGGCGAGCGAGTCGCCGAGCGCGAGATAAGTACTTCCGATGCCTTTGGCGCCGGCCGCCGGAGCGTGCGCCAACGCTGCAAACGCAGCAAGAGCAACAACGCACGCGAGCAAGCGCGTGCCAACGCGATACAGGGCAGACATGCAGTCCCCTCCCTAGTTTCGAATGGTGGATCGAAGCCGGGTTCTCTACTACTCAGCTCCAATTTTGCATTCGAACCTAGCTGATCTTGCGCCCTCCAACAACCCGCCCCCCTTGCCGCTCTCATCTCGCGGTGAGAGGCTTCGCCCGTCTCGTCCTTCCAGGCAATCTCAGGAAGGAAGGCAAGATGAAGCACTCCTCTGGTTTCCGCCGGGCGGCGGCAGCGGCCCTGCTGGCAGCAGCGATCGCCTTGGTTGCGACCGCCACGGCCGGCGCAGCTCAGGGAAGCACGACGCTGACGCTGAAGGAACCCGAAAACGGCTCGACCTTCACCTTCATCGACAACGCACCCACCTCGAAGAAGACCCACGGCTTCCCGACCAAGATCAGCCCAGGCGACGAGATCGCGATCACGAACCCCTTGACCGAAGGCGGCAAGACCGTCGGCAAGCTCCGGGCCAGGTGCACCGCGACCGCCGGCGCGAAAACGACCTCGGGCGCCGGCAGCGATCCATTCGCAGCTGCCCATTTCATCTGCGAAGGCGTGTTCTCCCTGGGCGGGAACCGCCTCTACGGCAACGCCACGATCGTCAAGGGCGGCACCGAAGGAGCGATCACCGGCGGCACCGGCAAATACGCCGGGGCGAGGGGGACCTTCGTCTCCAAGGAAGGCAAAGGCGCCTCGACGACGACCATCACGCTCCTCGAATAGCGACTCGTGCGCGGCGGCCTCGGCGTTGCTGCCGATGGCCGCCGCGGCCGTTGGGACCTGCGGACCCTCACGAATCGCGCGCCACCGCGCCGTCCTCCCCGTCTCGCTGAACAACGCGGCCCGCTCGGCGTGCCGAAGAGGCGCCGGCCATGGATGCGTCTACTCGGAGGAGATATCACGGTCCTCCGACTCCACCTCCATAGACGAGACAGTTCCGCGGCTGCGCGTGAGTTCGATGATGAAGAGGGCACGAAAGGGTCGGAACACCCGGCGATTGGCAGCGTTGGCGAGGGTGAAGAGAACCGCATAGAAGACAGCCAGAACCGCCAGCAAGAATGCGTCCGAGCTCACGATCTTCCCCCACTCCACCCGACCGAGAGAGGCGACGATCACGGCGCTGCCGAGGGCGAGCGCCGCGAGCCAGCCGACGAACTGGGTCAGGTGCTTGAGAATCTTTCCCGCCCACCACAGCTCGGTCACCGGACGTCTGTAAGCCGCTCGACCATCGGCAGTCAAGGTCCAGCGAAATGCCCCGTCGCTTGGCAAGGGAAGCTCGGCGGGAACGCTGAACGGCATCAAGAGACCGCGGCGGTAGGCCAGCAACAACCAGTCATCGACGGTCGCGCGGGTGGGCCATGGAGCCGTGGCCTCTTTGGAAAACGCCGTGAGGTCAAGCTGCCCCACCAGCTCGACGGCCGTCACCGCACCGTTGAGGGCCAACACCCTCATGAAGAGCCGATCGGTTTCGCGCAGCAACCGCATGTAGCGAGGGCGGGTTACGTGGTGCGGCACCAGAAAGGTGAGGCGAAGAGCCCACCAGGTGAGCTGTTCCATCCTCGACATCGGCCCGCTCCCGGAAGTGGCGCTCGAATCCCCCATCCCGGACTGCACTATTAGCGGAAGGGGAAGACAGTATTTGGCCGTCATCACAGCCTCGGAAGTGAAATTCGAAGCCGTCGGCGCCGCCGCGCTTCGCACGAGGAGCGGCGCGGCTATACGATGGTCGCCGTGAATCAGGATCTGCTGAGTAGGCTGACGCTCAACGGCTTGATCTGGGGCCGGATGACGTTTGGCGTTGCGGCGTGGCTGGCGCCACGGCCCGTCGGCAACGCGGTCGGCCTCGACATGAGCGGAAATCCACAGGCTGCCTACCTGGCTCGGATCCTGGCCGTGCGTGATCTCGTTCTCGCCTGCGGTGCCCTCGGAACCAATGGAGAGGTTCAGCGCCAGTGGCTGCTCGCCGGCTTGGTGTGCGACAGCGCTGACACCCTCGCCGGAGTCGCCGCAGGACGCAGCGGATACCTGCCGAAGCGCACGAGCCTCTACCTGACCGGGTTTGCCCTCTCGGGTGTGGCCTCGGCCGTGGCTGTCCTGCGCGGGACGTCGGGCGCGACTTCCGCGTAAGCCCGAACCGCTGCTAGTTGGGCCGCCCCGGCAAGCCGATTGCGCCCTGACTCAGGCTCAGGGGAAAGTCCCAGGCAGAGAACGCCTGCGAAATCCCTGGGGACCGCGGTCAGATCGGATCGCCTGCCGTCAGTCGTCTTCGGGCGGGTGCGAGACGATCGAGATCAAGAACACTTTGTTGTCTTCGGTGAGGGAGAAGATCGTCGCCTTTTTCCCGGGGCCTCTGAGGAGATACGCGGAGGAGCCTTCAGGCGTCAGGTTCGGATAGGCCTTCAGCAGCGCGCCGCGCGTCGAGCAGAGGTGGATCTTCTTCGACGTTTCATATTTGACGAGCGGCGTTTCGCAATTGGCGACGTCCTTCGTGCCGACGGTTTCGACCCCGGTCTTGATCAGGACTTCGAAGGCCTTGAAGTGCACAAAGTCCTTGGTTTCGAGGCGCACTTCGCCCGCCGAGCCGCCTGAGGGTGCGAAGTAGGAGCAGATCTGTTCGCACTTGCCGCCGGGATAGGAGCCCCAGGCCTTTTCCATGCTGGCCTGCGAGCCGCCCAGCCCGAGGCCGCCGATCGACTTCCCGGGCACGATCGACTTCGTGCTCGTCTTCGGCAGCGAGGCCTGGGCCAGGGCCGGAGCGGCCAGCAGGAGCGCGAAACCGAGGAGAGCGACGATCCGGGCCTTTGCCTTCATCGGCTCAGCCGCCCGGGTGGCTGCGGATGGCGATCTCGGTGACCCGACCGTCGGTGTCGAACGAGAAGGTCGTGCCGCTTTCCCTCGGGCCCTTGAGCAGGTAGGAATAGAGGACCGTCGAGCCTTCTTTCTTGGCCGCGGGATAAGCGCGCTTGAGTTCGGCGACCGTCGAGCCGAGGCCGATTCCCTTCGACGTCTTGAACTTGGCCAGCGGGGTGGTGAAGTTCGGCTGTGAGGTCGCCCCCGCCGTGTTCTCACCGACGCTGATGTAGGCCCCCCAGACCTTCGGGGCTCCACTCGCCGACTTCTCGAGGAGAACGCCGGCGAGGCTCGGCGTTTCCGACTCCCCGGCCGTGCCTTCGTAAAGGCACTGGTATTCGCAGGCGTCGTCCTTGCCCCAGGCCCTGATCACGGCTTTCGGGGTCGCACCCAGCGAGACGCCGCCGATCGAGTGGGCGGGGACGATCAGCGTGTCAGTGGTCTTCGGCAGCGCGGCGCCCGCTACCGGCGGCAGGACCAGCAGGGCCAGGGTGGCACCGAGGACGGCATTTCGAATCTTCATTGATCTGCTCCTGTGTCAGCGGGAGGGCGGGCCGGATTACTTCGACGCGCGCCATTCCGCGTCTAGCTTCTTGGCGACTTCCTTCGCCAGGCCTTCCTCGGTCTGCAGGGTCACGCCGCTGAGGAAGTGGATGCTGAACATGTTGTGCAGCGGCGTGTAGACGTAGAGGTAGTAGATGTCGGGCTCGTCGGCCTGCGCCAGCCCCTGGTGGAGGACGAAGGCCTTGGTGCCGCCGCCGAGCTCGACCGGAACGAGGGTGGTGTTTTCGAGCCCTGGGTTCTTCTTCACCGCGGCGCGGTACCCGTTCCACTCCTTGGGCGTCTCGGCAAAGGCGGTCGAGACGGTGCCGGCGATCCCGTAGTCGTTGCGGGTCTCTTCGGTCGTCGCGTAGATGCACTCGGTGCCGTCTTCGGTGCCGGGAATGTTGGCGTTGAGGATGAAGTCCGAGGGGCCGAAGTGTTCGAGGGTCACTTCGCCGCCCATCACTTCTTCGACCTTCTCGATCGGGAGGAGCGTCTTGCAGTTCGGACGCGGGGCGTGGTGGTGGCCGCTCGCGGTCGGCTTGCCGATGACCGAATCGACGTTGCTCGACACCGCAAGCGCCGTAACCACGACCAGGCTCAGCGAGAGGATTTTGGGGCGACGGCGAAGCATCGAGGCCGCCAACCTACTGGCGAATTCGCGAGCCGTTCGGCGGCGGCGCCGGGACGTACGCGTCTGCGCGTACGTGGTGTCAGACGGCTCCGAGCGCTGCCCACGCCGTCGCCATCGCCTGCGCACGGTTCGCCACGCCGAGCTTCGCGTGGACGCGTTGCATGTGCTTGGCGACCGTCCGTGGCGCTATCCCGAGCTTCGAAGCAACCTCGGCGGGCTCGGACCCGCAGGCCAGCTCGTGGAGGACAGCGGCCTCGCGAGGGGTCAGCCCGAGCTCGATCAGGGCGTCGAGTGAAAGGGCTCTTCCGGCCTCGCCGAGGATCAGCGCGGTTCGCCCGTCGAGCAGCAGGCGTCGCACCAGCACCGGCTTGCCGCCGATCGCGATCCGGCCGTTGGGCTCACCGCCATCGACCCACTCGGCGAGGAACCTCGGCAGCGGCTGACCCTCTTCCAGCGGCTCCTTGCCGCCGGCGAGAAGCGCGACCGCGGCGGCGGAGGCGAGGGCGACCAGGCCGTCGCCTTCGATCAGGAGGATCGCGGTGCCGTCGGCATCGAACCCGGCCCGCAGGGCTCCCACAGTCGCCACCAGCCGCTCGCGCAGCTCGGCCGCGCGGTAGGCCTGGATGATGTGCGGTCGGGTCAGCTCGAGCAGCCGCCGGTCGCGCTCGCTGAAGTCCTTCTCGGTCCGGGTCAGAGCGACCCCGATCGTCAGCGCCGTGGTCGAGGGCAGGATGAAGGCGATCTGGTGCTCGACCCCGAGCGGGCGGTAGAAGTGCTGGTAGAGCGGCAGGCCGCGCAGCTGCCGGCGCGAGATGACGTCCGAGAACCTCAGCGCCCGCCCGTCGCGGGTGCGCAGGTAGTGCTGCAACAGCGGGTTTTCTCCGGCGTACCGCTCCCAGGCGGGAACCGACCACTCGGGCAGATCCGGTTCGACGATCGCCGCCGCCACCTGCGCACCGTCGACGATCTCGTTGTAGGAGACGTGGAGGGCGGGCACCAGGTCGCGGTAGCCGGGCAGGAGGATCGCGCGAAACTCCTCGCGATTCTGGGCGTCGTGAACCTCGCCGACGAAGTCGAGCGCAGCCCTGAAATCACGTTCGCGAAGTTCGGACACGCGGGCATCTTCCTACCGATCGGGCCTGCGCGAGCGGCCAATCCACTCGAGAGCACGTCCAAGACGACCAACCGGGGAGCGGTCGCGGGCGGTAGCGGTGCCGACCCCGCGGATCGTCTCCATCGGGTCGAGCCCAGACGGCTCGAAAGGACACCAACCGTAGCCGCCACCGCGCCGAAGCCAGTCGGAATCGACCGCAACCGCCGCGCATCGGCTCGTATCGAGGTGGTGGCTCGGGATTCCCGGGCGGATAGGAAACCCCCGATTAGCAGGGAAAGCGGCTGAAGGGATTCGAACCCTCGACCTTCTGCATGGCAATTAGTCCCCGTCTTCGACCTCAGCCAATACCGAAGCCTCAGTTGCAGGGGTTTCGCAGTGGCTCCTCAGATAGCTGCCCTTCCGGAATACGTGTGGATATGCGTCGATATGCAGCCATTCGGGCACTCGCGCGCACGAGTGCCTCAAATCCGAGGTGGCGGTTTCATTCCCTCCAGCAACCGAAAATCGGCATCGCCAGGCGGGTGGGCTGAACCGATGACCAGTTCCGCGAGGACGAGGTCGTGCTGACGCCCGAGACGTCGATAGGTCAGCGAATGACGCTCTGCGCCAGAAATCTGGACTCTCTTCGTCGGGGGCCCACGCGAGCGCCCTGGGCCACTCGGCGCGAAAGCCGACTACCGAGTCAGGTCACCCCCTCGGGGGCCCGGCGGATCGCGGGCGATCTCGACAAGTTCGATCAGATCGCCGCCGAGCTGACGCACCTTCCTCGCGACTACGTCATCGCGCTCCTGTCTCGCGTCTCCGAGCAGTAGCCAGCCAGCATCCGCCCGCAAGACGGAAACGAGCCGCGCGAGATTTGGCGTGGACGGGAAGGACTTCTCCTGGACCCAAAGGCTGACGAGGTTTGGGCGGATGCCGATCAGCTCAGCGAGCCGTACTTGGGTCAAGCCCGCGTCATCGATCGCTTCCCTCAATCTTGTCCCGAAGCCGTCCACGAGCACGAATCACAAAATTCAGTGATTTTAGAGAGGTATATATCACTGAAAAGCGAAATCTTGCTCGATGGAGATCACCCAAAAGACGAAGCATCGCCATCTTCAAGTCGTCGCGGAGACAGAGGTCCATACGCCAACGCTGCGAGGGTCTCGCTGGCCGATCGACCTACGGCGCTTCCCGTATCGGCCCGGTGAGATGCCTGAGACCCTCGTGGTCTCAATCCCAGCCGAGGCAGCCGACCGAGCTCGACGCGAGGGACTTCCCCTGGCCCTTTGGGCTCGTATCGCCATCGAGGCGGAGCGGGCGAGAGAGCGCGTGGTCACCCTCACGCAGCGAAGTCCGCGTGACGTGGACGAGCAAGTGCGGAACGTTGCCGAGGCGACGGGCACAAAGGTCCTGGGTGTCTCTCCGCTGGCCCGATATGCCACCGCGGTCTTGGGCGCAAATGCCTCGGAGTCGATCGAATCACCAACCGACGTTGAGGTTCTCATTCCGTCGGAGATGGCGCATAGTTGGGGCGAGTCCGCGGCGGCCAAGAACGAAACTCTGGAGGCATGGACGCGAGCGGCACTTGTCCGAAGCTCGACGGGCGCCGGCGTCATCGAGGGGCAGGCAGCCGCGTCCGGAGAATCGCTTGCGGCTTGGTACTACGCAGCTTCCCTTGCTTGACGGGAGAGACGGAGGGCCTCGGCCCAGCCTCGAACAAAGTTGCGCGGGCTTTCGGCGAGCCGTTCGATCCAAGCGCTTTGCCCTAGTTCAGCGGCTTCTGCGACCTCAAGCTGCTGGAGATGAATGGAGTGGCAACGGAGGTCCTTGACGCTGACCGGCATGTCGGTTCCGATCGGACAGCCAGGGACCGAGCAGGCCTGTATCGACCCGCGCTTCAGCCGCCGGGCGACGTCTCCTCGGGGAATCCGGTCTCCTCGCCCAGGAGCCTCGTACTGCATCCGCGCTCCACGCCGGTGAATATCGGTGGCCTCCGGCGCCGCCGCGGCATGCCTGTAGACGCGGGTGCCGGCACAGTAGCCGCGAGCGCCGGCCGCCACCGCGGCTGCGCCGAAGCGCGCGATGCGATCGGCGATCACCTCGAATCCTTGGGCACGAAAGGCATCGATGGCGCCGATGTAGGAGGCAAGAGAGTCGGGCTCGGAGTCTTCCGAGTGGAGGCCACCAACGCTGAGGAACACAATCGCGCCATCGGGCAGGGCGGTCCGGTAGCGAGCAGCAGCGAGGGCGAGCACACCCGATTCAAGGCACCCAAGCGTCGCGTTTACAAACACCGCCATCTGCTGGCCGCCGCTCAGCCGCTGTGCCTTTTCCGCCGCCCGAAGGCTTAGCTCAAGCCAAGGATCATCCAAGGCGGCGAAGCGAAAGTACGGCGGCGAGGGGTGTGAAACCGAGACTTGCGTAGAAATCGTTGCCCTCACGAACTCCTCGAGGGCCGAATGATCCGCCAATAGAACTGAAGGATCCAGGGGGAGATCGACAACCATGGCGCACGCCATCTCGCCCGCGCGGCCGAAGCGCGTGTCTTTGCCACCCACGTGCCAGGCCAACACGTCGGTGTTTGGATCGTGCACATGGGGGACGCCAACCTCACGAGCGGCCCTACCGAGGTCGGTGCGGGGTGGATCGTCCGGCTTCCGGACTAGATGCTTCGCTTGCAGGACGAGACCGTGCATTTCCTTGCCCTGCTCTCGGATCAACTCGCCCTCGTCAAGATCGGGACGGCACAAGAACAATGCGCCACTGTCCCGAAAAGAAATCGATTTGTAATCCCGGGGGGCCATTGACCCATGATCAGCTTGGTGGTTGCTGCGGACGGAAAAGAGTGCGTCCCGCATAGAGGAGAACACCCCGGCCCGCCGGCTCTAAAAGCGCGCGGGTTGGCTCTCAGCGGCAAGAGTGCTCGCGTCCTGTCACGCACTCATCTCCAACGAGTGCCCTCTCAGCGATTAGTGGTCGCCATGCCGGCGTCGGCGTACCGACCAGCCGGGCTGCCGCACGAGTGGAGGCCGGTTCTCAGCAGTCTGAAAGGCGAAGACTTAGCTGCCGTCGCCAAGAACGAATCTCGCGCCCTCTACGCGGAGCATTTCGTAGGGATTTATCCACGGCACCTCGTGAGCATCACAAGCGTCGGGAATCTGGATTCGTTTCTTCGTATCCTTTGGCAGCTCATGCGTAACGACCGTAAAGCAGTGCGCGTGCGCGTGGCCCACGAGGAAATAGTCAGCGGCCTGGAGAAACTCAGTGACCGCAGCGTCGAGATAGTCGGTTTCAGCACACCAGTCGGTGAGCCTGGACAGGCTGGACACGATGGCGTCATCAACTGGTAGGAAGAAGGAGCGAGAATCCCTTGCCCAATCCGCCAACTCGTCGCTCCCGGCCACAAGCTCCTCGTACACCGCGTCGATGCTCGCGACCGTTCCAGTCGCTTGTTCACAGATCAGCCAATCCCAAAAGGCGGGACAAAAATCGAAGCCGTAGTGACGATTCTTGGCCTCGATGAAGATGTTGGAATCCAGCAAATACATCAGCCGACCCCCAAGTGCTCGCCTAGGTCGCGGAAGGTCGCGTATTTCCTGACCCCAAGCAGATGGAACGCGTCCCGATGCAGCGTGCCACCCTCAAGGGTGTCGGTGACGATCGCTCGAGCGAAGGTCTTGCTCGTCCGCACGGGCGTCGTGTTGTAGAAGTTGCCGCCCGAAGAGATGCCTCGCTGGGAAATCCGGTCCAGCTGGTCGCTGAACGCAGTTTCATATCGGTCCCAGTTGATGAAGCCAGCGTCGAAGACCCGCCGCAAGATCACAAGCGTGCTCACCTTGTAGACACGGGCGAGTCGATCAAGCTCGTCGTTGAGGGATTCATCTTGCCGGAAGTCCGCTTTAAATCCATCCATTGGTACGAGTAGCTCGGCTGCAACTGCGTTGCACCATCGCTCAACAACTTGCGTGACTCGGCTATCTAGGCGCGCGTCGGAAACCGCCGTCTGACCTAGCCATATATGTGCGAGCTCGTGGGCGAGAGTAAAAATCTGAGCGGCCTTCGTATCGGCGCCATTAACGAATACGACTGGAGCAAGATCGTCTACGAGCGCGAATCCTCTGAACTCCTCCGGATCGAGCTTCCGCCGCGTGTTGCTCCCGACAATGCCGCTGATCATCACGAGCACACCAGCGTCCTCCGCTCGTTCGCAAAACTCGCGCAGTGCGTCCGACCAGGCGGTGAATTCGGAGCGGTTGGAGACTCGGAAGTCAAGAGCGTCGCGAATCTGGCGAGCAACGTCAGCTTCATCGAGATCGGTGGTCGCGGAGCCGACGAAGGACAGCGCGTCTCCGCCGTGGCGAAGGAGATAGGTGCGATACCAGTCCTGCCGCTGCTGACAGATGAAGATCGTGTCCAGCAGGTTTGGGCTCGGTCTCGTGGGTCGAGCCGAAGGCAGAGTTCGAAAGTCCGGAACCGGCAAAGAATCGTCGGGGGGCTCCTGCCTGAGCAAATAGCCAACGGCCGTGTCGGTGGCTTTCGCGAACTTCTCTAGCTGCTTGATGGTCGGCTTTGCATCTCCGGCAGCCCATTTCGGAAGCGCGGGAAAGCGCTTCGCCAGCTCCTCCAGAGGTCGTCCGGAGCGCTCGGTTGCCCACGCAATCAGCGCGGGTGCCACGTCGACCCGTACCGCCATGCTGCAGGATTATGGCCAGAGGGGAGGCGTAGCGAGCGGCCATAGTTCCGCCGCCGGCCGAAAGCGAGGCGCAATCGGCCGTAATCGTCGCTAACCCCCGCGTATCCGCGTCATTTCGGGCACTAGTGCCCGAAATGGAGGCGATATGCGGGGATGGTTCGATCTTGTTTCGGCAGCCAGAGCCGGAACCAACCCGCCCACATGCAGGGCATCTCGAAAAAGCGGCTGAAGGGATTCGAACCCTCGACCTTCTGCATGGCAAGCAGACGCTCTAGCCAGCTGAGCTACAGCCGCGTACTGGGGTCACGATACCGGGCCGCCGGGGTCTCGGGCGTTCTCGGAGGCATTGGATCGGGATCCTGCGGGGCGGGGTTGTGAAGTCGGGGCGGCTGGGCGGCGTTGAAGTGCCTGATGGCCACACGGGACCGCGAGAGGACTGATCGGAGACGGACCAGGCGCTCTGGGATGCGGTGGATCCGCATTGCGTGGCTGGTCCTCGGCATCGTCGCGGTTGCGGTCGCGGTGCTCGCCATTGCCGGCAGCGGTGGCGATGACGGCGGGGGCAACAGCGGGAGCTCCGCGAGCCTGCAGACCTACGAAGTGCCCAACAAGGCGATGCTGCCCACCTACGCGCCCGGCTCGAAAGTCAAGGTGAACCAGGGCGCGTACGCCGAAGCCGCCCCGGTGATCGGCGACGTGGTCGTCTTCCATCCCCCGGTCGGAGGCAAGAACGGAACCGCCTGCGACACGGTCCCGGAAGCGGGCGAACCGTGCCCGCGGCCGGCGAGCATCGAGGCGAGCCGGATCGCGATCGAGCGGGTGGTGGCGAGACCGGGCGAGACTGTCGCGATCAAGGACGGGAACGCAGTCGTCAACGGCAAGGCTCAGAGCCTGGATGCCGAAACCCGCCCGTGCACCGATGGGACGGCCTGCAACCTGCCGAAAGCGATCAAGATCCGCGCCGGCGAATACTTCGTGCTCGGCGACAACCGCCAGGCAAGCGACGACAGCCGGGCCCGGGGGCCGATCCCCGCCGGCTGGATCATCGGCAAGGTCGAAGACCCACGGAGGGCTAGAGCGCCGCGAGGGCGTCGGCGATCGGCTGCTCGCCCCCGACCGCCTCGAAGGTCCAGCCGATCGTGTGCGGCTGGAGGAGACAGGCGTGGAGGATCGCGGCGACGTCGGCGCGGGTGATCTCGGCCCGCTGGAGGTCGGTGCCGAGCTGGACGCGGCCGGTCGGCGGGTCATTGGTGAGCGGGCCCGGGCGGACGATGGTGTACTCGAGGCCGCTCGCTTCCAGGGCCTGGTCCGCCGCGGCCTTGGCGCGGAGGTACTCGCCGTAGACATCGCCCTGACCGGGCGGCGGCGGGTTGCCGGCGCCGATCGAGCCGACCATCAGGTAGCGGCGGATGCCGTCGGCCTTGGCGGCGTCGATCAGCTTGACGGCGCCGCCGAGGTCCATCGACTGCTTGCGCGCGGCGCCGGAGCCCGGTCCGGCACCCGCGGCGAAGACGACGGCGTCGGCACCGCCCAGCGCCGCCCGCACCTCATGCGGGTCGGCACTCTCGAGGTCGCAGAGGACCGGCTCGACCCCGGCGGCGTGGAGGTCGTCGCCGTGGTCGGGGTTGCGGATCAGGCCGCGGACGTCGTGACCGTCGTCGGCCAAGCCCTTGCCGAGCAGCAGGGCGATCTGGCCGTGCCCGCCGGCGATCGCGACCACCATCTCAGCCGTCCTCCTTCAGCTCGGCGAGCAGGGAGTCGAGGTCGAGCGGGCGGGTGAACATGCCCACCCTGTCCCCCGGCCCCGGCTGCGGCCAAACCTCTTTCGGCCTGTCCCAGTAGAGCTCGAGGCCGTTGCCGTCGGGGTCGCTGAGGTAGAGCGCCTCGCTGACGCCGTGGTCCGACGCCCCTTCGAGCTGCACGTGCGCCTCGGCCAGCCGCCGCAGCGCGTCGGCGAGGCTGCGCCGGGTCGGATAGCGGATCGCGGCGTGGAAGAGACCGGTGGTTCCCGGCGCCGGCGGCGAGCCGCCCTTCGACTGTCAGGTGTTGAGCCCGATGTGATGGTGATAGCCGCCCGCCGAGATGAAGGCCGCTTCGGTGCCGTAGCGCGCCATCAGCTCGAAGCCGAGGACGCCGCAGTAGAAGCCGAGGGAGCGCTCGAGGTCGGCGACCTTGAGGTGGACGTGGCCGATGTCGACGCCGGGGTCGATCGGCCGCGGCGTCAGCTCCTCAGCCAACCGTTCCGTCCAGGGCCGCGTTGACGAGGCGGTCGGCGTCGGCGTTCTGGGCCCGCTTGACGTGGCGGATCGACCAGCGCTCGAAGCCGCCGAGGGCGCGCTTTGCCTCGGCGTGGAGCTCGCGCAGCGTCGCGTCTTTGACTTTGTAGCGGCCTTCGACCTGGCGCACGATCAGCTCCGAGTCTCCCACCAGCTCGACCTCGGTGCCACCCACCTCCCGCGCTGTCGAGATCCCGAGCAGCAGGGCCTTGTACTCGGCGACGTTGTTGGTGGTGCGGCCGATCCGCTCGGCCCGCTCGGCGACGATCTCGCCGTCCTCGTCGCGGACGACGACGCCGATCGCCGCCGGGCCGGGGTTGCCGCGCGCCCCGCCGTCGACGTTTACCGTCAGCCTCACCGGCCGCCCGCGACGGTGATCCGCCCGTCCGCCGCGGCCGCGGCGTTCCACTGGCGCGCCGCCGGTTCGAGCTCGGCCAGCCGCCGGCCCTCGGCGATCTCCAGCACCGGCCCCGCCTCCTCGCCGAGGTCGACGCTCCACTGGTGCCAGGTCAGCTCCCAGGCGCAGGTGACCCGGACCTCGGTCGCCGAGCCGCCGCGCGCCCCGACCGAGACCTTGGGCACGCCGAGCGTCCGGGTCAGGCCGGCGACGGTGTGCCCCGCATCGGAGTGGTTGAAGCGGAAGGCGGCGAGCTCATAGGGCCCCATCGCCGCCAGGTCGACGTGCTCGCGGCGGCGAAGCAGCCTCCCCAGGCGCTCGCGGGGTGTCCGGTGGCGGGTGCGCATCAGTGCCGGCCCGCCGGCCCGCGCGTGCGACTGGCGAGTGCCGCACCGAGCGGGGGTAGGACGCAGGGAGGCCGAATGGCAGAGCCATTTGGCCGACTGAGGACGACGCCCCGCGAAGTGTGTGCGGTGCCGCCAGGCGTGCGTGGGGGGCGGCGGGCCGGCACTTCTACTGGAGGTGGGTCTTGAGCCGCATCACGGCCTTGGTGTGCAGCTGGGAGACCCGCGACTCGGTCACCCCGAGGACCTCGCCGATCTCGCGCAGCGTCAGGTTCTCGTAGTAATAGAGCGCGACGACGAGCTGCTCGCGCTCGGGCAGCGAGGAGATCGCCTCGGTCAGCCGGTCCTTGACCTCGTTGGAGGCGAGGGCCTCCTGCGGGTCGGCGGCGCCTTCGTCGGCGATCGTGTCGAGCAGGCTGACCTGGTCGCCGGAGGAGTCGGAGACGGTCCAGAGCTCGTCGAGCGCGTAGACCGAGGAGTTGGCGATCTCGAGCAGGGCGGTCTGCAGTTCCTCCTCGGTCATGTTCAGCTTGGCGGCGAGCTCGGCCTCGCTCGGGGCCCGCTGCAGCTCGTGCTCGAGCTTCGCCTGCGCCGCTTCGATCTCGCGGGCGCGCGAGCGGACCGAGCGCGGCACCCAGTCGAGCGAGCGCAGTTCGTCGATGATCGAACCGCGGATCCGGGTCATCGCGAAGGTCTCGAATTTGATCCCGCGCTCAGGATCGAAGCGCTCGATCGCGCCGATCAGCCCGACCAGCCCGTAGGAGATGAGGTCGGCGTCCTCGACGTGCGAGGGCAGCCCGGCGCCGAGCCGGCCGGCGACGAACTTGACCATCGGCGAGTAGGCGACGACCAGCCGCTCGCGGGCGCCGTCGTCCCCGTCCTCCTTGTAGCGACGCCAGAGATCGCGAAGCTCGACTTCCTTTACTCCGGTTTCCATGGCTCAGTCGCGGATTCTACGTTTGTTTGCAGGGATTTGGATCATGCGCGGGGGTGGCTTGCAGCGTACGTGTCACGCAGGCGAGCGGCATCGACTCGGGTGTAGACCTGGGTGGTCGAGATCGACGCGTGGCCGAGCAACTCCTGAATCGTACGCAGATCCGCCCCACCCTCCAACAGGTGGGTTGCAAAGGAATGCCTAAGTGAATGGGGCGAGACGCCGCCGGCGAGCGCCGCTTCGCGGGTCCAGAGCCCGAGCCGGCGGGTGACGTCGGAGTTGGAGAGGCGACGGCCGCTCTTGGAGAGGAACATCGCCGGCTCGCGCGGGTCGACGGCGAGGGCGCGGAGGCCCTTCTGCAGATAGCGCTCGAGCGCCCGCTGCGCCGGCGCCCCGACCGGCAGCAGCCGCTCCTTGGAGCCCTTGCCGAGCACCCGCAGCTGCTCGGTTTCGTGGTCGAGGGCGCCGAGGTCGAGGTTGACGATCTCCTCGCAGCGCAGGCCGCAGGAGTAGGCGAGCTCGAGCATCGCCCGGTCGCGCAGCTCGAGCGGCGTCCGCGCCGGGATCCGCTCCAGCAGCGAGCGCATTTCCTCGACGCTCAGCACCTTTGGCAGCTTCTCCGAGCGCTTCGGGCTGGAGACCATCTCGGCCGGGTTGGCGGCGGCGCGCTCGGTGCGGACCAGGAAGCCGTAGAGGCCGCGGATCGCCGCCAGCTTGCGGGCGACCGTGGTCGAGGCGGCGCCAGCCGAGGAGAGCGCCGCGGCGTAGCGGCGCACGTCGCGGTGACGGACCTCACCGGGGCCGAGGCCCTGCGGCCCCAGCCACTCGACGAAGCCGCCGAGGTCGACGCCGTATGCGCGCCGGGTGCGCTCGGCGCAGCCCCGCGCGCGCAGGTCGCGGTCGTACTCGGCGAGCGCCGTATCCCAGTTCACGAAGTGAGATTCGCCCCGCCGGCTCTCGGTCCTTTCGCAAAGCGGCGCGGAGGCAGGGCGACCGCACTACCCGATGAAGATCGGCGTCCCTACTTCGACTTCGTCGTACAGCTCTTCGACGTCGGCGATCGCCATCCGCACGCAGCCGTGGGAAGCGGCGCTGCCGAGCGATTCGACCTCTTCGGTGCCGTGGATCCCGGCGCCTTCGTAGATCGCCATCCAGCGGGCCTTGATCGGGTTCGAGGGCCCCGGCGGGATCGTCTGCCCGGCGAGATCGCCGGCCCAGTCGGATTCCGGCACGTGCCAGACCGGGTTTTCTTCCTTTTCCTGGATCTCATACAGGCCTTCCGGCGTTTCGAGGCCTTCCTGGCCGACCGCGACGGTGTAGGTCCTGGCCAGCTCCAGGTCCTTCCAGAGCCGCAGGGTGAAGCTGCCGCGGTCGAGGGTCAGGTACGACGGGTACCGGCTCGCCACCTCCTGCTTGGTGACCTCCGGCTCGGTGGCGTGGACGTGGGCGCGGATCGTGCGGTCGGCGTTGCCGCTCAGCACCGCCGCCATCAGCTCTTCGGTCAGCAGGTTGTCGCGCAGCTTGCGGCCCTCCTGCCCGGCGACGACTTCGAGCGAGTCGGCGCTCGGCTCGACGCTGGCGTTCTCCGGCTCCTGGTCGATCTCGCCGGCGACGTGGCGGACGAAGCGGTTGATCGCCTGTTCGGAGTAGGAGAGCTGCGGCTCGATCCGTTCTTCCAGCTCCTCGCCGCTGACATAGCGGACGAGGCGTCCGGGAAAGCCGCCGTCCTGGCTGCGCTCGAGCGCTTCGGCGACGGCGGGGCCGAGGTCGGCGTGGACCTTCAGCTTCTTGCCGTCGAGCTTCCAGGTTTCGTCGTCGAAGCGGACCTCGAGCTTCTCGCGCAGCGGGTCGAGCAGCCGGTGGCGCAGCTTCGCTTCGGCTTCGGCCGCGGTCAGGCCGCCGACGTCGACGCCGCCGATCGTGACCCCGGCGGCGATCTCGTCCTTGTGCGAGCTGTCGTAGGCGTAGGCAGCGCCGACCGCGCCGAGCACCAGGACGACGATCGCGATCACAGCTATCCAGGCCTTCCGACCCATTTGCGCTGCTCCCCTTCAGTTCTTCACTGCGGACGATTCACACTGCGTTTGGACGATCTGAAAATGATAGGCACCGGCTGCAGACGGGCCGCCGAACCGGGCGGCTTGCAATTTCGGCTCGATCGCGCCCTTTGTCAGCAGCCGGGGCGGATATCTTTCGCGCCATGCCCGCCAAAGACCGCGCCCCCCGCCCCAAGGACGAGATCCGGGCGGAGGTCTGGAAGGCGATGGAACGCGAGGGGGTCGCTCGCTTCCCGGGCGCCGAGGGCCGCATCCCCAACTTCGCCGGGGCGAAACTGGCGGCCGAGAAGCTGGCCGGCCACCGGCTCTGGAAACGGGCGCGGGTGATCAAGGCCAACCCCGACTCGCCGCAGACCCACGCCCGCCGGCTGGCGCTGGAAGAAGGCAAGACGATGATCATGGCGGTCCCGCGGCTGCGCGACCCCCACCCCTTCCGCGTCCTCGACCCGAAAAAGCTCTCGAAAGCCGCGGTCAAGGAGGCGGCGACGATCAAGGGCGCGCTGAAGCACGGCCGGGTCGTCGCCCTCGACGACCTGCCCGAGGTCGACTTCGTCCTCTGCGGCTCGGTCGCGGTCAACCTCAGCGGCGCCCGGATCGGCAAAGGCGGCGGCTACCACGACCTCGAGTACGGGATCCTCGTCGACGCCGGCAAGATCGACTCGCACACGGCCGTCGCCACCACCGTCCACCCGATCCAGATCCTCCGCCAGCACCTGATGGTCACCGCCCACGACCTCCCCTGCGACCTGATCGCCACCCCGCGCGCGGTGATCGAAGTCGAGCGCCAGTACGAGCGTCCCCGCGGCATCCTCTGGGACCACCTGCAGCCGCCGCAGATCCGCGAGATCCCGGTCCTGGAACGGATGGGGTACGCGTAAGCGCCCGGGCGCGGACCCTGGCGCCGATGGCGATCGTCATTGCGCTGCTGCTCGCAGGCTGCGGTTCCGGCGATTCGGCTTCGAGCGTCGCCTCCTCGCCCTCCGGGGCGACGATCGAGGGGGACACCGACACGGGCCGGGAAATGGCGCTTGAAGTCCAGCGCTACCTGCTCCGCAACTGCGCCCTGCCGGGAACGCTGCCGATCGCTCTGCGGGAAATTCCCCGCCGGCTCCGGCAGTCGCGCCTCTACCGCTCCTACAAGCGGATCATCGAAGGGCAGGAACAGATGTGCGGCCGGATCGCGGCGATCGAAGTCGAGAACCGCAGGGTGACGATCCGCAGCGACATCGAGCCGGCGAAGGAGAAGGCGGCGGGAGCGGCATTCTGCAACCTCATCGCGGGCTCCGACGTCGCCGACGAAGTGGGCGGGCACGAGCTCCAGAACCTCGCGGGCAAGACGATCGTCCGCTGCCCCCCGAGCAACCTCTAGCCCGCCCCGTGTTCCGCCGCCAGGTGCGGGCAGCCAGCGAGAGAAACGCCCGCCGCGAGCTTTGGATCGGAGACACACGGCGGGCGTGAATCGGCGCGCCGGTGGAAGGACCGGCGCAGGAGGACCCTATCCACGCAGCATCGGTTTGGATAGGGATCTCGATCTAACTTGTCCGGTCGGGATGGTCCGTTTGACCGCGCCACCCACCCCGGCTTAGGTTGGATCGACATACCTGCGCAAAGCGCAGCCGACATGAGAGATGGGTGCTATGCGGAATTCTGGGATTCGCTCGATCGCCACCGTTCTCGGCACGATGGTCGCGGCCTCGCTGATGGCGACGACGGCCGCGGCGACGACCGTCTCCGGCGAACAGTTCTCCGTCGCCGGAAAGCAGGTCGTCGTCAACGAAGAGGCGGGCACTTCGAAGATGAGCGGCGGCCTGCTCGGCGACTGGAAGGTCACCTCGTTCACCGAAACCGCGCAGCAGCCGGTCTTCAGGGGCAAGGGGACCGAGAGCTTCAGCGGCTGCATCGACCGCAAGCTCGACGGCTCCTGCGCCGGCGACCCGAGCGGGACGCTGAAGTTCAAGTTCCGCTACTGGGGCAAGTTCGGCAAGGGCGACGCGCTCGAACTGGGCACCTGCGCACACCCGGTGACCGGCGGCAGCGGCGACTTCGCCGGCACCAGCGGCTTCCTGATGATGGTCGACACGCCGATCAGGAAGGCGCCGTTCGTCGAAACCAGCTACGAAGGGACGATCACGCTCTCCGGACCCGCCACCTCGGCGCGGGCGAGCGCGGTGCCTGCTCCCTGCTGAACAAAGAAAAACGACGCAAGACCCCCCGCTTGGCGGGCTTTCGGTTAGAAAACGCTTTGTTTGTGGGGTAGGTTCTCGCGGTGCGTAACTTCGTAGTCGCCGCATGGGAGCGGCGACGTACACCGGAGCGAGAGCTGAGCGTGATCAAAGCCGACACGGCCGAACACGCGATCGTCCGGCTGGCCGCATCGCGGCCGGAGGCGGAGCAGGCTGGCGTCTACGAAGCCTGGCCGGTCGACGAACCGGGCTGCAGCCTGCGGTTGACCTTCGCCCAGCGCCGGAAACTGAGCTAGGCGGGTACGAACAACCCATGTACGCATGTGACCGCTGCGGCGCGCGCTTCCACTCTGCCCGCGCTGCCTCGCTCGAGTTCTGCCCGCGCTGCCTGCTGCGCGACGACGCCGCTTCGCCGCTGCACTGGGCGCCGCCGGAGGACGAGCAGGAGCGCCGGCGCGAACGGGAGGGCGGCGCCGGGACGAGGCCCGGCGAGAAGGGCGGAGCGACTGGCTAGCTGGCCAGTAAGATCGCTGGCGTGATGGACGCGCCAGCCGAGCCCTCGCCGCTTTTCTCAGCCGCCGACTACGGCGACCCGGACCCGATTCCCGCCTGGATGCGGGTCGACTGGCGCCAGCACCTGCACCGGGTGCGGCTGCCGGGCGCCGAGGTCAACTACGCCGAGATCGGCGAGGGCGAGCCGGTCCTCTTCGTCCACGGGCTCGCCGGCTGCTGGCGCAACTGGCTCGAGAACCTGCCCCACTTCGGCGAGCGCTACCGGGCGATCGCCCTTGACCTGCCCGGCTTCGGCGACAGCCCGATGCCGGACTGGAAGATCTCGATGGACGCCTACGGGCGCCTCTTGCACGACTTCTGCGACGAGCTCGGGATCGAGCGAGTGGCGGCTGTGGTCGGCAACTCGATGGGCGGCTTCGTCGCCACCGAGGCGGTGATCGACCGGCCCGAGCGGTTCGAGCGGCTGGTCCTGGTCTCGGCCGCCGGGACCGTCCTCGCGGAAGCGAAGGGGCGGCGCTTCGAGGCGGCGGCGCGAACGGTGAAAGCGGCGGCGCCCTACCTGGCCGACGCGGCGATGCTGAAACGGCCGCTCGGGCGGCGGCTCGCCTTCGGCTGGGTGATGGGCAGGCCCGAAAAGCTGCGGCCCGAGCTGCTGAGCGAGCAGCTGCGGCCCGGCCTCGGCAGCGACGGCCTGGTCGACTCGATGGCGGCGATGGTCGGCTACGACACCCGCCAGCGACTGACCGAGATCGAGGTCCCGACGCTGATCGTCTGGGGGCTCAACGACCACATCGTCCCGGTCGAAGCGGCGCTCTGGTACCACCGGCTGATCCCGCGCTCGCGCCTCGAGATCTTCGAGCGCACCGGCCACGTGCCGCAGCTGGAGCGGCCTGGGCGGTTCAACGGGCTGCTCGACGAGTTCCTCGCAGGCGAGCCGGCCGCGGTCGTCGACCGCAGCGACGCAACGGTCGCCTAGTCGCGCGACCGCTCGTCGCTTGTCCCGATCAGTGGGACAAAGGACGAACGCTAAGAGGTGACGGCGCCGTGCGCGGCGGAGCTCACCGTCGCGGCGTACTTGCCCATCACCCCGCGCTCGAACGCGGCGTCGCGGGCGGGTGACTCGTACTTGTCGATCCGCTGCGCGATCTCCTCTTCGCTGAGGTCGACCGAGAGGGTGCGGGCGTCGATGTCGACGGTGATCGTGTCGCCCTCCTGCAGGGCGGCGATCGGACCTCCCTTCGCCGCCTCGGGGGCGACGTGGCCGATCATCAGGCCGCGGGTGGCGCCGGAGAAGCGGCCGTCGGTGACCATCGCCACGCTCTCCCCCAGTCCCTCGCCGACGATCGCGGCGGTGACCTGGAGCATCTCGCGCATCCCCGGGCCGCCGACCGGGCCCTCGTTGCGGATCACGACGACGTCGCCGGGGTTGATCTGCTGGTCCTTGACCGCGCGGAAGCATTCCTCTTCGGACTCGAAGATGCGGGCGGGGCCGGTCTGCTGGCGCCGCTCGGTGCCGGCGACCTTGACCACGGAGCCGTCGGGGGCGAGGTTGCCGCGCAGGATCGCGAGGCCGCCTTCGGGCTTCAGCGGCTCGGCGACCGGGCGCACCACTTCCTGGCCCGGCGCCTCGGTGGCCGCGGCGGCGACCTCGGAGATCGTCTGGCCGGTGACGGTGATCGCGTCGCCGTGCAGCAGGCCCGCCTGCTCGAGGCGCTGCAGGATCACCGGCACGCCGCCGGCGGCGTAGAGGTCGGTGGCGACGAATCGCCCGCCCGGTTTGAGGTCGGCGAAGAGCGGCGTCTGGCGCGAGATCCGCTCGAAGTCGTCGAGCGTCAGCTCGATCCCGAGCTCGTGCGCCAGCGCGATCAGGTGGAGGACGCCGTTGGTCGAGCCGCCAGAGGCGCAGACGCAGGCAACCGCGTTTTCGAGCGACTCGCGGGTGATCACCTTGCTCGGGGTGATGTCCTCGGCGAGCACCCGCAGCACCAGCTCGCCGACTTTCTCGGCCACGCTCGGCTTCTCGTCGTCTTCGGCCGGGACCATCGCCGAGCCGCCGGCGCTGATCCCCAGCGCCTCGAAGGCGCAGGCCATCGTGTTGGCGGTGAACTGGCCGCCGCAGGCGCCGGCGCCGGGGCTGGCGACGCCCTCGAGCTCGTTCAGTTCCTCATCGGTCATCTCGCCCGCGTTGTGGGCACCGATCGCCTCGAAGATGTCGAGGATGGTGACGTCGCGGCCGTGCCAGTGGCCGGGGGCGATCGAACCGCCGTAGAGGAGCACCGAGGGCACGTCGAGCCGGGCCAGGGCCATCGCGCAGCCCGGGATCGTCTTGTCGCAGGCGCAGAGGGCGATGATCGCGTCGAACTGGTAGCCGCGCGCCATCAGCTCGATCGAGTCGGCGATCACCTCGCGGCTGATCAGCGAGGCCTTCATCCCCTGGGTGCCCATCGTCACCCCGTCGGAGACGGCGACGGTGTTGAACTCCATCGGCGTCCCCCCCGCCGCCCGCACGCCGGCTTTGATGTGCTCGGCCAGCGCCCGCAGGTGGAAGTTGCACGGCATCGCCTCGGTCCACGTATTGGCTATCCCGATCGTCGGCCGGCTCAGCGCCTCGTCGTCGAACCCGACCCCCTTCATGTAGGCGCGCGCGTGGGCGCGGTCGGGACCGTCGAAGACCGTCGCCGAGCGGGGCCGCGGATAGCTGCTGACCGTGTTGCCGTTCTCGCTCATGAGCAGCGAAATCTACTGGGCTCTGTCCGCCAGCCCGAAGACGTCGACCGGGCCCGGGCCTTTGCCGATGTCGCGGAGGCCGTTCCTCACTGCCTCGGAGGCGACCTCGCGGGCCTTCTCGGCGGCGCCGAGGAGGTCGTGGCCGAGGGCCAGAAACGCCGCCAGGGAGGCCGAGTGGGTGCAGCCGGAGCCGTGCGAGGCGCCACCTTCGTAGCGGGGACCGTGGATCGGCGCCACCTCCTCGCCGGCAAAGAAGTAGTCGACGACCTCGTCGCTGTGGCCGCCGGTCACCACCGCCGCCTTCGGGCCCATCGCCACCACCGCCTTGGCCAGGTCGGCCGCCGAGACGTCCTCGCCTTCGCCGGTCAGCACCCGGGCCTCGGGGATGTTCGGGGTCACCACCGTCGCCAGCGGCAGCAGCTTTTCCACGCAGAGCCTGCGGGCGTCGTCTTCGAGCAGCACGGCGCCACTCTCGGCGATCATCACCGGGTCGATCACCACCGGGGCCTGGCCGACGTAGCCGAGCGACTCGACCACCGCCTCGACCGTCTCGACTCGCCCCAGCATCCCGATCTTCACCGCGTCGACGCCGATGTCCTCGGCGACCAGCCGCACCTGGGCGACGATCGTCCGCGGCGAGACCGCCTCGACGATCTCGACCCCGACCGTGTTCTGCGCCGTGATCGCGGTGATCGCGGTCATCCCGTGCACGCCGACCCGCGCGAAGGCCTTCAGGTCCGCCTGCACGCCGGCGCCGCCGCCCGAATCCGAGCCGGCGATCGAGATCACGGTTGGTACGCGCGCCATCGGCATGCACCCTAGGGAGCCGAGCCTCCCGGCGCCGCCGCCGGCCCTGGCGCATGCGGCGGTGGCGACTGCAAGGTGCGGGTGTAGACGCCGGTCGTCGAGCAGGTGAGGTAGCCGTAGAGCTCGAGGCGGGCGAGGGCGGCGGCTGCCTCGGGACCGGTGAGGTCGAGGGCGGTGGCGAGGGCGTCGCAGGTCGAGTGGCCGGACTCGACCGCGCTGAGGGCGGCGGCGAGGGTCGGGTCGAGGGCGGGGCCTGAGCGCTCGAGGCGGCGGGCGCCGGGGCCGAGGAGGGCATCGAGCACGTCCTGGGCGTCGCGGACGACGCAGGCGCCGCCGGCGAGGAGGTTGTTGGGGCCGGCCGAGGCACGGGAGTTGACCGGGCCGGGGACGGCGCCGAGGTCGCGGCCGAGGTCGGCGGCGAGGTCGGCCGTGATCAGGGAGCCCGAGCGAACGGCGGCCTCGACGACGACGGTCATGCCGGCGAGCGCGGCCATGATCCGGTTGCGGGCGGGGAAGGTCCAGCGCCACGGGGCGGCGCCGGGCGGAAGCTCGGAGAGCACCAGGTCGGTTTCGGCGATCCGGCGCCAGAGCGAGCGATGGGCGGCCGGGTAGGCGATGTCGGGGCCGCAGCCGAGGACGGCGACGGTGCGGCCCGCGTCGACCGCGCCGCGATGGGCGCAGGCGTCGATCCCGAAGGCGAGGCCGCTGACGACGACGAGCCCGGCTGCCGCCAGCTCGCGACCGAGGTCACGGGCGATCTCGCGCCCGTAGGAGGTCGCGCGGCGGGAGCCGACCACGGTCACCGCACCGAACGGCTCGAGGTCGACGAGCAGGCGCCGATCGCCGCGAGCGATCAGCGCCCAGGGGGCGTCGGCGGCGTCGCGCAGGCCGGCCGGGTAGAGGTCGTCGTGGCGGCAGCAGGCCCAGCAGCCGGCAGTGCGCAGTTGCGCGTCGAGCTCTGCCTCACTGAGGGCGGCGACGCGCCCGAGCAGCTGACCGGCGACCCTCGGCGCCGCAGCCGCGACCAGGTCCTCGTTGGAGAGCCGCAGCAGTTCGGGCGAGCGCGATCCGGGCTCCCCGGTCGCCAGCTTTTCGATGTAAGGGCCGAGCAGCGCCAGCAGCCAGGAGCGGCGCAGGCATTCGGTGCATGCGTGGGCGCCGGCGTCAGTCACGGTCCCTCCTCCGCAGCTGCAGCGCCTGGGCCATCTCCTCGGCGCCGATCGTCTCCTTCTCCGCCAGGTCGGCGATCGTCCGCGCCAGCCGCAGCGCCCGATCGTGGGCGCGGCCGCTCAGTCGCTGGCGCGAGTAGAGCTCCGCCAGGAGCGCGCCCGCCTCGGCGCTGAGCAGCGATTCGCGTGCCTCGGCCGGGGTCATCTCGGCGTTGGTCCGGCCGGGCCCGAGCCGTCGCGCCTGCCGCTCACGCGCCGCGGCGACCCGCTCGCGGACGGCCGCCGAGGGCTCTCCCGGCGGGCCGCCGATGTCCTCGGCGCGGGGCTGGCGGACCGCCGCCAGCACGTCGATGCGGTCGGCGAGGGCGCCGCTGAGTCGGCCGCGGTAGCGCTGGACCGCGGCCGGCACGCAGCTGCAATCGGGATCGGCCTCGCCGCGCCCGCAGGGGCAGGGGTTGGCGGCAGCGACGAGCTGGAAGCGGCAGGGCAGGGTGCGAGCGCCCCCGACCCGGGCAAGCGAGACGGAGCCGCTCTCAAGCGGCGCCCGCAGCGCCTCCAGCGCGTCGCGCGGGAACTCGCAGAGCTCGTCGAGGAAGAGGACGCCGCGGTGGGCGAGCGTGATCTCCCCCGGGCGCGGCGGCGTCCCGCCGCCGACCAGGCCGGCGGCGCTGATCGTGTGGTGCGGGGCGCGGAAGGGGCGGCCGCCGAGAGCCGCGTCGAGGCGGCCGCAGGCGCTGGCGATCCGCGCCACCTCGAGCGCCTCG
>DASXOF010000095.1:0-14084 GCA_036494495.1 Solirubrobacterales bacterium | reverse complement strand
GCGCTTCGGCATCCCCTACGGCCCGCGCGCCCGCGCCGCCGGCGTCGTCGCCAAATTCACCGACCTCTCCTTCGAAGGCAAGGCGCTGACGATCGCCGGCGACGGCAGCACCACCCGCAGCTTCATCTACGTCGAGGACCTGGCCGACGGGATCGTCGCCTCGCTGGCGCCGCAGGCGGCCGGCCGCACCTACAACCTCTCCGGCGACGAGGTCGTGACGATCCTCGAAATCGCCGAGCGGGTGCAGGAAAACGTCGACACCTGCGAGATCACCCACACGCCGCCGCGCCCGGGCGACTTCCCCGGCAAGACGATCTCCAACCAGCGCGCGCTCGACGAGCTCGGCTGGAAAGCCGAGACGAGCTTCAAAGAAGGCGTCCGCAAGTACGTCGAGTGGGTGCGCGGCACGACCCGCCCGCCGGACCCGGTGCCGGGCACCCGCCCCTCGCTGAACGGCAACGAACACGCCGCCGGAGCGCTGCTCGCCGGCGCCGCCCGCCTCGAAGAGCGCGAGCCCCGCGTCCTCATCCTCACCGCCGACATCGGCGAGGGCCACGACCTGCCGGCGCGGATGATCAAGGCCGACCTCGAAGCCGAAGCGCCCGACGCCAAGGTCGAGATCGCCAACGGGCTAGAGGCGATGGGCCGCCTGCACGCAGCGGTGATCCGCGGCGGCTCGGCGATCGTCTTCCGCTGGGCCCACTGGATGTTCGACTTCCAGTACTGGCTGGTGGCGAAGTTCGCGCCGACCCGCTGGCTCGCCCACCACCTGATGTACACCTTCGGCTCGCGCGGCCTGCTGCAGCTGATCGCCAGCCACGAACCGGACGTGATCGTCTCCACCTACCCCGGGGTGACCGCGGTGCTGGGGATGCTGCGGGAGAACCGCCGCCTGCCGATCCCGGTGCAGTCGGCGATCACCGACCTCGCCGGCCTGCGCTACTGGGTCCACCCGGGGGTCGACCTCCACTTCGTCACCCACCCGGAGTCGATCGAGGAAGTCGAGCGGCTGGCCGGCCCGGGCAGCGTCGAGTGGACGCGGCCGCCGATCGCGCGCGAGTTCCTGATGCCGCGCACCCGCTCCGACGCCCGCGCCGCGCTCGACCTGCCGCCGCACGCCCGCGTCGTCCTCGTCTCCGGCGGCGGCTGGGGGATCGGCGACCTCGAGGGCGCGATCCGCACCGCCCTCTCCGACGGCGACACGCTGGTCGCCTGCATCACCGGTCGCAACGAGTCCGCCCGCGAGCGGCTCGAGCAGCGCTTCGGCGACAACGAGCAGGTGCGGATCATCGGCTTCACCGAGCAGATGAGCGACTGGATGGCCGCCGCCGACGCGATGGTCCACGCCACCGCCGGCCTGACCGTGCTCGAGGCCCACATCCGCGGCTGTCCGGTTGTCTCCTACGGCTTCAACGCCGGCCACCTGCGGGCCAACAACGCCGCCTTCGAGCGCTTCGGCCTGGCCGAGGTCGCGAGCTCCGAGCACGAGCTGGAGTCGGTCCTGCGCCACGTCACCCGCGAACGGCACTCGCCGGACTCCTCGTTCGCCTCGCTGCCGCCGATCTCCTCTCGGGTGCTGGCGGCGCGGCCGCGGGTCCGCCCGCAGCCGGTCTGGAAGCTGCGCGCCGGCCGCACCGCCACCGCCGTCGCCGCCGGCGTCGTCGCGATCGCGATGTTCATCGCCGTCGCCCTGTGGCTGAACTGGGAAGCGCCCTACCAGAAGATCGCCAAGCCGATCGAGAGTCGCATCCACATCGGCAAAGACGAAGACCAGACGAAGGGCGGCAGCCAGACCACCACCGGCGACGAAGCCATCCACAAGGGCGCACCGGCGGCTTCCAGCGCGGGCACCGCGGAACAGCACCAGGCGGAACCCGTCTCGTCGCCTTGAGGGCCTGCCCTTGAGGCGGGGCCTCGCCGCCGGCCTGGCGGTCGGGGGCGTGCTGCAGAACGGGCCGGCGCTGGCGCCGGTGCTCCCGCCGCTCGGGCGGGCGCTCGGTGTCGTGCTGCGCGAAGAGGGGCTCGGCGGCGTCGCCCTCACCTTCGACGACGGGCCGCACCCGCAGGGGACGCCGGCGGTGCTGGAGCTGCTGCGCGAGGCCGGCGCCAAGGCCACCTTCTTCCTCGCCGGCGAGCAGGTCGAGCAGCGGCCGGCGCTGGTCGCCGAGATCGTCGCCGCCGGCCACCGGGTCGAGCTCCACTGCCACCGCCACCGCAACCAGCTGCGACTGACCCCGCGCTCGCTGCTCGACGACGCCGAGCGCGCCCGCGCCGCGATCGAGGAGGCCGGGGGCCAGGCGGTCGCCGACTACCGACCGCCTTACGGGATCTTCAGCGCCTCAGGCCTCTGGGCGGTGCGCCGCCGCGGCTGGCGCCCGGTGCTGTGGTCGCAGTGGGGGCGGGACTGGGACGCCGGCGCGACGGCGACCTCGATCGCGCGCCGCTGCACCGCCACCGCCCGTGACGGCGACGTCATCCTCCTGCACGACGCCGACTACTACAGCGCGCCGGATTCCTGGGCTCGCACCGTGGCCGCTCTGCCGGCGATCCTCGAGACGCTCGAGGCGCGGGCGCTCTCCTCGAGGCTGCTGCGCCGCGGCGGTGCCGCTACCACCGTCCACTGATCGCAACCGGCGAAGGCTTCGTCTAGGCGTTGCGCCATCGTGCTGCGAGGGCGCTCCTGGTCGAAGATCTCTTTGGCCATGGGACTCTCCGTCCTGGTGGGGGGCTTGCCCACAGAGTGGACACTCGCCCGTTAAGGGTTGAGAAAGATTCCCTCGCAGGTCGGACGAGATTCCTGCACTTTGCGAAAAAGGCGGGAATTTGGGGAGTTTGGCCGCTCAGGCCGTTTCCGCGAACTGCGCGATCTCCTCCGCCAGCCTGGCCGGCTGGTCGAGCGGCACGAAGGTCTTGGCGCCCTCGATCTCGACGATCCGGGCGTTCCCGGCTTCGCCGGCGAGCCGCTGCGGGTAGCGCATCGGGAAGAAGCGGTCGCCCGGGGCCCAGGCCAGCAGGATCGGCAGCTGCGAGCCGCGCAGCGCCTGCGCCGCGGCCAGCGTGTAGCGCTTGTTCATCCCGACCGTGACCTTGCCGAGGTCGCGGCGGACGCCGGCGTCGCCGAAGGCGCCCGCGCTCCAGGCGGCGAGGTACGGGGCCGGGATCCCGGCGCTGGAGAAGGGGGCGAAGGCGATCCGGGTGAGCGCCTCGATCCGGAACGGCTGCAGCATCGCCCAGGTGGAGCCCGGCAGCTTCGCCAGCGGTGGCAGCGCCTTGAAGATCCCGGGCGGGAAGTTCTCGTGGGTGTCGCAGTTGGTGAGGACGAGGCGGCCGATGCGCTCGGGGCGGGTGGTGACGAGGACCTGCGAGACGGCGCCGCCGGAGTCGTTGCCGACGATCGTCACGTCGTCGAGCTCGAGCCGCTCGATCAGCTCGGCGACGATCCCGGCCAGGCCGGCGGGGGAGAGGTCGGCGTCGGGCCTCATCGGCAACCGGTGGGCGCCGAAGGGGATGTCGGGGGCGATGCAGCGGAAGCGGTCGGCGAGGGCGTCGACGACCCCGTCCCAGAGGCGGCCGTCGACGAGGTAGCCGTGGACGAAGACGATCGCCGGCCCCTGGCCTGCTTCGCGGTAGCGGATGCGGCCCGGCGTCAGGTCGATCTCGCGTTTCTCGTGCTCGCTGACCATCGTGCCCATGGCTACCGCCTCCTCGTTCCGCTATCCGGTCTGCTTGGCTGCTGGGGCTGCGCCCAAATCGCTGCACCCCAATTCATCTCATCGGTACCAGTAATAACATACATACGGTATGAATGTAGAGCCCAGGCAACCCAACCGCCGCCGCACCCAGGCGGAGCGGACCGAGGCGACGCGAGGGGCGCTGCTCGCCGCCGGCCGCCGGCTCTTCGCCGAGCGCGGCTACGACAGCGTCAGCGCCGAGGAGATCGTCCGCGCCGCCGGCGTCACCCGCGGTGCCCTCTACCACCACTTCGGCGGCAAGGCCGAGCTGCTCGACGCGGTCTACGAGCAGCTCGAGCGGGAGATGACCGAGCGGATCGCCCGCGTCGTCCTCGGCTCCGAGCTGGAGAGCCCGATGGAGGCGATGCGGGCCGGGGTCGGCGCCTTCCTCGACGAGTGCGGGCAGCCGGAGGTGCGGCAGATCGTCCTCCACGACGCCCCCGCGGTGCTCGGCTGGGAGCGCTGGCGCGAGATCGCCGCCGCCAACGGGCTCGGCCTGATCGAAGCCAGCCTCGCCGCCGCGATCGAGGCCGGCGAGCTGCGCCCGCTGCCGGTCGCGGCGACCGCCCACATCCTGCTCGGGGCGCTCGACGAGGCGGCGATGCTCTCCGCCCGCTCCGACGATCCGGCCGACCGGGCCGAAGCCACCGCCGTCCTAGGAGCGCTGCTCGACGGACTCGCGGTCCGCTAGCCGCTGCAGCGAGGGCTCGGGCGGGCGCGCGGTGGTCCGCATCGACTCCTTCTTGGCGTACATCCGCACGTCGGCCAGCTGCAGGGCGCCGGCTGGGTCGTCGGCTTCGAGCGGGACGCGGACGGTGCCGCAGGCGGGGTCGATCGCGTAGCCGGCGCCGCTGGCGCTGAGCGCCGAGCTCGCCGCCTCGACCAGGCCCGACAGGGCCGAGCCGCCGCCGACGCTCAGCACCGCGAACTCGTCGCCGCCGATCCGGTAGGCGGTCGTCTGCTCCTCGGCGACCGCCGCCCGCAGCCGGGCGCCGAGCCGGGTCAACATCGCGTCGCCGGCCGGGTGGCCGAAGGTGTCGTTGTAGCGCTTGAAGCCGTTGAGGTCGAGCAGCAGCAGGCTCAACGGCTCCTCCGCGGCGCGGCGGCAGCGGCTGGCGAGGTCGCGCTGGAAACGCCCCTGGTTGCCGAGCCCGGTGAGGTAATCGGTCTGCACCTCCTCCAGCAGCCGCTCGTTCTCGCGCAGGCTGATCGCCAGGCGGAGGACGATCGCCAGCACCGTCGAGGCGGTCAGGGCGATCGTCAGCAGGTGGCCGGAGCTGGCGTACTGGAAGGAGAAGAGCAGCAGCATCACGACCGCGAAGGCGCCGGGGATGATCAGCTCGCGCCAGCCGTCGGGCCGGGAAGCGCGGCGGATCTGCCGCACCGGCTCCTGCCAGGCCCCGGCGCCGATGCAGACCGCGCCGAGCAGGTAGATCGGTTCGATCCAGTCGCCGCCGGGCAGGGCGCTGCCGTCTTCGGCCAGCGTGTAGGCGACGTCGGCGGCGGCGAGCGCCGCCAGGCCGACCAGGAGCAGGCCCCAGCTGCGCCCCGGCCGCCAGCCGCTGAGGGCGACGACGCCGACGACCAGGGCGAGGATGAAGATGTCGCCGAGCGGATAGGCGAGGGTGGTCGCCTGTTCGAGGGTCGAGCCCGAGGCGTGGTCGGCGACGAACTCGAAGATCGCCCAGGCGCCGAGGGTGGCGGTGCCGAGGGCGGCGATCAGGGCGTCCATCCAGAGCCGCCAGTTGAGCGTCTGCGAGCGGGTGCGGACCAGCTGCAGCAGGCCGGCCGCCGCCAGCGGGTAGAAGGCGAGGTAACCGGCGTCGGCGGGGGAGGGGAGCGGCGGCGTCGGGTCGTTGTCGAGCACCGCGGTCCAGTAGATCTCGGCCGCGCCCCAGGCCAGCACCGCGGCGCCGATCAGGAGCCAGGCGCTGCGCTCGGCGCGCTCGTCGTCGGCCTTCAGCACCGCCGCCAGGCCGGCGGCGATGACGACCGAGTCGTAGAGCGGCCCGTTGACGAAGCTGTCGAGATCGGGGCCGCCGATCTGCGCCCAGTCGTGCAGAGCGACGAGGGCGGCGCCGCCGAACATCACCAGCCCGATCAGGGCGCGGAGCGTCCCTCCGAAGCGGCTTTGACGGGTGCGGATGACGGCTTCCACACCCCTCTATCGGCACGACTTGCGCGGTTCTCTAGAATCGGTCGAGATGAAGGCTTCAATCCACCCCGAATACACGCTTGCCAACGTGCACTGCTCGTGCGGCAACCAGTTCTACACGCGGTCGACCAAGAGCGACCTGCATGTCGAGCTCTGCTCCGAGTGCCACCCGTTCTACACGGGCAAGCAAAAGCTGGTCGACACCGGTGGCCGCGTCGAGCGGTTCCAGCGTCGCCAGGCCAAACACAGGGCCCGCAAGTAACGCGGCCATGAGCCCACTCGCGGGCCTGGCACGGACGTCGCAACTCCCCTCCAGCGAGGAGGTGAACGGCGGCGCGCCAGACCGCGGTGAGGGCAACATGGACCCGGTGCGGATGCCCGACGGCGCGCTCGTCGCAAAGCGCGACGCGCCGGTCGGCGGCCAGGCGGTGCTAGAGGGCGTGATGATGCGCGGCATCTCCGTCTGGGCGGTCGCCGTGCGCACGCCGGAGGGCCAGATCGAAGTCGAGTCCGAGGCGATCAAGCCCTGGGCGCAGCGCCACCGCGCCTGGCGGCTGCCGATCCTCCGCGGCGTCGTCGCCCTCGGCGAGTCGATGAAGATCGGCTTCAAAGCGCTGGCGATCTCCGCCAACGCCCAGCTCGAGGAGGACGAAGAGGGGGAGAAAGAGGAGATCGGCGGCTTCGTCTGGGGCCTGACGATCGTCTTCTCGCTGCTGCTCGCCGTCGGCCTCTTCTTCGTCGTCCCGGTCGGCGTCACCAGCCTCTTCAAGGACAAGCTCGGCTCGCCCTTCCTCTTCTGGCTGGTCGAGGGCCTGCTGCGGACCGGGATCTTCATCGGCTACATCGTCGCGATCTCGAAAATGCCCGACCTGCGGCGCGTCTTCGAGTACCACGGCGCCGAGCACAAGACGATCTCCTGCTACGAGGCCGAAGACGAGCTGACCCCGGCCCGCGCCAAGCTCTACTCGCGCCTGCACCCCCGCTGCGGCACCAGCTTCCTGCTGATCGTGATGGTGCTGGCGATCTTCGTCTTCGCCCCGATCGGGCTGCCCGCCTGGTACTGGCTGGTGCTCTCGCGGATCGTCGGCATCCCGGTCATCGCCGGCCTCTCCTACGAGGTGATCAAGTGGGCCGGCAAGAACCGCCGTAAGCGCTGGGTGCGGGCGGTGATGTGGCCGGGACTGATGCTGCAGAACCTCACCACCCGCGAGCCCGATGAAGAACAGCTCGCGGTCGCGATCGCCTCGCTGAACGCCGTCCTTGCTCGCGAGGACCCGGTCGAGGCCGCCAAGCAGCAGCCGATCGAGATCGTCGCCTAGCGCGAGCTAGACGAGGCGGTGCGGTAGGTGGGGCTCGGGGGACCCTCCTCTCTCGGGCTGTCGGCGTGTGGAGGATTCGGCTGCCGCCTCTTTCGAGCTCCGGGCCTCACCCGCAAAACGTTCGGAGGGTCCCCCGATCCCCACCCGCAATCCTCCTCTGGCCAGACAGCCCCGTCCCTCGTAAGCTCGCAAGAGTTCGGGAGGCTGGGCCTCTGTCTTGTTTGAAGCTTCCGAGGGACGGAGGGGGTCGGTGTCCCTCCGAACGTTTTGCGGCTGAGACCCGGAGCTCGACCGAGGCGTAAAGCCGAATACGCCCCAGTCGACAGGCCGAGTGAGGAGGGACACCGGCCCCCTCCGTCCCCCCTCGCCCAGCTCTGCCTAGCACCGCCAACTACCCTTCCCACCCATGATCGATCAACTCGTCGAGCAGATCCGGGCGCGCTTCGGCGAGCTCGAGGAGCAGATGTCGGACCCCGCGGTGATCGGGGACCGCGAGCGCTACGCCGAGGTCGGGCGCGAGTACCGCGAGCTGCAGCCGGCGCGCGGGCTGGCCGACGAGTACCTGACCCTGCAGGACGACCTCGAGGGTGCGCGCGAGCTGCTCGCCGAGGGCGAGGACGAGGAGCTCCGCAAGGTGGTCGAAGAGGCGCCGGCGCGGCTCGAGCAGCTGGAAGAGGAGATCCGGCTGGCGATGGTCGAGCGCGACCCGAACGACGCCAAGAACGTGATCGTCGAGATCCGCGGCGGCGCCGGCGGCGACGAGGCGGCGCTCTTCGCGGGCGACCTCTTCAAGATGCTGACCCGCTACGCCGAGGAGCGCGGATTCGGCACCGAGGTGCTCTCGCAGTCGGGCTCGGAGGCCGGCGGCTTCAAGGAGGTGACCTTCGCGGTCAAGGGCGAGGGCGCCTACTCGGTGTTCAAGTTCGAGGGCGGCACTCACCGTGTGCAGCGCGTCCCGGAGACCGAGTCGCAGGGGCGGATCCACACCTCGACCGCGACCGTCGCGGTCCTCCCCGAGGCCGAGGAAGTCGACGTGCAGGTGGACCCGAACGACCTGCAGATCGACGTCTATCGATCGTCCGGGCCCGGGGGGCAATCGGTTAATACGACGGATTCGGCCGTCCGGATCACTCACAAGCCGAGCGGGATCGTGGTCTCGATGCAGGACGAGAAGTCGCAGCTGCAGAACCGCGAGCGGGCAATGCGGGTGCTGCGGGCGCGGCTGCTCGAGCGCGAGATCGCCGAGCAGCAGGCGAAGATCGCCTCCGAGCGCAAAGCCCAGGTCGGCAGCGGCGAGCGCTCGGAGAAGGTGCGCACCTACAACTTCCCCCAGGGCCGGGTCACCGACCACCGGATCAAGCTCACCTCGCACAACCTCGACGGCGTCCTCGGCGGCAACCTCTCGGAGTTCACCGACGCCTTGTCGGCCGAGGAGAAGCGCCAGAAGCTGGCGGCTGCCGCGGTCGGCTGATCTCGTTGGTCACGTCCGCGAGCGACGCGCTTCCGGCATTGCGGGCCGCAACCGACGCGCTGCGGGCGGCGGGCATCGATGAACCGCGTCTCGACGCGGAAGTCCTCCTGGCCGAGGCGAGCGGTCTCAGCCGGGCGGCGCTGAACGCGGGCGCCGAGCTGGAGCCGGCGGCGGCGCGGCGCTTCGGCGAGACGGTGCGGCGGCGGCTGCGGCGCGAGCCGGTCGCCTACATCGTGGGGCGCAAGGGGTTCAGGCGGCTGGAGCTGGAGGTCGACCGCCGGGTGCTGGTGCCGCGGCCGGAGACCGAGCTGCTGGTCGAGCTGGCGCTCGAGCTGCGGCCGGCGCGGGTCCTCGACGTCGGCACCGGCTCCGGCGCGATCGCCCTCGCCGTCGCCGACGAGCTGCCCGACGCCGAGGTGGTCGCGACGGATTCGTCGCCTGGTGCGCTCGAGGTGGCGCGCGCCAACGCCGCCCGCCTCGGCCTCGCCGACCGCGTCCGCTTCGTCCCCGGCACCCTGCCCGAGGACGAGGTCTTCGACCTCGTCCTCGCCAACCTCCCCTACGTCGCCGAGCGCGACTGGCCCACCCTCCAGCCCGAGGTCACCCAATGGGAGCCAAAGGAGGCCCTCCTGGCCGGCCCCGACGGCCTCGACGCCTACCGCACCCTCTTCGCCCCGAATGGTTGTCTTTTCTTCGGCCCCCCCGGGTGCGGTTGTCCTTCCTTCGGCATGCCCGAAGAAAAGACAACCACTGCGGCGGGCGCCGAAGAAAGGACAACCACGGTGGCGGTCGAGGTCGGTGAGGGGCAGGCCAAGGCGGTGGCGGAGCTCGTTCAGGGGGCGGGGTTCGACCAGATTGAGGTGCGGCGGGACCTGGCGGGGATCGAGCGGGTGGTTGTGGGGCACGGAGGCGCGGCGTGAGCGAGACGGTTGGGACCGCGCGGGACGGGGAGGGGGCGGCGCGCTCGGCACTCGAGCGGACGATCGCCGGCGGCGGGGTCGTCGTCTTTCCCTCCGACGGCGTCTACGGGCTTGCCTGCGACCCGCTCGACCCGGCCGCGATCGCCCGCATCCACGAGCTGAAGGGGCGGGACGACGGCAAATCCTCCGCCGTCATGTACTTCTCGCCGCTCGCCTTCCGCGAGCTCGTCGCCGGGCTCGGGCCGCGCACCGCCGCGGCGGCCAGCGCCCTGCTGCCGGGGCCGGTGACGCTGATCGTCGCCAACCCCGGGCACCGTTACCCGCTCGCCTGCCGGGAGGACCGCGAGCGGCTCGGGGTCCGCCTGATCGCCGGCCCGCTGGCCGGGGCGATGTGCCCGGTCTTCCAGACCTCCGCCAACCTCAGCGGCGAGCCGGCGCCGCGCCGCCTCGATGGCGTCCCGGAGTCGATCCGCGCCGGCGCCGACCTGGTGATCGACGGCGGCGAGCTGCCCGGCCTGCCTTCCACCGTGGTCGACCTGGCCGCGATCGAGGACGGCGGCGGTTGGCGCATCCTCCGCCCCGGCGCGATCTCCGAAGGCGACCTCGTCGCCGCCCTCGCCTCGGTCGGCCTCGACTGAGCCGGGCGGGTCAGCAGCCGGTGTGGCCGGGGTACGGCAGTCGCACCTTGGCGTGCGAGCTGTTGTCGTTCTCGTTCGACTCGAAGAGGTGGCGCTTGGGGTCGACGGTCATCGTGAAGACGAAGCAGCCGCGCAGCCCGCTGACGTCGATCCACTGCTTGTCGTAGTCGGCGGGGTAGATGTCCGACCAGCCGACCGAGGTGCCGAGCACGTCGCGCTTGATCGAGCGGTCCTGGTTGCAGCCGGGGTAGTGGCGGTAGAGCGGCGAGCGCCTGCCGGGCCGGGTCCGGTCGAGATCGCGCAGGCAGTAGTTGAGCTTCGGGCTGGTCCGCACCACCGGCCCGTAGGCGGCGCCGTCGGCGGTCGCGCGGCGCAGCTCGAAGCGAGCCAGCTGATGGACCTTCCAGTAGGAGCCGCCGAAGTAGGAGCCGACGTCGGTGAAGTGGAGGGTCGCCTCGGTGCGCACGTCGATGTGCCCGCCGCCGGCCTTGTAGATCCGCTGCACCACTCGCATCGACTTCGGCCCGTTGCGGTGGCCGCGCAGCTCCATCGGGCCCTTGCCGCGGCTGCGGACGTCGCTGGTCGCGTGCAGCCGCAGCTTGCCGTCGTAGCCGTCCTCGTAGATTTCGCTCGGCGGGCCGATCCGCAGGTTCGGGCAGAGCAGGTGCTTGGCTTCGGGCCCCGTGCAGGGGTTGGGGGCCGGCGCCGCAGCGGCGCTCGCGGCGCCCAGAGCGAGGCCGGCAAGCGCCGCCGCGAGGGGGAGGAGGAGGCGATGCCGCACGGCCGCAAGGCTATCCCGAACCGCTGGTATGGTCGGACGCGATGAGCCCGCTGCCCGAGAACTTCCAAGCCGCGCCGCTGGCCGAGGTCGACCCGGAGATCCAGGCGGTCCTCGACGCCGAGCTGCGGCGCCAGCAGCGGACGCTGGAGATGATCGCCTCCGAGAACTTCGTGCCGCAGTCGGTGCTGGAAGCGGTCGGCTCAGTGCTGACCAACAAGTACGCCGAGGGCCTTCCCGGCGCCCGCTACTACGGCGGCTGCGAGGAGGTCGACGTGGCCGAGGAGCTGGCGATCTCCCGGGCCAAGGAGCTGTTCGGCGCCGAGCACGCCAACGTCCAGGCCCACGCCGGCGCCCAGGCCAATAACGCCGCCTACATGGCGCTGCTCGAGCCCGGCGACACCTTCCTCGGCCTCGCCCTCGACCACGGCGGCCACCTCAGCCACGGGATGAAGATCAACGTCTCCGGCAAGCTCTACAACCCGGTGCCCTACCACGTCCGCCGCGAGGACATGCTGGTCGACATGGACGAGGTTCAGCGGCTTGCCGAGGAGCACCGCCCGGCGCTGATCGTCACCGGCTGGTCGGCCTACCCGCGCCAGCTCGACTTTCCCGCCTTCCGCCAGATCGCCGACTCGGTCGGCGCCAAGCTGATGGTCGACATGGCCCATTTCGCCGGCCTGGTCGCCGCCGGCGAGCACCCGAGCCCGGTGCCCTACGCCGACGTCGTCACCACCACCGTCCACAAGACCCTCTGCGGCCCCCGCAGCGGCATCATCCTCTGCCGCGCCGAGCACGCGAAAGCGATCGACAAGGCGATCTTCCCGGGCCAGCAGGGCGGGCCGCTGATGCACACCGTCGCCGCCAAGGCGGTGGCGCTGAAGATCGCCGCCGCGCCGGAGTTCGCCGCGCGCCAGCGGCAGACGATCGCCAACGCCCGCGCCCTCGCCGCCGGGCTCGAAGCCGGCGGCGTGCCGGTCCTCACCGGCGGCACCGACGTCCACCTCGTGCTCGTCGACCTGACCCCGACCGGGCTCGACGGCCAGACCGCCGAGGACCGGCTCGAGGAGGTCGGGATCACCGTCAACCGCAACGCGATCCCCTTCGACGAGCGGCCGCCGATGAACCCCTCCGGCCTGCGGATCGGCACCCCGGCGCTGACCACCCGCGGGCTCGCCGAGGAGGACATGAGCGAGATCGCCGCCGTCATCGTCGCCGCCCTGGGGCCGGACTTCGAGGCCGAGAAGGCGGCGCTCGCCGAACGCACGGGCGCGCTGATGGATCGCTTCCCGCTGTACCCGCAGCTGACGCCGGCCTCGGTCTAGACGCCGCCCCAGCTAGGGTCGCGGCCGATGCGAATCTGGGTCGACTGCACCGCTGCCGCTCATCCGCTCGTCCTGCGGCCGATCATCCGCGAACTCGAAGGCCACGGCCACGAGGTCTTCGTCACCGCCCGCGAGTACGGGCAGACGCTGGGGATCCTCGACCGGCTCGGCATCCCCTACACCAGCTTCGGTGAGCACGGCGGCGGCTCGAAGCTCGGCAAGGCGCGCGCGCTCGGCACTCGCTCGCCCAAGCTCGGACGCTTCGTCTGGGGGCGGCGGCCGAACCTCGGCCTCGCCCACGGCTCCGTCGACCTGGCGCTGATCGCCGCCACCTTCCGCTTCCCCTCGGCGCAGATGCAGGACTACGAGTACGGCGGGCTGCAGCGGCGGATCGCCTGGAAGGCGGCGGAGCGGGTCCTCGTCCCCGACTCGATCCCGGTCGAGCGCCTGCGCAAGGCCGGTGCCGAGGAGGAGAAGCTGGTCCGCTACCCGGGCCTGAAGGAGGAGTACTACCTGGCCGACTTCGAGCCCGACCCCGGCGTGATCGAGCAGCTCGGGCTCGACCGCGAGAAGGTCCTCGTCGTCCTCCGGCCGCCGCCCGAGACCTCCGAGTACCACGCTCCCAACGACGTCTACGCCGCCACCGTCCGCCGCCTCGCCGCGGCGCCCGAGGCGCAGGCGGTGGTCATCCCCCGCACCGAAGCGCAGGCCGAGGCGGCCCGGGCGCTGCAGGCGCCGAACCTCGTCGTCCCTGCCGCGGCAATCGACGCCCAGAGCCTGATCGCCCACGCCGACCTCGTGGTCAGCGCCGGCGGCACGATGAACCGCGAGGCGGTCGCCCTCGGCACCCCCGTCTACACGACCTTCTCCGGCCGCATGGGCGGCGTCGACGAGGCGCTGATCGCCGCAGGCCGGCTGCGGGTGCTCGACGACCCGGCGGCGCTCGTCCTCGCCAAGCGCGAGACCCCGGTCGGCGTCCTGCACCGCCGCGACCCGGCGCTCCTGACCGCTGCCGTCCTCGCCGCCGGCGAGTGGGTGCGACCGGCCCAGGCCCCGGAACCGTCGGGCTGAGGCGCGTTGGACCTTGGGTCCCCTATGGGGGCCTCAAAGTCCAACGGGTTGGCCGCCGCCGGCTGCCAGTAGCCTGACCGGGTCCCTCTGACCATGGTCCCGACGACCGCCGACGCCGTCCTCGCCTTCATCGCCGCCGCGGCGATCGCCTGGCTGCTGGTCCCGCTGGCCGAGCGCCTCGCCTTCCGCGTCGGCGCGATCGACGTCCCCAAGGAGCGCAGCCTCCACGACCGGCCGATGCCGCGCCTCTCCGGCCTCGCGATCCTGGTCGCGGTCGAGGTCGCCGGCTGGATCTGGCTGCCCGACGACGGCCAGAGCCGCTCGATCCTGGTCGGCGCGATAGCGATCGCCGCGGTCGGCGTGATCGACGACGTCTACGGCCTCGGCGCCTTCCCGAAGCTGGTCGGCCAGATCGCCGCCGCCTCGATCCCGGTCGCCGCCGGGGTCCGGGTCGACAACCTCACCCTGCCCTTCGTCGGCGGCTTCGAACTGGGCTGGCTCGCCTATCCGCTGACCGTGCTGGGGATCGTCGCCGTCGTCAACGTCATCAACTTCCTCGACGGGGTCGACGGGCTCGCCGCCGGGGTCTGCACGATCGCCGCCGTCACCCTGGCCGCGATCGCGCTCTCGCTCGAACGCAACGCCGCCGGCGTCCTCGCCGCGCTCACCGCCGGCG
>DASXOF010000094.1:0-6390 GCA_036494495.1 Solirubrobacterales bacterium | reverse complement strand
ATCCCGGTCTCGACCGGGATCGTGCCAGCCGCCTGCCGCGCCGCCGGGTTCTCGACCAGCGCCGGCCCCGCCGGCCCCGGCCGCAGGTCGACCACGTCGCCGTAGGCGTCGACCGCCGCCGTCAGCCTGCCGTCGCCGCTGACCGCCGTCCCCAGGAACGGCGGCGGCAGCCCCGGCAGCGCCGGCGGCGTGCGTGGATCGGCGTCCGAGCCGCCGGAGACCAGGATCAGTGCCACGGCCGCCGCGACGGCGATGAGCAGGGCTGCGCGGGCGATTGCCACGCCGCAATGCAAGCAGGCGGGCGCCAGATCCATGACATGCTCCCGGCGTGAACCTGATCTTCATCCCCGCCTGGAACGAGGAAGACACCGTTGCCGCCGTGGTCGCCGACGTGCGCGCGCAGATGCCCGACGCCGACGTCCTCGTCGTCGACGACGGCTCCACCGACCGCACCGCCGAGCGCGCCGCCGCGGCGGGCGCTCGGGTCGCCAGCCTGCCCTTCAACCTCGGCCTCGGCGCCGCCCTGCAGACCGGCTACCGGATGGCCTGCCAGGGCGGTTACGAGTACTGCGCCCACCTCGACGGCGACGGCCAGCACCCGCCGGCTGAGGTCAAGCGCCTGCTCGACCAGCTGATCGCCGGCGACGCCGACCTGATGATCGGCTCCCGCTACCACACCCCCGGCGAGCGCGACGCCGAGGAGTACAAGCCGACCTTCACCCGCCGGCTCGGGATCAGCCTCTTCCGCACCCTGCTGACGCTCACCACCCGCCAGCGCTTCACCGACACCACCAGCGGCATGCGCGCCGGCAACCGCCGCGTGATGGCGCTCTTCGCCGACAGCTACTCGCCCGACTTCGGCGAGATCGAGTCGCTGCAGCTCGCCCTGCGCGAGGGGCTGACGGTGGAAGAGATGCAGGTCCGCTTCCTGCCGCGCGAGGGCGGCACCTCCTTCCTCACCCCGGTGCGCTCGGCCTTCTTCATCTTCAAGAACGTGATCGTGCTGCTGGTCGGGCAGTTCAAGCCGCGGACCGGCGGGGTGCGCTCGCAGTAGGCTCGCGCTGGGAGGCGCGCTCGTCCCGCGCATGGAACCGACCACTCGATACGCCGACTCCGGGGGAGTCAGCATCGCCTACCAGGTCCACGGCGAGGGGCCGCTCGACCTCGTCTTCGTGCCCGGCTTCGTCTCCCACGTCGAGCTGATCTGGGCCGAGCCGGTGGTCGCCGCCTTCTTCCGGCGCCTCGCCTCCTTCTCCCGCCTGGTCGTCTTCGACAAGCGCGGCCAGGGGCTCTCCGACCGCCTCGGCAGGCCGCCGACGCTGGAGGATTCGATGGACGATCTGCGGGCGGTGATGGAGGCCGCCGGCTGCGAGCGGCCGGCGCTGCTCGGGATCTCCGAGGGCGGCCCGATGGCGGCGCTGTTCGCCGCCACCCACCCCGAGCAGGTCTCCTCGCTGGTCCTCTACGGGACCTACGCGCGGATGGTCGAGGCCGACGATTACCCGATCGGCCTGCCCGGCGAGGCGCTCGACCGCTGGGCCGGGATCATCCGCCGCGAGTGGGGCGGCCCGGTGGGGACGGAGCTCTGGGCTCCGAGCGCCGTGGGCGAGCCGAGCTTCGAAGCCTGGTGGGCGAAGCTGCTCCGCTACGGGACGAGCCCGGCCGGGGCGATCGCACTGATCGATCTCTACCGGGAGCTCGACGTCCGCGTCGCCCTGCCCGCGATCGAGGCCCCGACCCTGGTCGTCCACTGCCGCGGCGACCGGATGATCCCGATCGCCCAGGGCCGCTACCTCGCCGAGCACATCGCCGGCAGCCGCTTCGTCGAGCTCCCCGGCCGCGACCACCTCGCCTTCACCGGGGCCGAGCCGCTGCTCGACGAGGTCGAGGAGTTCCTGGTCGGCAGCCGCGGCGCCGCCGGGTCCGAGCGGGCGCTGGCGACGATCCTCTTCACCGACCTGGTCGGCTCGACCGCGAGGGCGGCCGAGCTCGGCGACCGTCGCTGGCGGCAGCTGCTCGAGCGCCACGACGCCGCCGTCCGCCGCCAGCTCGCCCTCCACCGCGGCCGCGAGGTGAAGACCGTCGGCGACGGCTTCCTCGCCACCTTCGACGGCCCCGCCCGGGCGATCCGCTGCGCCACCGCCCTGCGCGGCGAGCTCGACCCGCTCGGGCTCGAGGTCCGCTCCGGCATCCACACCGGCGAGGTCGAGCTGATCGGCGACGACGTCGGCGG
The DNA here is from genome assembly GCA_036494495.1 of Solirubrobacterales bacterium. Lineage (GTDB taxonomy): Bacteria > Actinomycetota > Thermoleophilia > Solirubrobacterales > 70-9 > VAYN01. Next base: position 4,157 of record DASXOF010000094.1, on the reverse strand, counting down.
CATCGCGGTCAACATCGGCGCCCGGATCGGCGCCGAAGCGGAGGCCGGCGAGGTCCTCGTCTCCAGCACCGTCCGCGAGCTCGTCGTCGGCTCCGGCCTCGAGTTCGCCGACCGCGGCGTCCGCTCGCTGAAGGGCGTGCCCGGCGAGTGGCGCCTGTTCGCGATCGACTAGGAGTCGCCCCCCCGCTCAGGCCCGGCACGCGATCCCTATTCGCCGCTCCCCTGCCTTGACAAGCGCCGGTCAACATGGTTAGTTGTACGCCTTAGGCGATTGACTAAGAAATGACCGAGACGCCGACGAAATCCGCACCGCAGGCCCAGAGGCGCTCGCCGCGCGAGCTCGCCGTCGAGCGCTTCCTCGACGCCGCCGAGCGGCTGCTGATCAGCGACGGCGCCGCCGGGGTCACCACCCGCCGCCTGGCCGAGGAGTCCGGCCAGAACCAGGGGCTCGTCCACTACTACTTCGGCTCGATCGACGAGCTGCTGCTGCAGACGCTCGAGCGCTTCACCGCCCGGGTGCTCGCGCGCCAGGCGGAGATGTACGGGTCGGAGGGGCCGTTCGCCGAGAAGTGGCGGACGGCGATGGGCTTCGTCGAGGAGGACCTCGCCTCCGGCTACCCCAAGGTCTGGGCCGAGCTGGAAGCTCTGGCGCTGAACAAGCCGGAGCTGCGCGAGCGCCTGATCGCCGTCGACGACGCCTGGCGCACGCTGCTCCGCGACGCCCTGCTCGAAGCGATGGACGAGTACGGGCTCGACGCGGGGCCGCTCTCGGCCGAGGCCTGGGCCGCCCTCGTCATGCAGTTCAACAAGGGACTTCTGACCGAGCGCCTGCTCGGCTTCGATCGCGGCCACGCGGAGCTGCTGGCGACGATCGACAGTTGGCTCTCCTCGCTCGGGGAGCGCCGTCTCGGCCAATCGAACAAGACGCACGACGAGACCGAGGAGGTCGACGATGGAGACGGTTGAGAGACAGGCCGAGGTGGACCCGCAGAAGCTGGAGCAGTTCGTCTTCGGCGCGGTCGAGGAGGTCGGCGCGACCCTGAACGCGGCGCTGGTCGTGATGGGCGACCGGCTCGGGCTCTACCGGGCGCTGGCGGCGGCCGGGCCGCTCACCCCCGCCGAGCTCGCCTCCGAGGCCGGGGCCGCCGAGCGCTACGTCCGCGAGTGGCTGAACGCCCAGGCCGCCGGCGGCTACGTCGCCTACGACCCGGAGGCCGGGACCTACTCGCTTCCCCCCGAGCAGGCGGTGGCGCTGACCGACGAGCAGAGCCCGGCCTTCCTGCCCGGCTTCTTCCAGCTCGCGGTCGGCACCGTGATCGACTCGCCGCGGATCACCGAGGCGGCGCGGAGCGGCGAGGGCTTCGGCTGGCACCAGCATGGCCACGACGTCTTCGACGGCTGCGAGCGATTCTTCCGCCCCGGCTACAACGCCAGCCTCGTCGACGCCTGGTTGCCGGCGCTCGACGGCGTCGTCGCGAAGCTCGAGGCCGGCGGCCGGGTCGCCGACCTCGGCTGCGGCCACGGCTCCTCGACGATCCTGATGGCCGAAGCGTTCCCGCGCTCGACCTTCCTCGGCTCCGACTACCACGCCGGCTCGATCGAGACCGCCCGCGAGCGGGCGCGCAGCGCCGGCGTCGCCGACCGGGTCAGCTTCGAGACCGCCGCCGCGGCCAGCGACCAGGGCGAGGGCTACGACCTGGTGACGATGTTCGACTGCCTGCACGACATGGGCGACCCCGTCGCCGCCGCCCGCCAGGTGCGCCGCATGCTGGGGCCGGAGGGCACCTGGATGATCGTCGAGCCGATGGCCGGCGACCGCGTCGAGGACAACCTGAACCCGGTCGGCCGCGCCTTCTACGGCTTCTCGACCTTCCTCTGCACGCCCGCCTCGCTCTCCCAGGAGGTCGGCCTCGCGCTCGGCGCCCAGGCCGGCGAGGCGAAGATCGCCGAGGTCGTCGCCGAGGCCGGTTTCAGCCGCTTCCGCCGCGCCGCCGAGACCCCGTTCAACCTCGTCTTCGAAGCACGGCCATGACCACCTCGGTCGAGAAGCCGCAGGCGGAGCCCGGGCCGGCGCTGCGGAGCGAGCAGACCCGCGCCCGCTACCCCGACGAGGAAGGCTACGTCGAGCGCGACGGGCAGCGGCTCTTCTACGAGGTCTACGGGGAGGGGGAGGAGACCGTCTTCCTGCTGCCGACCTGGTCGCTCGTCCACTCGCGCCACTGGAAGATGCAGATCCCCTACCTGGCGCGGCACTACCGGGTGCTGGTGATGGACGGGCTCGGCAACGGGCGCTCGGACCGCTGCCGCGACCCGCGCCGCTACGACGCCGATGAGACGGCCCGCGACTGCCTGGCGGTGATGGACGCCACCGGCACCGAGCGGGCGGTCGTGATCGGCCTCTCGAAAGGCGCGCAGTACGTGCTCGAGCTGGGGCGGATCGCACCCGATCGGGTCGCCGGGGCCGCCTTCATCGGCCCCCTCTTCCCCTACACGCCATCCCACAACTGGATCCTCTTCCACCCGCGCATGCAGCGATTCTTCGCCCGCCCGCTGCCGACCTACCGGCTCTGGGGGCACCGCGGCCTCGGTCGCTACAACGCGATCCACTGGAGCCGGGAACACGCCCAGTTCGCCGAGTGGTTCATCTCGCGCTGCCTTCCCGAGCCGCACTCGACCAAGGCGATCGAAGACGGCGTCGACTGGGCGCTCGACAGCGATGGGGCGACGCTGATCGCGACCGCCGGCGGGCGCATCAACACCGGTCGCGAGACCCTGCGCGAGCTCGCCGCCGGCCTCGAGTGCCCGGTGCTGGTGATCCAGGGCGACCGCGACAAGATCAACTTGCCGCGCGACGGTCGTGCCCTCGCCCGCTTCACCGGCGGCCGCTTCGAGCGGGTCCCCGGCTCGGGCCACATGCCCCACGCCCGCAAGCCGGTGCAGGCGAACCTGGCGATGCGCGAGCTCTGCGAGCAGTCCTTCGGCCGCCGACCGCCGCAACGCGACGCCAACGCCTACCGGCCCGACGGCCGCCCGCGCGCGCTCTTCGTCTCTTCGCCGATCGGGCTCGGGCACGCCCAGCGCGACGTCGCGATCGCCCGCGAGCTGCGCCGGCTCGAGCCCGACCTCGAGATCGACTGGCTGGCCCAGGACCCGGTCACCCGGGTCCTCGCCGCCGAGGGAGAGCGGATCCACCCCGCCAGCGAGCACCTCGCCAACGAGTCCCACCACGTCGAGTGCGAGTCGGCCGAGCACGACCTGCACGTCTTCGACGCCCTGCGGCGCATGGACGAGATCCTGGCTGCCAACTTCATGCTCTTCCACGAGGTTGCGAGCGACCGCCGCTACGACCTCTGGATCGGCGATGAGGCCTGGGAGCTCGACTACTACCTGCACGAGAACCCGAGCGAGAAGCGGGCGCCGTTCGCCTGGCTGACCGACTTCGTCGGCTTCCTGCCGATGGGCGACGGAGGCGAGCGCGAGCGGTTCCTGACCGCCGACTACAACGCCGACATGGTCGACCACGTCGCCGCCCATCCCGAGCTCCGCGACCTCGCCCTCTTCGTCGGCAACCCGGATGACGTCGTCGCCGAGCGGCTCGGCCCCGAGCTGCCGGCGATCCGCGATTGGACCGAGCGGAACTTCGACTTCACCGGCTACGTCACCGGCTTCGACCCGGCCCAGCTCGGCGACCGCGGCCGGCTGCGCGACGAGCTCGGCTACGGCGACGACGAGCGGGTCTGCATCGTCACGGTCGGCGGCTCGGGCGTCGGCGCCGACCTGCTCCGCCGCGTCATCGCCTCCTTCCCGCAGGCCAGGGAAGCCGTGCCGGGGCTGCGGATGATCGTCGTCGCCGGGCCGCGGATCGACCCTCGCGCACTGCCCGCCGAGCCGGGCCTCGAGGTGGTGCCCTACGTCCACAACCTCTACCGCCACCTGGCCGCCTGCGACCTCGCCGTGGTGCAGGGGGGACTGACCACCTCGATGGAGCTGACGGCGCAGAAGCGGCCCTTCCTCTACTTCCCGCTGCGCCACCACTTCGAGCAGAACTTCCACGTCGCCCACCGGCTCGAGCGCTACGGCGCCGGCCGCCGCATGGACTTCGAGGAGTCGACGCCGGAGGTGATCGCGGCCGCGATCGGCGCCGAGATCGGCCGCGA
>DASXOF010000093.1:0-7048 GCA_036494495.1 Solirubrobacterales bacterium | reverse complement strand
CTGCCCGACGTCGTCAACGAGGGCCCCGAGCTGGAGGCGCTGGCCCGCAACGTCCAGCGCACCTTCTCGGAGATCGTCGAGCAGATCCCCTACCTGCCGGAGGAGCTGCAGCTGGCGGTCACCAACATCGAAGACCCCTCGGCGCTCGCCCACCTGATCGCCGGCTCGCTGCGGATCCCGATCGAGGAGAAGCAGGAGCTGCTGGAAGAGGTCGACGTCGGCGGCCGCCTCCGCCACCTCTCGCAGATCCTCGCCCGCGAGCTCGAGGTGGTGCGGCTCGGCAGCCAGATCCAGTCGCAGGTCCAGTCCGAAGTCGACAAAGGCCAGCGCGAGTTCCTCCTCCGCCAGCAGCTGAAAGCGATCCAGGAGGAGCTCGGCGAGGCCGACGAGCAGGCCGCCGAACTGGCCGAACTGCAGGAGAAAGTCGAGGCGGCAAAGCTGCCCGAGCACGCCCGCAAAGCGGCCGACCGCGAGCTCGGGAGGCTGGCCAAACTGCCGCCGGCGGCGGCCGAGCACGGGGTCATACGCACCTACCTCGAGTGGCTGGTCGAGCTGCCCTGGTCGGTCGAGACCGAGGACAACCTCGACATCCGCCACGCCCGCAAGATCCTCGACGAGGACCACTACGACCTCGAGCGGATCAAGGACCGCATCCTCGAGTACCTGGCGGTGCGCAAGCTGAATCCGGATTCGCCGGGCCCGATCCTCTGCTTCGTCGGCCCGCCCGGGGTCGGCAAGACCAGCCTCGGCCGCTCGATCGCGAAGGCCCTGGGACGCGAGTTCGAGCGGATCTCGGTCGGCGGCGTCCGCGACGAGGCCGAGATCCGCGGCCACCGCCGCACCTACATCGGCGCCCTGCCGGGAACGATCATCCGTGCCCTGCGCGACGCCGGCACCCGCAACCCGGTGTTCATGATCGACGAGATCGACAAGATGGGCGCCGACTTCCGCGGCGACCCCGCCTCGGCGATGCTCGAGGTCCTCGATCCGGCCCAGAACGACTCCTTCCGCGACCACTACCTCGACCTCGAGTTCGACCTCTCCGACGTCGTCTTCATCGCCACCGCCAACGTCCTCGACACGATCCCGACGCCGCTCCTCGATCGGATGGAAACAATCGAACTCTCCGGGTACACGCTGGAGGAGAAGAAGCAGATCGCCCGCCGCTACCTGGTCGGCCGCCAGATCGCGGCCAACGGGCTGAAGCCCTCGCAGATCGAGTTCGCCGACGCGGCGCTAACCGCGATCGTCGAGGAGTACACGCGCGAGGCCGGCGTCCGCAACCTCGAGCGCCTGCTCGGCACCGTCTGCCGCAAAGTCGCCCGCGACGTCGCCGAAGGCCGCGCCAAGGGCAAGGTCCGCGTCTCCGGGAAGAAAGCGCGCGAGCTGCTGGGGCGGCGGCGGGTCTTCGCCGAGACGCGGCGGCGGACCAAGTCGCCCGGCGTCTCGACCGGCCTCGCCTGGACTCCGACCGGCGGCGACGTCCTCTTCATCGAGGCGACGGCGATGCCGGGCTCCGGTGGGCTGACGATCACCGGCCAGCTCGGCGAGGTGATGAAGGAGTCGGCGCAGGCGGCGCTCTCCTGGGTGCGGGGGCACTGGGTCGAGATCGCGCCGCAGCTCGACGAGACCTGGTTCGCCGAGCACGACATCCACGTCCACGTGCCGGCCGGGGCGGTGCCGAAGGACGGGCCCTCGGCGGGGGTGGCGATGACCGTGGCGCTGTCGTCGCTGATCAGCAGCCGACCGGTTCGCAACGATGTCGCGATGACGGGCGAGGTCACCCTGACCGGGCAGGTGCTGCCGATCGGCGGGCTGAAGGAGAAGTCGCTGGCTGCGCAGCGGGCGGGGATAAAGAAGGTGATAGTTCCGGATCGAAACGCGGGAGACGTCGAGGAGATCCCCGAGCAGGAGCTCGGCAACCTGGAGTTCGTCTTCGTCGACGAAGTCTCCAAGGCACTCGACGTAGCGCTCTCTTGACGGGCTCGGAGGTGAGCACCTAGTGGAGGCCGCAAGCCTCCCGCGCGGCGGCACGCGCCCGCTGCAGTCGGTCGCCGAAGCGGCCCGCTCGCGCTCGCGCGCCTTCTGGATCGTCGCCGGGCTGATGCTCGGCGCCGCCGCCCTGCGCTTCGCCACGCTCGGGGTGCAGAGCTACCACCACGACGAGATCGTCACCGCCAGCCGCATCCTCCGCGGCAGCTTCGGCCACGCGATGGACGCGGTCGGCTTCAGCGAGTCGACGCCGCCGCTCTACTACGCGCTCGCCTGGGGCTGGGTGCAACTGACCGGGACGGGGGAGTGGGGGCTGCGCTCGCTCTCGGCCCTCGCCGGCGTCCTCACCGTGCCGGTCGCCTACCTGATCGCCGCCGAGCTGCGCGGCCGCCGCGCCGGGCTCTGGGCGGCGGCCCTGGTCGCCTTCAACCCGATGCTGCTCTGGTACTACCAGGAGGCGCGGGCGTACTCGCTGCTGGTCCTCTTCAGCTCGCTCTCGCTGCTCTGGTGCATCCGCGGCGCCCGCTCGGGCCGCCGCCGCGACTTCATCTGGTGGGGCGTCTTCTCGGGGCTGGCGCTGGCGACCCACTACTTCGCCGTCTTCCCGCTGGTCGCCGAGCTGGTGGTGCTGTTGCGGCGGCGCGGGCGGGCGGCGCTGGTCGGGATCGGCGTGCTCGTCGCCTTCGCGCTGGCGCTGGCGCCGCTTGCCTTCCACCAGATGTCGAGCGGCCACGCCGAGTGGATCGGCGGCCTCAGCCTCGGCCACCGGCTCTGGGAATCGGCCGGGACCTTCGTCACCGGCGAGACCGCCGACATCATCGGCGAAGCCGAGCGGCCCGGGTTCGCGGTCTTCCCGCTGGCGGTGTGCGCCGCCGCCTTCGCGCTGCTGCTCTGGCGCGGCGGCCGCGAGGAGCGGCGCTCAGCGGCGCTGCCGCTCGGGGTCGCCGTCTGCGCGATCGGGATCCCGGTCGCGATGGCGCTGGTCGCCAGCGGCAAGGACTTCGTCCTCGCCCGCAACCTGATCCCGGCGCTGGTGCCGCTGCTGGTCGTCGTCGCGATCGCGGTCTCGCTGCCGGCGGCGCGGCGGCTCGGCGCCGTGCTCGGCACCGCCCTGGTCATCTACTCGCTCGGCTTCTGCGTCGCCGCCAGCACCGAGCCGAGCCTGCAGCGTCCCAACTGGGACGCGGTCGCCGCCAAGCTCGGCGAGCCGACCGGGCCGCGGGCGATGGTCACCTGGACGCTCGGCGAGGCCTCGCTGCGTTACTACCTCTCGACCGGCGCCTTCCAGGTCCGCGCCTCCGAAGGCAACCCCTGGTTCGTCCACGAAGTCGACTTCATCTCCGACGGCAAGGCCCCGCCCCCGGGCCCGCACGTGCTCGGGCCGCGCTTCCGCGAAAGCGACAGCTACGACGCCGGCCGCCTCTACATCCGCCGCTACACGCTGCCGGGGCCGAGCCTGGCGCGGGTGCAGCTGAGCAGGCTGCGCGAACCGAACCTCAACTTCCGCACCACCGGCGTCCTCCTGGACGGCATCGGCCCCAGCTGACCGTCCCCTGGCCGTCTGGCCGGCTTGCCCGCCGCGACCCCGGGTAGTGGCATATCCTGCACATGGCCACGGAATCCAGCGAGGAGACGGTATGAGCAGCAAGACCAAGGCCGATCGCGCCACTGATCTCTACGGCAGCGCTCGGGAAAACCCCTACGTGCAGCGGTTGATGGACGACGAAGAGCTGCGCGACAACCTCCGCGACGCCTTCGATTCGGCGAAAAAGGCCTACTCGCGGGCGACTGGCAACGGCAAGGGCCCGGTCAAGGCGGTGACCTCCGACAAGAAGACCCAGAAGGAGCTGCGCCGGGCGGCCGAAAAGCTGCGGGACGCCAACGAGCGGCTGCAGAAGCCGAAGCGCAAGAGCAGGCTCGGCCGGCTGATCGTGGTCGCGGTGCTCGGCGCGGTGATCGCACTGGTGGTCAGCGAGGGTGCCCGCAAGGCCGTGCTCGACGCTCTCTTCGGGGCCGAAGAGGAGTTCGAGTACACCTCGACCACCAGCATCAACGGCTCCTAGAGCCACGGGACCGAGGGCTATCGACATGGAGGCCGCGACCAAGGAGCGCGAGCTCAGCGGCGACAAGGCGAAGCGGATCGTCGACGCGATGCGGGATTCGGTTGCCCGCCGAGGCGCCGCCGGCTCGACCTTCGAGCACGTCGCCCGTGAGGCGGGCGTCAGCCGCGGCCTCCTGCACTACTACTTCGGCACCAAGGAGCGGCTGCTGGTCGAGGTCGTGCGCCGCGACTCGGAGCTGCGGGTCGCCCGCCTCGACGAGATGCTCGGCGAGGCCGGCAGCGTCGACGACGTCCTCGACGTCCTCGTCTCCTCGCTGACCGACCTGATCGAGAACGAACCGAGCTTCTTCCTGCTGATCTTCGAGCTGTTCAGCGCCGGCCGCCGCAACCCGGAGATCCAGGAGGAGGTCGGCAAGCTCTTCGCCCACACCCGCACCCACGTCGCCGACGTCCTCCGGGCCAAGGAGCGCGAGGGCGTCCTCAGCCTGCGCTTCGACGCCGATGCCGTCGTCTCCTACCTCTTCGCGCTCGGCGACGGCTTCGCCCTGCAGGTGCTCTCCGACCCCGACCTCGACGACAAGGCCGCGGTCGAAGCCGGAACCGCCAGCGCCCGCTTCCTCCTCGTCAAGGAATAACCGCTTCTCGTTTTGACGTGACGCCCCTCACCTTGTGATGGGGCTCACAGAGCTCTGCCCGGTCGGGGAGGAGGGTCGGGGTCCTGATGCGAGGGCTGATGAACAGGCTCGCTGGTCTCGTCGGTCGCCGGCGCCGCTGGGTTCTCGCGGCCTGGATCGTGATCGTCATCGCGGCGCTGCCGTTCGCGGCGAAGCAGACCGACCACCTGACCGGCGGCGGCTTCGACGTGCCGGGCAGCCAGTCGAAGGCCGTCAGTGCGGCGCTGCAGGACGAATTCGGCTCGCAGGCCGACGGGATCTCGGTGCTGCTGCAGGCGCAGCCGGGCGCGACTCCGGCCGAGCGCGGGGCGGCTGTCGGGCGGGTGCGGCGCGAGGTCGCCCGGCTCGAAGGCGTGGTGCTGCCGCCGCCGGCCGCCGCCGCGGCGCGCCGCCAGCTCGAGGCCAAGGGCACCGCGATCCTGCCGCTCCGCAGCGACCGCTCCTCCGACGAGCTGATCGACTCGGCGGCGACGCTGCGGGAAGACCTCGAACCCGGCAGCGCCGTCGGCGGCGTCACCCCCTACCTGGTCGGGCAGCCGACGATCTGGGCCGGGATGCAGGAAATCTCCAAGCGCGACCTCTCCGAAGCGGAGGCGACCGGGTTCCCGATCGTCGCGATCATCCTCCTCGTCGTCTTCGGCTCGCTGGCGGCGGCGGTGCTGCCGCTGGCGCTCGGCTTCGTCAGCGTGCTCGTCACCGGCGCTCTCATCTACTTCCTCTCGCTGGAGATGACGATGTCGGTCTTCGTCACCAACATGGCTTCGATGATCGGGATCGGGGTGGCGATCGACTACTCGTTGTTCATCCTCGCCCGCTACCGCGAGGAGCGCGAACTGGGGCGCGAGCGCGACGCCGCCCGGGCGCAGGCGCTGCAGACGTCGGGCCTCGCCGTGACCTTCTCCGGCCTCGCCGTGATCATCTCGCTCGGCGGCCTCTGGATGATCGACAACGCGGCCCTGCGCTCAATGGCGCTGGGGGCGATGACCGTTGTCGCGGTCTCGATCCTGACCGCGGTGACGCTGCTGCCGGCGCTGATCTCGATGCTCGGCGACCGGGTCCTGCCCGGCGGGATCGTCGGCCGGGTCTCGCTCTGGGCGAGCCGCCGCTTCTACCGCCGCCATCGGCCCGAGCCGGCCGGGGGCGAGGAGGCGATCGCCGGCGCCAGCCGCTTCTGGACCCACTGGACGCGGCGGGTGATGTCGCGGCCGTGGCTCGCGGTCGGCGGCGTCTCGGCGGTCCTCCTGATCCTCGCCAGCCCGGTGCTCTCGATCGAGACCGGGACCGAAGCGCTCGCCCAGTTCCCGAAGGAAAGCGACGTCCGTGTCGGCTCCGAACTGGCCTCCCAGCAGCTCGGCGGCGGCACCGACCCGGTCCAGATCGTCGCCGACTTCGGTCGCCGGCCGACCGCCGCCGACCGCGCCGAGGTCCTCGCCTTCTCGCGTGAACTCGGCGCGGTGCCGGGGGTCAGCGCCGTGGCGCCGCCGGCCTACGCCGCCGACAGCGCCCTGATCCAGGCGACGCCGAGCGCCGCCAGCGAGTCCGACGCGGCGACCGAACTGGTGGAGCGCCTGCGCGACACGGTGGTCCCGGGCAGCGCCCTCGGGCAGAGCGCGAGCGTCGACGTCGGCGGCGAAACCGCGCGATCCGCCGACGTCCGCGACCAGATCTCCGGCGGGATGTGGAAGATCATCCTCTTCGTCCTCGCCCTCAGCTTCCTGGTGCTGATGGTGATGCTGCGCTCCCTGGTGCTGCCGCTGAAGGCGGTGCTGATGAACCTGCTCTCGATCAGCGCCGCATTCGGCATCCTCGTCGCGATCTTCCAGTGGGGATGGCTCGACGGCTTCCTCGGCTTCGAAAGCCAGGGCGCCCTTGACACGATCAACGTGCCGCTGATCTTCGCCGTCGTCTTCGGCCTCTCGATGGACTACGAGGTGTTCCTGATGTCGCGGATCCGCGAGCGCTACATCCGCCACGGCGACAACGAACGGGCGGTCGCCGAGGGCCTCGCCTCCAGCGCCCGCACGATCTCCTCCGCGGCCTTGATCATGACCTGCGTCTTCGCCGTCTTCGTCCTGACGGGAGTCCCCTCGATCAAGGAGATCGGCCTAGGGAGCGCGATCGCAATCGCCCTGGACGCGACCCTGGTGCGGCTGATCCTGGTGCCGGCGGCGATGAAGTTGATGGGGCGTTGGAACTGGTGGATGCCGGGGTGGCTGGATCGGGTTCTGCCGAATCTGAGCTTCGAGGGTGGGGATGGTGAGAAGGCTGAGCCTGAGGGGGCGCGCGCGTAGGTTGGCGGTAAGGGCGATGTCGGTACCCC
>DASXOF010000092.1:0-64869 GCA_036494495.1 Solirubrobacterales bacterium | reverse complement strand
CAAGATGCCGCAGCTGCGGGCGGCCAACCTGATCGTCGCCCTCCTCTACTTCGCCCTCTTCGGCATGTGGTACTTCGTCTCCCTCTTCCTGCAAAAGGTCCAGGGCGACGACGCGCTCGTCGCCGGCCTCTCGTTCCTGCCGCTGACGCTGCTCTTCTTCCTCGGCTCGACCCTGGCGCCGAAGCTCGTCGCCCGTTTCGGCGTGCGGCCGACCCTCGTCCTGGGAATGGCGCTGGCCACCGTCGGCTTCCTCGTCCTGGCGACGGTCAACCCGACGAGCGCCTACGAGGTGGCGGTGCTGCCCGGCGGCGTGCTGACCACCATCGGCGCCGGGTTGTCGCTGGTGCCGGCGACGATCGTCGCCGTCAAAGGCGTGCCGCAGGCCCAGAGCGGGCTGGCCTCGGGGGTCGTCAACACCTCGCGCCTCGTCGCCGGCACCTTCGGCCTCGCCGTGCTCAGCACCCTCGCCACCTCCCACACCAACGGCCTCCTGGCCAGCGGACACGGTCAGCTCGAGGCCCTCACCGAGGGCTACAAGCTCGCCTTCCTGATCGGCGCCGGCGTCTGCGCCCTCGGCATCCTCGCCGCAGCCACCTTCCTGCGCCGCACCCCTGACCCCGTCCCACAGACCGCCTAGGAAAAATCGGAGTACCGATCTTTCCCCCTCTATAGCGCGGGAAAAGTCGGTATCCCAGTAGGGTCCCCGCGTGGCGCCGGACCCGCGACCGATCCCCCGCTTCATCGCCGACACCAGCCAGGAGGGGATTCCCCACGGCCGCTTCGCGACCCGCCTGCGCGAGGAGTTCGTGCTCGCCTGCGACGCGATCGAGGACCTGCCGGCCGGCACCACGGTCGCCGAGGAGGTCGACTGGTTCCCCGAGCGCGCCTGGGGCGGCCGCATCTGGGTCCCCGCCTCCGTCCGCAGCGAGAGCGAGGAGGGCCGGATCGAGCTCTTCGGCCACGTCTCCTACGTCCAGCACCCCGAGGGCGAGCCCACCGACTTCGTCGCCACCGCCGACTTCACCGACGTCCTCGCCGAGGACAACCCGGATTGGAAAATCGATCTCAACGACGACGTCATCGGCCGCTGGCGCGGCGAGAACGCCCGCGCCGGAGCGGTGACCCTCGTCTGGGGCCGCCCCCTCGTCCGCGGCGCCGTCGCCGCCACCTCCGAGCTCGATGGCACCACCGTCGACCAGGAACCGATCTCCCAAGAGCGCTTCACCCTCCTCGCCCTCGACGCCCTCGAGGCCTACGGCGACGACATCTACATGGAGGTCCGCCTCTGGAGCTCCCGCGGCCTCGCCCTGGCGGGCGAGAGCCTGTACGACGCCTGACTCGCTCCGCTCGCGGGACGGGAAGGTCAACATCGCCGCGAGCCTACGGAGTCGCGCGTGCGCGACTCCGTGATCCACGGACTTGCAGGCACTTCCAAGTCACCGATCGTCACCGCGACTCCGCACCGGGCGAACTCGCTCCGAAATCTTGAGGGCTCCTCGATTGCGGCGTACGAATACGGCTCGCATCTCACGGACGCCGCAAACGGCGCCGAGCTAAAAGGAGACCCAAATGCGAACCCTCAAGGTATTCGCAGTCGCCGCACTCGCCGCGGTCGCGATTAGCGGCTTAGTAGCCGCCTCGGCTTTGGCGGAAGCCTTCCATTCGGAAAGTGCAGGTACCACCTGGACTGGTAGTCAGGTAACCAAAAACGAATTCAAAACCAACGTTGGCACGTTGAAATGCAGTGTCGTTACCCTCAGTGGCAGTATGGCGAGCACGGAAACGGTAATGTTTACCGTACACCCGAGCTACAGCGGTTGTACCCTTGCAGGCTTGGCCGTGACGGTGAGTACGACCAGTTGCAACTACACATTCACAGAACCCACAAGAGGGTTTACAATCTTTTGGCGCCATTGGATCGCTCACAACGAGTGCAGTGGTAGTTCAACAGAGATCGGCGACAGTCTAGGTCTAAATTGTAAAATTGACGTACCGTCGCAGATCTTCGGTGGCCTGATGAAAGGTGAAAGTCTCGGCACTGGATCAGGCCGTGAAATAGAAGCCACCTGGGAACTCACGGAAATCGCCTACAGTTATACGGCCAGTTGCCCAAGTGTTAGTTCCGCTGGAAGCGCCAGTAACGGCACTCGCAGTGGGACCATCCGCTTCAAAGGTTCGAGCGGAATCTGGGTCGAATAGACCATCGGTTTCTCCGTCCTCATTCCTAGCAGTCAGGTTGTGCATTGTAGAGCTCGCCCAGCGCTGGGCGAGCTCTCCAATTTCTTGGCGAGACCTTGGCGGGCTCGCCTCCGGGCGCCCAGGGCCTTCGCGCTCCGAGCTCGCAGAGTCGCGCGCGTGCGGCTCTGCGAGACAGGTGTTTGCGGACATATTTCGCCTGACCGCCCGCTGCGGCGACTCAAAGCCCACCGATCGCGCGGCGGATTCTTGATGTTTCGTCGACCGTGACGTACGAACTAGGGCTCGCAATCTCGCGGAAGCCGAGCGGCCTCCGCGGAAAGGAGTCAGCATGCGAAAGCTCATGGTAGTCGCGGTCGCCGCGTTGGCAATCAGCAGCTTTGGCGCCGCCTCGGCCGTCGCAGCAACCTACCACGCAGAAAGTGAAGGGACCACTTTCACCGGCAGTCAGAAAAGCAAATACAAAATGGCCACTATTGTCGGGACCTTGACGTGTAGTATTGGAACGTACAGTGGCGAAATGAAAGGCACCTCGAGCGAAATGCTGACGGTGCAACCGGCCTACACGGGCTGCACTCTGTTGGGGCTTCCTATGACTGTCAGTGCAGTCAGTTGCAAATATACATTCACACCGCCAACAAGAACAGAAGGCATCAGGTGGCACTGGCGTGTTCACGACTCTTGTAGTGGAAAATCCACAATTGCCGAAGACAGTGTAGCGTTCGGTTGTGTGATCGAAGTCCCTTCGCAGGAAGGTCTCGAAGTGATGGAGGGAGAAAGTATCGGTCCGAAAAGTGAAATCGAAGCCACCTGGTTGGTAACGGGTGTTAGCTACAGTTACACTTCAGGTTGCCCGAACGTAACCATGAGTGGCACTCGCAGTGACGGCACGCGCGGTGGCAGCATCCGCTTCACGGGTTCGAGCCCAATCTGGATCGAATAGCGCGATCCCGCTTTCCACGAGGGCTCCCAGCAGTCCATTTGCGCCTCGAGGGGCTCGTGCCAGTGCCGGCCCGAGCCCCTCGCGCAGGCATCATCGCCTCCAGACGGCGTCTCGCCCCGACACCTCCATCTGAGCGACAATTTGCGTCTCGGCCCCGATAGCTCAGCCGGATAGAGCATCCGCCTCCTAAGCGGAAGGCCGCTGGTTCGAATCCAGCTCGGGGCATTGTCGATTGCGGCGCGCTCGGCTCGCTTGAACAAAAGCGTCGCCCGCCACGTAGACCCGGCCAGATATGAACGCGCCGCCTCGTCCCGGCGCCCGTGGCGTCGATGCCAAGGAGGCACACGATGAGGAAGTCAGCTCTTTTCGGCTTGGTGCTCGCAAGCCTGGCGGCCGTGCTGGTTCTCGCCGGCTGCGGCGGGGGTGGCAGCACCACCAGTTCCAGCGCGAACGCGAAGTCCGAAGAATCGAGCAGCGAAACCGCGAGCAGCAGGGGCGCCTACGGCAAGCCGGCTGGCAGCGAAGAAGAAGCGCCGGCGGCCGAATCGTCGGGTGGCGAAGCGGTGCCGATCTCGATCGGGACCGCCAGCGGGGTCGGCAAGATCCTGGTCGACTCGGAAGGCATGACGCTCTACTACTTCCAGAAAGACCAGAAAGGCAGCGGCAAATCGAAGTGCGAAGGGGCCTGCGCCGAAGCATGGCCGCCGCTGAGCGCCGGTGGAGAACCGGAAGCGATGAGCGGCGTCAGCGCTGCGAAGCTGGGGACGATCGAACGGTCCGACGGCACCATGCAGGTCACCTATGCCGGCTGGCCGCTCTACACGTTCGTCGAGGACCAGAAGCCCGGCGAAGACAACGGCACCGACTCCAAGGCCTTCGGCGCCTCCTGGTATCCGTTGCACGCAAACGGGCAGAAGGCGGGCCATTAGGCCCGCCTTCGCGGTCGCCCTGGATAATCGAGGCCGATGGCAACCGTGAGCGTGCGCTACATCGTCGACGACGTCGACGCGGCGATCGAGTTCTACACCGCGCAGCTCGGGTTCACCGAGATGATGCACCCGGCGCCGACCTTCGCGATGCTCGCGTTCGGCGACCTGCGATTCATCCTCAGCGCCCCGGGCGGCGGGCCGGGGGGTGGGGCCGCGATGCCGGACGGGACGCGGCCCCAGCCCGGCGGCTGGAACCGGATCCAGCTCGAAGTCGATGACCTCGCAGCCAAGGTCGAGGAGCTGCGAGCGAGCGGAGCGTCGTTCCGCAACGAGATAGTCGAAGGGGTCGGCGGCCGCCAGATCCTGCTCGAGGACCCCTCCGGCAACCCGATCGAGCTGTTCGAGCCGACGATCGAGGAGGCACGGCTGTAGGCGGCGATCTCCCTGCAGGGCACAACTTCCGGGCGCCGAGCTCGTTTAAGGAGATCGAGACGTGAGGCCGGTCGGAAGGCAGAGAAAGATCTGGGCGGGGGCGGCGCTGGGCGCGGTCGCCCTGCTTGCCGTGCTCGCGCTCGGCTCGACGGCCTCCGCGCGGGTGCTCCACTTCGACGACAAGACGGTCCACGCGCCCGATTCCTGGCCGATCTACCGGCTCGCCCAGCACCCGGGGATGTGCGTGCGACTCGACCGCAGGGCCGTCTACCTCGGGACGCCGGCGGCGCACCAGCGCTGCCCGGCCGACGCGATCGGCCGGCGACGGGCGATCCTGGTCGAACCCGTGGGCGCCGCGGCGGCCCGGGCCTCGGCGATCCCGAATGCGCCGCAGCGGCTCGCCACCGCCTCGGCCGGCGGCGGCGTCTTCACCGGGCTCGGCTTCGACGCCTGCGCCACTCCCTCGCAGAAGTCGATGACCGCCTGGGGCGAATCGCCCTATCGCGCGGTCGGCGTCTACATCGGCGGCGCCAACCGGGCCTGCTCGCAGCCCAACCTGACCTCGACCTGGGTCGACACCCAGACCGCCGCGGGC
Source organism: Solirubrobacterales bacterium (assembly GCA_036494495.1). GTDB lineage: Bacteria > Actinomycetota > Thermoleophilia > Solirubrobacterales > 70-9 > VAYN01. The sequence continues at coordinate 59,774 of DASXOF010000092.1, read as the reverse complement.
TGGCACCTGATCCCCACCTATGTCGGCCTGCAGGCGCCCACCTCTGCCTGCTCGAGCTGCGCCAAGCTGACCACGACCGGGGCGGTCAAACAGGGAGAAGAAGCGGCGGCCGACGCCGTCGCCGACGCGGCCGAAGCCGGGATCGGCCCCGGCAGCCCGATCTACTTCGACATGGAGGCCTACTCGCGGACGAGCAGCGCCACCAGCGCCACCCTCGCCTTCCTCGAGTCCTGGACCGAGAAGCTGCATGCGCTCGGCTACGTATCGGGCGTCTACAGCTCGAGCTCATCGGGGATCGCCGACCTCGGCGGCCAGCTCGGCACCGGCTACACGATCCCGGACGACCTCTGGATCGCCAACTGGAACAACGCGCAGAACACGCTCGACCCGGCCGTGCCCTCGACCGGGTGGACGATCCACCAGCGCATCCACCAATACCAGGGCGGCCACAACGAGACCTACGGCGGCATCACGATCAACATCGACAATGACTACGTCGACGCGGCGACCGCCGGCGGCGGCGCCCCCCTGGTGGCCGAAGACAACCCGATCGGCGAACTCAACCTCTCGAGCGCACCCGAACCGGGGATGGTCCGAGTCAAGGGCTGGGCCTTCGACCCCAACTCGCCGACCACCACCTCGGCGATCCGCGTCGTCGTCGGCGGCCGCCTCGGCGCTCCGGGGACCAGCGAATACGAGCTGGGCGAAGTCGCCAACGTCGCCCGTGCCGCGGTCGGCGTCCAGCACCCCGAAGCCGGCCCCAACCACGGCTTCGACACCCGCTTCGCGACCACCGTCTCGGGCTCGCAGGCAATCTGCGTCTACGCGCTCGACTTCGCCCCCGGCGAAGACACGCTGCTCGGCTGCAAGGCGACGACGATCCCGGTCGCGGTGACGATCTCCAACCTGCGCCAGACCCGCCGCGGCGTCCGCGCCTGGCTCAGCTGCGCCTGGCCGGAAGGCACCACCTGCCCCGGCTGGCTGTCGCTGCGGACCAGCTTCAGGGTGGCGAGCCCGCGCCGCGGCAAGCCGCCGCGGATCCACACCGTCACCCGCACCCTCGGCCGCCGCTCCTTCCATCTCGCCGGCCGCCGCGGTCACGGCTTCGAAATCGGCCTCACCCGCGGCGCCAAGCTGCTGCTGCAGTCGCACGGCAAGCTGCGGACCCAGTTCATCGCCTCGATCCCGGGCGGCCAGCGGACCGCGGTGCTCCCGCTCGAACCTCGCCCCCGCCGCTAGGGCTTGTCCGGCCTGTCCGGGTAGAGCTCGTCGATCGTGACCAGGGCGCTGTAGGGCGCCCCGGAGGCGGCTTCGATCCGCTCGCCGCCGCCGGCGAGCCGGTCGACCACCGCGACCACGCCGGCCACCTCGAGCCCCTCCTCGCCGATCCGCTCGACCGCCTGCGCGGTGGAGCCGCCGGTCGTCACCGTGTCCTCGACCACCAGCACCCGCAGCCCCGCCTCGACCGGCCCCTCGACCCAGCGCTGCAGGCCGTGGTCCTTTTTCGCGCTCCGCACGAAGAAGGCCACCAGCCCCTCGCCCGCCGGCACCGCGATCGCCGCGCAGGCGGGAGGGATCGCCGCCGTCGCCGGCCCGCCGACCGCTGCCGCCCCGAGCTCCCGGGCTCGCGCCGCGATCAGCGCACCCGCCGCCCGGAACCCGGCCGGCCGCATCAGCGTCCGCCGCGCATCGACGTAGTACTGCGCGATCGCCCCGCTGGCGAGCGTCACTTCGCCGAGGATCAGCGAGTGCTCCCGCAGCTCGGCGACGAGCGTCTGCTTGGCGGCGTCGAGGTCAGCCATCGCCGCGCCATCCTATTTGCGTTCGTCCTTGGTCCGAACTGTGCGTCCTTTCGGCGAACGGTTCGTGATGCGAAGACGTCTCGCGACTGCGGCTGTGGGTGAGGCCGCGCGGCGAGGGCAGATGGCCGAGCCGGGCCCTCAGAAGACGAAGATCGACTCGCCGAAATGCAGCTGTTCGTAGATCCGCGGCTGGTCGGCGATGAAGGTCCGCACGCAGCCGTGGCTGGCGGCGTAGTTGGGGACTTCGTGGTAGCCGTGGACGGCGTAGCCGTTGTGCCAGTAGAACGAGTAGTACATGCCCTCCGAGTTGTAGCCCGGTTCCTGGCGGTAGAACTCGTAGTGGCCGGTGATCGTCGGGGTCGAGGGCTTGCCGGTCGAGACCGGGTAGATCGCGAACGGCTTGCCGTCCTTGATCAGCACCAGGACCTGCTTGGCGAGCGGCACCTCGGCGTGTTCGCCGGCGCTCGCGTACTTGACGTGATAGCCGCCCTTGCCGCCGTAGACCGCCTTGACGAGGCCGGCCCCGGCCTTCTGGCTGCGGTTCATGTCGTTGACCTTGCGGTAGGCGAGGACCTCGCGGCCGAGGCGGCCGTTGAAGCACTTGCCGCCGCCGGAGACGTAGCCCATCTTCGCCAGCGCCTGTTTGAAGCCCTCGACCACCTTCGAGCATTCGCCCGGCTTCAGGCCGGGGAAGTCGACCTTCCAGCTCTTGCGCACGGTTTCGTCGGCGCCGAGCTCGGGGGTCGCCGCGTGCTTGGCGCTGACCGCGTACTTGCCGTCCTCGCGCACGATCACGCTCGCTTCGAACTTGCCGGTTTCGCTCGGGCCCTGCTGGACCGCGACCTTGCGGCGGACGAGCGGCTTGCCGTCGAGGTAGAAGACGACTTCGACCTGCTGGCCGGGAACGTAGGGCGAGACGGTCCCGCGGACCGGAACCGTGTCCCAGATCGTCGCCTTGCCGCCATGGAGGCCGCCGACGTCGATCTTCACCGTCGCGCTCGGCGCCGGTTCGGGCTTGGCCTGCTTCGCGGCGGCCGCGGCGAAGCTCGGCAGCGCGAGGAGCGCCGCGACGGCGAGCAGAGGGGCGAGCCGGCGAAACACGAGGCGGAGAACTCTACTGTCCGAGCAGGGCGACGGAATTGTTCAGCATGTGCAGCACGATTCCCGGCACGATCGAGCCGGTTTTCTCGTAGAGCAGGCAGAGCAGGAAGCCGAAGACGATCAGCGGCGGCACCGCGGTGATCCCGGTCAGCGCGTGGAGCCCGCCGAAGACGAGGCCGCCGATCAGCGCCGCCGGCACCATCGGCAGTTTCGTCCGCAGGCCGCCGTAGAGCATGCCGCGGAAGCAGATCTCCTCGCTGATCGGGGCGAGGATGACGATCAGCAGCACCTGCACCGGCACCGCACCGAAACCTTCGGCGATGTCCTCCTGGTGCGGTTCGCCGAAGACGGCGACGTAGACCGCGTTGAAGACGAGGTAGGCGAGCACCATCGCCCCCATCCACTTCAGCGCCGAGGGGCGGAAGCGGCGGAAGCCGAGCCGGGCGAGGATCAGGGCCAGGGTGGCGGCGCCGTGCTGGGCGGCGAGCGCCATCGGCACCAGCAGGAAGCCGAGCTCGGTCATCGCCTGCACGCCGATGTTGCCGAGGGTGGTGAGTTCGCCGTGCCCCTTGTCGCCGGCGATCGCGAACGGGATCGCCAGCATCAGGCCGGCGGCGAGCGCGGCGACGACGCCCAGCACCGCCGTCCAGCCTCCCCAGTTGGCGTAGGGGAAGCCGCCGGGGCGCGGCTGCTCGACGGGCTCCGCGGCTAAGTTGGAGGCCATGTCGCCGGCAGTCTCACAGGTCTCGCGCTCGACGCGGACGCGGCTGCGCTTTCTCCGCCGCCTGCTCTTCGCGGTCGTCTTCCTCGTCGTCGCGATGATCGCGCTCAGCCAGTTCACCGACTTCAAGCGCTTCGCGACCGGCGTCCTCGCCTCGACCGCGGTGATCGGGCTGGTGATCGGCTTCGCCGCTCAGCACACGATCGCCAACATGGTCGCCGGCATCCAGATCGCCGTCTCCCAGCCCTTCCGGATCGGCGACACGATCGACTTCGAAGAAAGAGACGGCCGGGTCACCGACATCACCCTCTCCTACACCTATATCGACCCCGGCGACGGCAGCTCGGTGGTGATCCCGAACCAGCTGCTGGTCGAGGGCATCGTCCACAACCGCTCGACCGGCGACACCCAGGCCTGACGGCCACACCCAGCCCTAACTTGGAGCCGGCCGCGAGCGCGTACGCTCTGGCCGATGAAGCAGCGCCAGCGGCGCCGCCAGCGGCGCCGAGCGGGGAAGGGAGCGGGCCTGGTCGCGGTCGCAGGGGCCGTGCTGGCGGCGATCGCGATCGCGGTGATCGCGGTCACCTCCTGGGTCCTGAACGTCGCCGCCGACGCGCCGCCGCTCGGCTCCTGCAGGCCGATCGCCAAGGGCGGCGACTCGACCGTCTACGCCGCCGACGGCAGGCGCCTCGGCCGGATCAACGCCAGCATCGCCCGCACCCCGGTCTCGATCGAGCGGATCCCGAGGACGCTGCAGCTGGCGACGGTGGCGATCGAGGACCAGCGCTTCTATCAGCACGGCGGCATCGACGACCAGGGGATCATCCGCGCCGCGATCACCGACCTCGAAGCCGGCGAAGCGGTCGAGGGCGGCTCGACGATCACCCAGCAGCTGGTCCGCAACCTCTGCATCCAGAACCCGGAACGCAACCTCGAACGGAAGATCGTCGAGGCGAAGCTGGCGCAGGAGTACTTCGAACACCACAACCGCCGCGAAATCCTCGGCTCCTATCTCAACATCGCCTCCTACGGGACGATCGAAGGCTCGACCGCGGTCGGGGTCGGGGCCGCCGCGAGGATCTTCTTCTCGCGACCGGTCTGGAAGCTCGACCTGCCGCAGGCGGCGCTGCTCGCCGGGCTGCCGCAGGCGCCCTCCGAATACAACCCGATCGTCAACCCCGGGGCGGCGAAAGCGCGCCGCGACGAGGTGCTGGCGCAGATGGCGAAGCTCGGCTACGTCAGCGCCGCGCGGGCGCGGGCGGCCGCGCGCGCCGGCCTGCAGCTCGACGTCTCGCGCAGCTTCTTCTCCCACCGCCAGCCCTACTTCTTCGACTACGTCGAGGACAGGCTGCTCGGGCACTACGGGGTGAACACGGTGCGGCGCGGCGGGCTCGCGATCCACACCACGATCGACCTGCGGCTGCAGCGGATCGGCCTCGAAGCGATGCGCTCGACCCTCCCCTACTCGACCGACCCCGCTTCGGCGCTCGTCTCGATCGACCCCCGCAACGGCGACATCAGGGCGATGGTCTCCAGCACCCACTACGCGCAGACCCAGTTCAACCTCGCCACCCAGGGACATCGCCAGCCGGGCTCGACCTTCAAGGCCTTCGTGCTGACGACGGCGATCAAGCAGGGGATCGACCCGTACTCGACCTACTACACCTCGAAACCGCTGGACCTGAACCTGCCGCGCTGGGGGCACTGGGAAGTGCACACCGCGGACGAGGGGTATCAGGGGACCGTCAACCTGCAGCAGGCGACGGTCACCTCCGACAACACCGTCTTCGCCCAGCTCGACCTCGACGTCGGCCCGGGGAACGTGGCGCGGACGGCGGAAGCGATGGGGATCACCGCCCCGCTCGACGGAATCCCGGCCGAGGGGATCGGCGGTCTGCGAATCGGCGTCTCGCCGCTCGAACTGACCGACGCCTACGCGACCCTCGCCTCCGGCGGCGTCCACCACGACCCGGTGGCGATCGCGAAGGTCGTCTTCCCCAACGGTCACGTCGACCACCCGGAAGGCCCGCGGCCCGAACGGGTGCTGTCGCGGCCGGTCGCCTGGCAGGTGACGCGGCTGCTGCACGACAACATCACCGAAGGGACCGGGACCGCCGCCTACACCGGCTGCGCCGGCGAGGCCGGCAAGACGGGGACCACCGACCGCTACACCGACGCCTGGTTCGCCGGCTACACGCCGCGCCTCGCGACCGCGGTCTGGGTCGGCTACCCCGAATCGAACGAGATCGAAATGACCGACGTCCACGGGATCATCGTCTTCGGCGGCACCTTCCCGGCCGAAATCTGGAACTCCGTGTACACGAACGGCGAAATCCCCTGCGAAGAATTCACCGAACCGGCGCAGAAGATCAGCTGGGCCGCCTACTACGGCCAGTTCACCCAGGGCGGCCCGAACGACAAAGGGGCCGGGGTGAAAACCGACGCCGAGGCGGCGGCCAAAGCGGGCGAAGAGCTGCCGGGCCAGGCCGCGGTCGGCGGCTACGACCCCAACGCCTACGCGCCCGGCGCCGGCCAGGAACCGGCGCCGCTGCCGCCACCGCCGCCCGAATCCGGCGTCGGCAGCGGCGAGGCGGCCGGCGAATAGCGGCGCCGCCGGCCTGACCTTGGCACCGGGACTCGCCTACGGCCTGATGTGGGCCGGCTTCATCGCCTACCTCGGCGTGCTCGCCCGGGCGCCGCGCCTCGGCCGGCGGGTCGTCTGGGGCCTGATCGTCGTCTTCGTCGCCGCCTTCGCGGTCGCCCCGGTGCTGCTCTCCCATGACGTCTGGAGCTACGTCGACTATGCCCGGCTCGGGGTTCGCCACGGCCTCGACCCCTACCTCACCCGCCCCGACGCGGTCCCGAGCGACCCCGCCTTCGCCCACGTCACCTGGACCGAAGCGAAGAGCGTCTACGGCCCGCTGTTCACGCTCGCGACCTACCCGCTGGCCTGGCTCCGGGTCGGGGCCGCGGTGGCGGTGCTGAAGGGAGTGGCAGCGCTCTCGGTGCTGGGCCTGGCGGCGCTGGCCGCCATGATCGGCGCCTGGAGGGGGCTCGACCCGCTGCGCGCCGCCGCCTTCGTCGCCCTCAACCCGCTGGTCCTCGTCCATGTCGTCGGCGGCGCCCACAACGACGGCCTGACGATGCTGCTGGCGATGCTCGGCGTCGCCGCGATCCTGGCGCGCCGCGAGGCCGCGGGCGGCGCGGCGCTCCTCGCCGCGGCCGCAGTCAAGGCCTCGGCCGCCTTCGTCTTTCCCTTCGCCCTCGCCGGCACCGCCCGCTCCGCTGTCGCTTCGCCCCGCCAAGGGGCCCGAAGCCAGAACGGAGCCTGGCGCCTGCTGGCCGGCGCCGCCGGGGCGGGCCTGGCGATCGCCCTCGCTGCCTACCTCGGCTTCGGCTGGAACTGGCTGCACGCGCTCGGGCTCGCCGGCGAAAACCAGGGCCGGACGAGCCACATGAGCATCCCGATCACCTTCGCCCGCCTCACCGGGCTCGACCCCGACGCCGCCCGCCTCGCCGCCCTCGGCCTCTACGCGCTCGCCCTCGCCTACCTGCTGGCCTGGACCGCCCGCGGCGGCGACTGGGTCCGCACCGCCGCCTGGGCCGGCTTCGGCCTCCTCCTAGCCACCTCGTGGCTGCTGCCCTGGTACCTGGTCTGGGCGCTGCCGCTGGTCGCCGTCTCCCGCGACCGCACCCTGCAGCTCCTCACCCTCGCCCTCACCGCCTACCAGCTCGGCGCCCGCATCCCCCTCTAACTGCCATACCGATCTTTCCCCCACCCCGCTGGGGAAAATGTCGGTACCCCGACTTTTTCGCGCAGCCGCGGCTAGAGGATCTCGGGGGTGCGACCGCCGGCCTCGATCCCGGCCTCTTGCTCCTCCGGGCTCGGGTGGAGGATGCCGGTGTGGATCGACCAGCCCTCGCGGCGACCGAGCGCGGTGACGATCCCGACGTAGACGAGTTCGCCAACCGTCATCACGCCGCGGACGACGATCGAGATCAATGAGCCGAGAGCGAAGCTGCGGCTCGGCAGCGCCGCCTTCACCGCCCAGGCGAAGGCGGCGTCGCGAACCCCTAGCCCGGCCGGCAGGACCAGGGTGACCAGCGCCGCGAAGTAGCCGATCGCCTGTGCCGAGCCGACCAGCAGCAGGTCGTTGAAGGGGATGAAGGTGACGGAGCGGGCGGTGAAGTAGATGCCGAAGGCGACCACCACCCAGTTCAGCGAGTAGAAGACGATCAGCGCGATCACACCGTGCAGCGGGATCAGGGTCGGCAGCGGGTCGCGGCCGAAGGCGCGCAGCAGGCGGTTGGCGAGCGGGCCGAAGACCTTCGGGTGGAGGATCACGATCGCCGCCGGGATCAGCAGCAGCACCGCGAAGCGCAGCGGCGTCCCCTGCAGGTCGGGGTGCTTGATGATGAAGTAGGCGGCGACGACGATCGCCGAGGTGGCCGAGATCGCCTGTTCGTAGACGATGCTGGCGACGGTGATCCGCCGTGGCACCCCCGCCCGCTCGGAGAGCAGCACCCGCCCCAGCACGTAGAGGACGCTGCCGGGCACGTACCGCGCGAGCAGCGGCTGGCCCCACGCGACCTGGGCCCGGCCGACGCCGATCGGGTAGCCGAGGAAGCGGAGGATGAAGTCCCAGCCGAGGGCGCTGAAGAAGTAGAAGCCGGAGAGGATGACCAGCGCCGGGATCAGCCAGATGACATGGAAATGGACGCCTTCGGCCTGGATCTCCGACCACTGGTCGATGACGGTGAGGACAAGGAAGCCGAAGATCAGGACGGCAAGGCCGACCTGCAGGGCGACCCGGACCCGCTTGCTGCGAGGCGGCTTCGATCCGATCGTCGCGCCCGCCTCGCCGATGCGGTGCAGGAGTGGTTGGCGGCGCTCCACGTCCATCGCAGGTTAGTGACGCGCCCAGCGCCGCTTAGTTGCGGTACGGGGCCGCAGGGCGCGACCCGGGCGTTTGGGATAGTCGCTGGGTGCGCGAGTTCAACCTGATCGAGAGACTGCGGGAGCGCCTGCCCGGAGCGGCGCCGCGCCTCGTCCTCGGCAGTGGCGACGACGCCGCCGTGAGCGTCCCGGGCGGCGCCACCGCGACCTCGGTCGACGCCGTGGTCGAGGGCGTCCACTTCCGCCGTGGGCCCGGGTACGAGCCCGAGGACGTCGGCGCCAAGGCGCTCGCCACCGCGCTCTCGGACCTGGCCGCGATGGGCGCCGAGCCGGGCGAGGCCTACGTCGTCCTCGGCGTGCCGCCAGACGCCGGCGAAGCGGAGCTGCTGCGCCTCGCCGACGGGCTGGCCGAGGTGGCCGCCGCCAGCGGCGTCGCCGTCGCCGGCGGCGACGTCAGCCGCTCCCAGGTGCTCTCGCTGGCGATCACCGTGGTCGGTCACGCGCCCTCGCCGCAGCTCATGGTCACCCGCGCCGGCGCCGAGCCCGGCGACCTGCTGGTGCTGACCGGCGAGCTCGGAGGCGCCGCCGCCGGCCTGCTGCTGCTCGAGCGCCCGGAGCTCGAGGCCGCGGTCGCCGCCGAGACCGCGGCCAACCTGAAGCGCCGCCAGCTGCGCCCGATCGCGCGCCTGCGCGCCGGCGCCGCCCTCGCCGCCGCGGGGGCCCGGGCGATGATCGACCTCAGCGACGGCCTTGCCGGCGACGCCGCCCACCTCGCCGCCCGCAGCCAGGTCGCGCTTGCAATCGACGCCACCGCCATCCCCCTCGCCAAGGGCCTGGCCGAGGTCGCGGCCGCGGCCGGCCGCGACCCGCTCGAGCTCGCGGTCTCAGGCGGGGAGGACTACGAGCTGCTGGCGGCGGTCCCGCCGCAGCGGCTGAGCGAGGCGGCAACGCGAATCGGCGAAGCGGCGGAAACGAGCCTGACCCCGATCGGCGAGGTCGGCGCAGGTGCGGGTGCCGAGATCAGGCTGCCCGGGGGTGGAACCCTGAAGAGCGCTGGCTTCGATCAGCTCGATCGGCCGCCAGACTAGGCAGCAGCAGGTCCCGGACCGCGCGCCGGCGCAGCATCGCCACCGCGACCCGCGAGGGGTCCGGCTTGTACTGGCCCGACTCGACCAAGCTCTTGAGCTCTGATGCTTGCATCGCGGTACTTATCGGTTGGTAGCCGGAGATCCTTAGTTCTTAGTAATCGCACATGCGTCCAAAGGAACCCGCCATTTAATCTAGACGGGTGGCCAATGGGACGGCGCGCATTCTCCTCGTAGACGACGAGCAGTCGATTCAGACCCTGCTCAGCTACCCCCTGCGCAAAGACGGCTACCACGTCACCTCGGCTCTCGACGGCGGCGAGGCGCTGAAGCGCTTCGAAGAGGGCCGCTTCGACCTCGTCATCCTCGACCTGATGCTGCCGCGGCTCGACGGCGTCGCCGTCTGCAAGGCGCTGCGCTCGCGCTCGCAGGTGCCGATCATCATGCTGACCGCGAAAGGGAGCGAGACCGACAAGGTCGCCGGGCTCGAGGTCGGGGCCGACGACTACATCACCAAGCCGTTCTCGCTGCGCGAGTTCCGCAGCCGGGTCAAAGCGGCGCTGCGGCGCTCGCGAATGGGGTCCGGCAACGGCACCCCCGACGAGCCGATCGCGGCCGGCGGGCTGACAATCGACTTCGAGCGGCGGATGGTGACCCTCGACGAGGGAGAGGTCAAAGTCACCTACGTCGAGTTCGAGATCCTCGGCGCCCTGGCCCGCTCCCCCGGCCGCGTCCTCACCCGCGAGACCCTGCTCGAGCACGTCTGGGGCGACTCCGACTACCGCGATCCGCGCACCGTCGACGTCCACATCCGCCACCTGCGCGAGAAGCTCGAGGCCGACCCGAAGCAGCCCGAGTACCTGTTCACGGTCCGCGGCGTCGGCTACCGCTTCAAGGAGTAGGGGCCGGCGACCCCGGAGCCATGCGCCTGCTGCGGCTCAACACCCTTGCCGGCCGCATCGTCTTCGCCGCGATCGCGGTCTGCGTCGGCAGCGTCGCGATCGTCTACCTGTACGTGGTCGCCGTCGGCGGCGCCGCCAAGGGGCTCGGCGACGTCAAGGGCCAGATCCTGATCGGCGGCCTGATCGCGCTGGCGATCGCGACCCTGCTCGGCCTCTACTACGCGAAGATGGCCGCCGACAGCGTGCGGGCGCTGCAGAACGCGGCCCGCAAAGTCGCCGACGGCAACTTCGAAACCACGATCCCGGTCGCCTCGACCGGCCAGCTGGCGCCGCTGGCTCGCACCTTCAACCAGATGCAGGGCCGCCTGGCCGAACTCGACTACGCCCGCAAAGCCTTCGTCGCCAACGCCTCGCACGAGCTGCGGACGCCGATCTTCAGCCTCAGCGGCTTCGTCGAGCTGCTCGAAGACGAGGACCCGAGCCCGGCGGAGCAGGAGGAGTTCCTGCACGAGATGCGCGAGCAGATCGAGCGGCTGACCAAGCTCACCGCCGACCTGCTCGACCTCTCCCAGCTGGACGCCGGGGCGATGGTGATGCAGGCACAGCCGGTCGACCTCGGCGACCTCGCCCGCGAGGTGACGCGAGAGTTCGCCGCCCGCGCCGACCTGCACGGCTCGCGGCTCGAGCTGCGCACCCCCGAGCGGGCCGCGATCGCCCTCGGCGACCCCGATCGGGTGCGGCAGATCATCCGTATCCTCCTCGACAACGCCCTCACGCACACGCCCGAGGGCACCAAGGTGACCGTGAACACGTACTTCGCCAATCGCCGAGCAGAGCTGACCGTCTCCGACGAGGGCACCGGCGTCCCCCAACGGGTCCAGAAACGGATCTTCGAGCGCTTCTACACGGCCGACTCGGCTGGCGGCTCGGGGCTCGGGCTGGCGATCGCGCGCGAGCTGGCGCAGCGGATGGACGGCCGGATCTCGATCAGCTCGAGCCGCCGCTACACCGCCTTCACCCTGGACCTGCCGCCCGCCCGTGAGGAGCTGGCGCCGCCGCAACCGCCGGCCGCCGCGAGCAGGGCCGCCTCGTGAGGCGCGGCCGCGCCGTTACCCGGCGCCTCTCGGCGCCGCCGGCGGCACTGGCGCTGCTGCTCTGCCTCGTCGCGGCGGTGGCGATCGCCGGCTGCGGCTCGGGCAACGCGACCCCCGGCCACGGCGACGAATCGGCGGGCTCGGGCGCGGCGACCAGCACCGAAGCCAACGCGGCCCACACCGCCGAAACCCCCGAAGTCGCGATCGAGACCTCTGCGCCCGGCTTCGACGCCACCCGCATCTTCGAAGAGGCCTCGCCGGGAGTGGTCACGATCCGCTCGATCTTCGGCGCCGGCTCCGCCGCCGAGGGCTCCGGCTTCGTCCTCAACGACGAAGGCGAAATCGTCACCAACGCCCATGTCGTGACCGACGAATCGAGCGGCAGCCGCAAAGCTGCGGAAGAAGTCTTCGTCGAGTTCCCCGACCACAACGTGGTCGAAGCGGAAATCGTCGGCTTCGACCCCTTCGCCGACGTCGCCCTGCTGAAGGTCGAACCGGACGGCTTCGAATTGCACCCGCTGCAGCTCGGCGACGACGCGACGCTGAAGGTGGGCCAGCCGGTGGCGGCGATCGGCAGCCCCTTCGGCGAAGAACAGTCGCTCTCGGTCGGCGTCGTCTCCGCCACCGACCGCTCGGTCAAATCGCTGACCCAGTTCCAGATCCTCGGCGCGATCCAGACCGACGCCTCGATCAACCCCGGCAACTCGGGCGGCCCGCTGCTCGACGCCGGCGCCCGCGTGCTCGGGATCAACCAGCAGATCGAGACCAACTCGGGCGCCAACGACGGCGTCGGGTTCGCGGTTCCGACCTCGGCGATCGAGCGCTCGATCAAGCAGCTGCGCGAGAAGGGCACCGCCGAATACGCCTACATCGGCGTCTCCAGCGAGTCGCTCTACCCGCAGCTGGCGGAAAAGCTGGGGCTCGACACCGAATTCGGCGGCCTCGTCGCCGAAGTCGTGCCCGGCGGCCCGGCCGACAAGGCCGGCCTCGAAGGGGGGGACGAAAAGCTCGTCTTCCAGGGCCAGCCGTACCGGGTCGGCGGCGACGTGATCCTCCAGGTCGACGGCAAGGACGTGGTCGAAATCGACGATCTCGCGCTCTACGTGGCCGAACACGAACCGGGCGACAAGGTGGAGCTGACGATCCTCCACGACAACAAGCGCGAAAAGGTCGAGGTGACGCTCGCCAAGCGCCCGGACGCCCCGGTCGAAGGCTGAGCGAGCGCCCATCACCGGACAATCGTCCACTGCGACCAGGTCCCGTTAACGCGCCTGCGACGCAATAGGACGACGTCCAGCCGCCTAGAGGTGTAGAACTCCGGCCTTGCTCCAGGAAGTCGCACTTGGCCAGAAGAACCTCGCCGACTACACCCACATAGTCGGCAAGGAGGTGACCGAGCAGATCCGCGCGCTGGCGGAGCCGCTGAAAGGCAAGCGCGTGCTGCACGTCAGCGCCACCGCCTTCGGCGGCGGGGTCTCGGAGATCCTCTACACGATCGTGCCGCTGATGCGCGACATCGGCCTCGACGCGCACTGGCACGTGATCTTCGGCAAAGAGGAGTTCTTCAACGCGACCAAGCTCCTCCACAACTCGCTGCAGGGCGCGCCGGAGACGCTGAGCGAGGAGCAGTGGGCGCTGTTCGACGAGATCAACCAGATGAACGCCGAGGGGCTGCAGGGCGATTGGGACATCGTCATCGTCCACGACCCGCAGCCGATCGGCCTGCGGCGCGGCGCCGCCGAGAAGGGCAAGCACTGGATCTGGCGCTGCCACATCGACCTCTCGAACCCGAACCCCGCCCCGATCGCGCGCCTGCTGCCGCTGATCCAGGAGTACAACGCGACCGTCTGGCACCTGCCCGATTACGTCCCGGCCGGGATCGACGGCGCCCGCGACGGGGTCAACATCATCCCGCCGGCGATCGACCCGCTCTCGCCGAAGAACATGGCCTTCTCGCCCGAGGACGCCGCCTTCGTCTGCCGCCAGTTCGGGATCGACGTCGAGCGGCCGCTCTTGACCCAGGTCTCGCGCTTCGACCCCTGGAAGGACCCGATCGGCGTGATCGACGCCTACCGCGAGGTCACCGAGGCGGTGCCGGACGCGCAGCTGGCGATGGTCGGCTCGATGGCCAGCGACGACCCCGAGGGCCGCGAGTACTTCCAGAAAACCTACGAATACGCCGACAACGACCCGGACATCAAGATCCTCAGCAACCTCAACAACGTCGGCGCGATCGAGGTCAACGCCTTCCAGTCGCAGTCCGACGTCTGCCTGCAGAAGTCGATCCGCGAGGGATTCGGGCTGACCGTGACCGAGGCGCTCTGGAAGGGGCGGCCGACGGTCGCCGGCAACGTCGGGGGCATCCCGCTGCAGATCGAAGACGGGATCTCCGGCTACCTCGTCAACTCGCCCGCCGAGTGCGCCGAGCGCTGCCTCGAGATCCTCCGCGACCCCGGCCTCGGCAAGAGCCTCGGCCGCGAGGGCAAGGAGCACGCGCGGCGCCAGTTCCTCTCGCCGCGGCTGCTGCGCGACTGGCTCGACCTCTTCACCCGGCTCGAATCCTGAGCCTCTCCAGAGGCGGCCGGGCGCACCCGACCGCGTAATCTCTGCCGCAGTGGACTCCTCGCCGCTGATCATCGTCTCGAACCGCGGTCCCGCCCAGTTCGAACTCGACGAGAACGGCGAGCGCACGGTCCGGCGCGGCGGCGGCGGCCTGGTGACGGCGCTCTCGGACCTGGTCCGCCACCGCGACGCGCTGTGGATCGCCTCGGCGATGACCGACGAGGACGTCGCGGTCTCCGAGGAAGCGAACGGCCCGACCGAGATCTCCCTCGCCGGCATCGACTACCGGGTCTGCATGGTGGGCTCAGACCCCGACGCCTACGACCGCTTCTACAACGTGATCGCCAACCCGATCCTCTGGTTCATCCAGCACTACCTCTGGGATCTCTCGAACGCGCCGGACATCCGCCGGCAGGAGCTCGACGCCTGGGACTACGGCTACCAGGCGGTCAACCGCGACATCGCCGAGGCCGTGCTCGCCCAGATCGAGGGGCAGCAGGACCCGCTGGTGATGCTGCACGACTACCACCTCTACACGGCGCCGCGAATGATCCGCGAGCAGCGGCCCGACGCCTTCCTCCACCACTTCGTCCACATCCCCTGGACCCAGCCGGACAGCTGGCGGGTGCTGCCGACGCGGATCCGCGACGCGATCTACGACGGCATGCTGGCCAACGACATCATCGGCTTCCACACCGTCGCCTACTGCATCAACTTCCTGCGCTGCTGCGACGAACTGCTGGAGGCCGAGGTCGATTACTCGACCGGCGAAGTGCGGCACGAGGGCGGGCGGACGCTGGCCCGCGCCTACCCGCTGGGGATCGACGCCGAGCGGCTGCAGCAGGTCGCGGCCTCGCCGGAAGTGGCCGAGGCCGAGCGCGAGGTGCTGGAACGGCGGCGCAAGTACCTGATCATCCGCGTCGACCGGGCCGACCTCTCGAAGAACGTGCTGCGCGGCTTCACCGCCTTCGACACCTTCCTCACCCAGCACCCCGAGTTCCGCGAAGAGGTGACCTTCATCGCCCACCTGCAGCCCTCGCGCCAGGATGTGCCCGAGTACGCCGAGTACCTGGAGCGGATCGAGGCCCTGGTCGCGGTCGTCAACCACCGCCACGGGACCACCGACTGGATGCCGATCGACCTCAGGATCTACGAGAACTTCCACGACGCGGTCGCCCGCTACAAGCACTTCGACCTGCTGATGGTCAACTCGATCTTCGACGGCATGAACCTGGTCGCCAAGGAGGCGCCGGCGGTGAATACCCGCGACGGCGTCCTGATGCTCTCCGAGAACACCGGCTCCCACCAGGAGCTGTGGGACTTCTGCATCTCGGTAAACCCGTTCGACATCCAGCAGCAGGCCGACGCGATCCACCGGGCGCTGACCCTCGACGCCGCGACCAAGCGCCAGTGGTCGCAGGGCCTGAAGGAGATCATCTTCTCCCGCAACCCCGGCGACTGGATCGACGACCAGCTGGCGGACATCGAGGAGCTTCGGCGCAAGACCGCGGCTTAGGCGGCGTCGCGGGGGGAGAGATCGGGGCGGCCGGGACCTGAGGTCCCGGTGCGAGCGCTGCGAATCCGATGGAGGGGACTGGCGAGGTGGGCGGTGGCCGCCGCCGCCATGCTCGCGGCGTTCGCCGCGCTGCCGGGCCTCCTGCGCGCCCCCGAGCCACCGCCGCTGGGCCGGGACGTCGGCCTGCCGCAGGTCGGCCGAGCCGCGGGAGGCGTTGGCGCCTTTTCCGTCGGGGAGACGGACAGGGCGCCAAAGAGCCGGCGCGGAGCAAGTGGCGCATTTCTCTCGGATGGCGGGAGGAAGGCGCCAAATCGCGCACGCGTGCGCTCTCGCCTCGAGCCGCACGGGCGCGACGGCCGGCCGTCCCGACGGCCCGGTCCGTCGCATGGGCAGGAACCCTCTCGCGTACGCCGGCCGCACCGACGCAAGCCGTCCGACTGGAACAAGCCACCGCACCGGCGCGAGGCGTCTCACTCAAACAGGCCGCCAAACCCTCACGAGGCGCGCCGCGGCCGGCACCCACATACCCCGCCGCCCACGCCCGCGCCAACCCCCGAACCGGTCGCTCCCGCCCCGCCGCCGCCCGCTCCGGCCCCGGAACCAGCACCGGCTCCACCACCCGCGCAACCGCCGCCACCGCCCCGCCCCGAAGACGGCTCCGCCGAGTTCGCGCCGCACTAGGACCTGCCAACGGCACCCCGAAGCCGCTCCGTCGCTATAGTCAGCCGCCGTTTTGGCAGCAGCACGCGAATATGAGCTGGTCCTGATGCTGGACCCCAAACTCGACGCCCCGGCGCGCGACGCCCTGGCGCAGAACGCCCGTGGCGAAATCGAGGGCGCGGGGACGCTGAAACAGGAGAACACCTGGGGCCTGCGCAAGATGGCCTACGAGATCGACCATCGCACCGAGGCGGATTACCGCTGGTACCGCTTCGAGGCGCAGAGCTCGCTGCTCGATTCGCTCGACCACAACCTGAAGATCGCCGACGGCGTCCTCCGCTTCCGGATCTTCAAAGTCGACCCCGGCACGCCGTCGATCGTGCCGCCGGCCACCACCGCCGCCCCTGGCCCGCGCGAGCGCGCCGGGCAGGGCGCCGGCCCCGGTGCCCCCCGCGAGGACCGCGGCGAGGCCCAGGCCGACGACGAGTAGACCCGCCGCCCACCGCGCGCCCCCGCTCTTTGCACGGAAAGCCCGCCGTCGGGGGGAGAAGTCGCGCCGTCGGCCTGCTTAGACTGGAACCCAGCTAACGAATCTTCAGAGGGAGTGAGTTTTTTGGCAGCTTCGAACGTGAACGTGGTGGTCATCACCGGGAACCTGACCCGCGACCCTGAGCTGCGCCACACCGGCGGCGGCACCGCCGTCTGCGAACTCCGCGTCGCCGTCAACAGCCGCCGCAAAGACGGCACCAGCGGCGAATGGGTCGACAAGCCGAACTTCTTCGACGTCGTCGTCTGGGGCGCCCAGGGCGAGAACTGCGCGACCTACCTGCAGAAGGGCCGCCCGGTCGCGATCGAAGGCCGGCTCGACTGGCGCGAGTGGGAGGCGAAAGAAGGCGGCGGCAAACGACAGGCGGTGCAGATAATCGCCAACACCGTCCAGTTCCTCGGCTCGCGCGACGGCGGCGGAGGCGGCGGCCAGCCCGGCGGCAACGGCGGCGGCTTCACCCCGCAGAGCGACGTGCCCGCCGACACCTCCGACTTCCAGGGCGCTGGCGTCGGCGGCGGCGGCTCCGAAGACGACATCCCCTTCTAGCCGCCGGTAACCCATCGCTGCGAGCTTTGGGGGCCTCCAGGCCCCCAAATCGCCGCAACGGCGCCGCCCCGACGGCGCCCGGTCTGTACCATCCGCGGTCGCATGCCACGAGCCAGAGATACCTCAGCACCGGCCCGAGGCCGCGGCGGTCGCCGCGGCAGCGATCGCGCCCGGCCGCGCAAATACACCCGCGTCAACGCGGAAGTCGTCGATTACAAGGACCTCAACCTGCTGCGGCGGTTCCTCTCCGACAAGGGGAAGACGCGCGGGCGGCGGGTCACCGGGCTCTCGCGCCGCCACCAGGCGCAGCTCTCGGTCGCAGTGAAGCGGGCGCGCGAAATCGCGCTGCTCCCCTACGTCGGAGAGCGCTGATGGCGCAGGCGATCCTGCTCGCGGACGTCGAGTCGCTCGGCGAAGCCGGCCAGGCCGTCGACGTCGCCCCCGGCTACCTGCGCAACTACCTGATCCCGCGCAAGCTCGCGCAGCCCGCCACGCCCGGCGCGCTGGAGGAAGCGCAGCGCCGGCTCGAGGCAGCCGAACGGGCCGAGAAGGCCCGTGCCGAGCGCGAAGCCGAGGCTGCCGGCCTGCTCTCGAAAACCGTGATCACGATCCACCAGCGGGCCGGCGAAGACGGCAAGCTGTTCGGCTCGGTCGGCCCGAAAGAGATCGTCGACGCCCTGCGCGACGCCCGCGACCTGCGGATCGACAAACGCAAAGTGAAGCTCGAGCAGCCGCTGCGCGAAGTCGGCACCTTCATGGTCGAGATCGAGCTCGCCGACGGCACCACCGCCGCGGTGAAGACGATCATCAGCGAGGAGAAGTAGTCCGACCCTTCCGGCGCAGTCCCGGCTGGACCCGCTCCGAGCGGGCGACGGTCGGGCTCGCCGCGGTGGCGAGCGCCGGCGCCGGCGCCGTCATCGTCGACCAGTTCGGCCGCCTGCTCAGCCGCCGTGCCCGCCAGCACCGTGAGCACGAACAGCTCGAACTGGCGCCGATCGGCGCCATCGACACGGTCGAGGCGGCGGCGATCGACACGGTCGAGGCGGCAGTCCGCGGCTACACCTCGGCGCCACGCTCGGAGACCGTGCTCTTCAACCTGCTGGCCGGCTTCCTCGGCTCCTTCGCCCTCGTCCGCCTCTCGACCTACGGCATCCGCCAGCGCCGGGGCCCGTTCCGCAACGTCTCGATCGGCGGCCGCCACATCCACCACTTCGTCCCCGGCATCCTGATCGCCTTCGGCTCCGGCATCGCCGCCCTCGTCAGCGACGACGACGAGCTCGAGCAGACATTGGCGGTGCCGATGGGCGCCGGAATCGGCCTCACCTTCGACGAGGCGGCGCTGCTGCTCGACCTGCGCGACGTCTATTGGACCCGCGAGGGCCTGCTCAGCGTCCAGCTCAGCCTTGGCGCGACCGCGATCCTCAGCATCGCGATCATCACCCTGCGGATGCTGCGGCGCGGCGAGGCGCAGCTGCTCGACGAAGCCGACGCCTTCGACCCGGCGCTCGCCGAAATAGCGGCAGACCTGTAACCGAAGCGTCAACTCACGCTCGCAAAAGGCGCAATTCCGAGAGGCGCCGCGAGCCCGCCTTTGGTTGGCTGGAGGGAGCCGCGGCCGACCCCCGAATTTGCCGCCGCACCTCCCCCTTTACTCACTCCCCCCATGCCGCAGCCAGCCGCCACCCACGTCCCGCCCCAGAACATCGAGGCGGAGGAATCGGTCCTCGGCGCAATGCTCGTCGCCGAGCCGGCGCTGACCCGCGTAATCGACGAGGTGAAGCTGAAGGACTCCGACTTCTACCTCGACCGCCACCGGGCGATCTTCGAGTCGGTCCACGACCTCTACGCCGCCTCGAAGCCGGTCGACGCCCTCAGCGTCGCCGAGGCGCTGACCCAGCGCAACATGATCGACGCGGCCGGCGGCAAGCACTACGTCTCCGAGCTGGCGGCGAAAGTGCCGGCGGCCGGCAACGCCAAGCACTACGCCGAGATCGTCCAGCAGAACTCGCTGCTGCGGCGGCTGCTCGGCGCCGGCCAGGAGATCCAGGGCTGGGTCAACGAGCGCGCCGGCGAGCCGCGCGAGCTCTCCGAGCGAGCCGAGAAGCTGCTCTTCGACGTCGCCCACAAAGAGCAGGCCTCCGACTTCAAGCTGCTCTCGGAGATCCTCCACGACGAGGTCGACCGGCTGGAGAAACTCTCGACCGGCGAGACCGAGATGACCGGAACGCCGGCCGGCTTCCGCGACATCGACGCGATCACCGGCGGCTTCCAGCCCGGCAACCTGATCATCGTCGCCGCCCGGCCGGCGATGGGCAAGAGCGCCCTGGTCGCCAACATCGCCGAAAACGTCGCCGTCAAGCGCGACCTCCCGGTCGCCTTCTTCTCGCTCGAGATGTCGGAGGTCGAGCTGGCCCAGCGCTTCATCGCCTGCCGTGCCCGCATCTCCGGCGACAAGCTGCGCAAGGGCCAGGTCTCCCAGCGCGACTGGCCGAAGGTGGTGCGCGCCTGCAACGAACTCGAGCAGGCGCCGCTCTGGTTCGACGACTCCTCCGACCTCGGCATCCTCGACCTGCGCGCCAAGGCCCGCCGCCTGCACGCCCAGGAACAGGAGCGCGGCGGCCTCGGGCTGATCATCCTCGACTACATCCAGCTGATGCGGTCCGACGACCACCGCGCCAACCGGGTCGAGCAGGTCGGCCAGATCAGCCGCGGGCTGAAGATCCTCGCCCGCGAGCTCGAGGTGCCCGTCGTCGCGATCTCCCAGCTCTCGCGGGCGCCCGAGCAGCGGACGCCGCCGAAGCCGCAGCTCTCCGACCTGCGCGAGTCGGGGCAGATCGAGCAGGACGCCGACGTCGTCGCCTTCCTCTACCGCGAGGACTACTACCGCGACCCCGACGAAGAGCCGGACGGCCTCGCCGACCTGATCATCGCCAAGCACAGGAACGGCCCGATCGGGACCAGGAAGCTGGTCTTCCTCGACCGCTATCCCAAATTCGCCGACCACACCGGCCAGGAGGCGCCGATCGAGCAGCCGGTCGGGGAAGGCCCGCCGCTGGCCGAGGCCGCGGGGCCGGACTTTTGATGGCGCCGTTCCGCCGCTCGTCCACCTTTACTGAGAGCTGCTGATGCCGGCGATCGCCCGTTCAGAACCCTTCCGCGACCAGGTCTGCCCGCTCGGGGTCTGCGACGGCTCCGGCTGGATCCTCGGCCCCGAGGACGTCGCCCGCCCCTGCGAGTGCCGGGCGCAGCGGCTGCGCAAGGGCCGCGCGCGCGGCGTCGCCTCGGCGATCCCGGCCCGCTACCGCGGCGTCTCCTTCGAGCGGCCGCCGGTCAGCGACATGGCCCGGGACCTGCAGACGAAGGCCGCCGTCGGCGACGTCAGGGGCTTCGTCGAGGACCTCGACGAGCGGCTCGACGAGGGCCGTGGCCTTTGGCTCTTCGGCGACACCGGGACGGGGAAGACGACGCTGGCGATGCTGATCTCGAGCGCGGCGCTCGAATCCGGGCGGACGGTCGCGATCTACTCGCTGCCGAAGCTGCTGGCGCGGATCCGCCGCACCTACGACGCCGAGCCCGGCGGCGACAACTACCTCTCCTTCTTCGAGCGCCTGACGTCGGTAGACCTCCTCCACATCGACGACCTCGGCGCCGAGAAACGCTCGGATTGGGTGCTCGAGCAGCTCTACGCGCTGATCAACGAGCGCTACGAGACGAAGCGCTCGGTGCTGATCACGACCAACCTCCCGCACGAGGAGCTCGAGGAGCAGATCGGCCCCCGCACCGTCTCCCGGCTGACCCAGATGTGCGACGAGGTCCCGGTCTTCGGCAGCGATCGCCGCTACGGCAGGGCCGCCTGAGCACCCGGCCGGTGCCCGCGGGCCTCTCATCTTCATAATCCGCTGCGTATGCCAGGCGTGGTGATAGTGGGCGCCCAGTGGGGCGACGAGGGCAAGGGCAAGGTCACCGACCTGCTGGCCGAGGACGCGACGATGATCGTGCGCTTCCAGGGCGGCAACAACGCCGGCCACACGATCGTCCGCGACGGCCACGAGTACAAATTCCACCTGATCCCGTCGGGGATCCTGCACCAGGACAAGACCTGCGTGATCGGCAACGGGGTGGTGGTCGACCCCCGGGTCCTGCTGGGCGAGATGGAGGACCTCAAACGAGCCGGCATCGGCGTCGCCAACCTGCGGATCTCGGCCAACGCGCACCTGATCATGCCCTACCACGTGCTGCTCGACACTGCGGGCGAGACGAAACTGGGGAAGAACTCGATCGGGACCACGCGGCGCGGGATCGGCCCCGCCTACGCCGACAAGGCCCTGCGGCTGGGGATCCGGGTCCAGGACCTGCTCGACGAGAAGATCCTGCGGACGAAGATCCGGGCGGCCCTGGAGCCGAAGCAGCAGGCGCTGCGCGAGCTCGGGGTGCAGCGGCGCAAACTGCGGCGCGAGGGCAACGACGAGGCCAGCGCGGCAGCAGCCCTCGGCCCCGACCCGCGGCTAGACGTCCACTCGATGGTCGAGGAACACGTCAACTTCGGCCACCGGCTCGAGCCCCACATCGCCGACACTGCCCGGCTCTGCTGGGAGGAGCTCGACGCCGACCGCACGGTGATCTTCGAGGGCGCCCAGGCGGCCCTGCTAGACCTCGACCACGGCACCTATCCCTTCGTCACCTCCTCCAACCCGATCGCCGGCGCGGCGACGGTCGGCGCCGGCATCGGCCCGGCCGACATCAGCGAAGTGTGGGGGATCGTCAAGGCCTACTCGACCCGGGTCGGCGCCGGGCCCTTCCCGACCGAGCTCGAGGACGAGACCGGCGAGCGCATGGTCGAGGCCGGCCACGAGTTCGGCACCACCACCGGCCGGCGGCGGCGTGTCGGCTGGCTCGACCTGATCGCCCTCCGCTACGCCGTCCGCCTCAACCGCATGGACGCGCTGGCGATCACCAAGCTCGACGTGCTCCGCGGCCTCGGCCCCCTCCGCGTGGCAGTTCGCTACCGCTCGCGCGAAGGCGCCGAGCTCGACAGCTTCCCCTACCACCAGTCGATCCTCCATTCGGCAACGCCCGAGTACGAGGAGCTGCCCGGCTTCGACGAGGACATCGGCGGCGCCCGCACCGAGTCGGACCTCCCCGCCGCAGCCCGCGATTACCTCGCCTTCATCGCCGAGTTCGTCGGCGTCCCGATACGTCTGGTCGGGGTCGGCCCCGATCGCGAGCAGACGATCCGGCTCGGCGACTAGCGAGACAGTTGTTGAGCTAGGAGGGCGCCGACCTTCCATTCGGCGCCTTCCTTTTCCATCGGCATCGCCCAGTCTTTCTGGTCGTCGCCGTGGTAGAGCGCGTAGCCCGTGATGCCTTTGAAGCGGAAGACCGCAACCGATCCCGCCATGTTGTCGCGGAGAAGGAATTTCGGCGCGTCTTTCCCCAGAGCTTCGAGTTGTGCGCTGCATCCCTTCTGCTTTTCCGCTGCTTCGGCAACTTTTTTCTGAGCTGCCATCGAAAGCGTTGCGCATTGACCAGCCCAGTCGCCTACTTCTCGGGCTTTCAGGCTTTCTCCGACGATCTGGGAGACCTGTTCGAGTTCTTCGGCGCTTCCTACTTGCCCGAACAGCGCCGGGCTGTTCTGTTTCTTCTTCGGACCGAGGAATTCCTTGCTCGGCTGTGACGAGCCTTCGTTTTCGACGGTTCCCCCATCTGCAGTGGAAGACCCGCCACCGCAACCGGCGAATGCCAGCACAAGGACAATCGCGATCAGCGCAACGGCGCCTTTTTTCGTGCCCCCCACCATCTCGCAGAGAATACTAACCATACGGACTCTGCTGTGCAATCTGCCCGAGCTTTGAGTGTGCCGAGCAGCAACGTTTAGGTACCCATGGAGCGCTCTTTCTGGCGCTTTTGCGGGTTTAAGTCGATGCCGGGGATCGGGGTTTAGGAACCCCCAATTGTTGGTACTTGGCCCCGCCAGAAGACCGCTTCACGAATCTACGTAATGGTTTGACGACAGCGTCTCCGGGAGAGTCGCTGCAAAGGAGAGACATAGGGAAATGCGCAAGTTCTTGACGTTGACTGCCGCCCTTTGCGTCGTCGTGGCGCTGAGCGCGGTCGGTTTCGCAAGCGCCGCCGGCGAAGGACCGGTCACCGTTCAGGTGGGGAACCTGAAATTCACCGCCAACGGTGGCTTCAGCCCGAAGGCGCTTTCGAAGACCAAGCAGACGCCGATCTCGCTCACCGCCGAAGGCAAGATCGCGACGACGGACGGGAGCCACCCGCCTGCATTGAAGGAAGTCGTCCTCGAATCGGACAAAAACGGCGAAATCAATGTGAAGGGGATGCCGGCCTGCACCTCCGGCAAGCTGCAGTCGCGCGATACCAAGGCGGCTGAAGCGGCCTGCGGCCCGGCGATCATCGGCACCGGCCAGACCACCGTCGAGGTGGCCTTCCCGGAACAGAAGCCGATCCCGGTCAGCTCGAAACTGCTCGTCTTCAACGGCGGCTTCTCGGGCGGCACCACCACCCTCTACATCCACGCGTACTTCAACGCGCCGATCACGGGGGCGATCGTCACCACGGTCAAAATCAAGAAGCATCCGAACGGGCGCTTCGGCCTCAAATCAGTCGCGACGATCCCGAAGATCGCCGGCGGCGCCGGCTCGGTGACGAGCTTCAACCTGAAAATCAACAAGGGCATCAAGACCGGCGGCAAGACCTATAACCCGCTGACCGCGAAGTGCACCGACGGCAAGCTCCAGGTCCACGTCCTGGCCAAATTCGCCGACGGCACGCAGGCCAAAACGGAAATCATCCGCGCCTGTACCCCGAAGGGCTGAGCGGCGGCCCGGACCACAACCAGATGCACGATTTCGAAAGGGGCGGCCTTCGGGTCGCCCCTTTCACTTGCTCCGATTGCGTAGCCTGACGCGCACGGTGCGACGGATCGCGATCAGCTTCGTGGCGTCTCTGCTCGTCGTGACGGGTGCCGCCGCCATGGCCCCGGTCGACCCCGCCGTCCCCGCCGGGACGCCGTGGGGCACCGGCTGCATGCCGACTCCGCCGGAAGCGCTGCGAATGAGCGAAAACTGCGGCTCGACCTTCGTCGACGGCCGCGCGATCCCGCCGCCGGGCGCGCCACCGGTGGTCAAGCAAGTAATCGCCGCCGCAAATCAGATCAACGGCCGCACCTACGTCTGGGGCGGCGGGCACCTCAGCTTCATCAGCAAGGGCTACGACTGCTCGGGGGCCGTCGGCTACGCACTCCACGGCGGCGGCCTGTTGGCGACGACGATGGTCTCGGGCCAGCTCGAGTACTGGGGCGAAGCCGGCGTCGGCAAGTGGATCAGCGTCTACGCCAACGCCGAGCACGTCTTCATGGTCGTCGCCGGACTGCGCTTCGACACCCGCGACGACTGGCCCGGCGTTCGCGGCCCGCGCTGGAAGATGGGGATGCCGGACCCGAAGACCCTGGCCCGCTTCGTCGTTCGCCACCCACCCGGACTCTGAAAAGGCGGGCGGCGAAGCTCGCCCTAGGCCAAGCGTCTGCAGAAACCAGCCCAATACCGGGTATTCGCCCGGAGAGCCTTGCTACACAGGGAGTCTTGTCCATATAGTAGGCACTGACGGGAGGCCCGGCAGGGAGGCGAACCGATGCGGTACGACGCAGCTGCGATCGCCGCGGCCGAGCTCCACTTCCGTGAGGGAATCTGGAGCGCCGCGCCGCGGGACGCCGTCGAGGAGCTGGAAATCAGGAAGCGCTGGTTCGGACCGGTCTTGGCGACTGCTTGCGCCGGGCTGCCCGACGCCCTCGCGATGAACACGGTCCAAGGCGCCGCCGAGCCCGGAGCGGTTGCCGACGGCTACCTTGCCGTCGCGGTCGAATGGATGCGCTCGCGCGAGGTCGACTACCTGGTCCAGGTTGCCTCCGACCGTCCCGAAAGCAGAGCCGCCGAGGCCTGGCTCTCTTCGCGCGGTTACGAACAGGGCCCGATGATGCGCCGCTACCTGCGCCCGGTCACGACGCCGACCCCAATGCCCGAGCCACAGGTCGACATCCACGAGCTGACCGCCGCCGACACCGAAGGGATGTCGCTGATCTTCGCCGCGGCGCTCGGGGTTTCCGACCTGGCGACGGTGCCGCTGCTCGGCTTGCCCGAGCTGGACGGCTGGCGTTGCTACTCGGCATACCTCGACGAACGTGAGGTCGCCTGTGGGTCGATGCTGCTCGACGATGGGATCGCGGTCCTCGGGCTCGACGCGACCACTCCCGACGCCCGCCACCACGGCTGCCACTCCGCCTTGATCCAGCGTCGCCTCGCCGATGCGGCAGCGGCTCGGTGCCACACGGCGATGGCGGAGTCCTGCGAGGTGCCGGTCGACCGCGCCGGCGCCGGCAGGAACTTCCGGCGTCTCGATTTCGTCGAAGCCGGTCGCAGCGTCGCCTGGCGCCGGCCGCCGATCAGTGGCTGAGGGTTGCGCCGAGGCCCCTCGCTGCGATACATGGAGCCGATGCCCAGCGGCTCGACCATCGTCTTCTTCCCCGAGGGAGCTTTCGGGCCGACCAACAACTGCGTCGGCATCGCCGATGTCCTGCGCCGTCGGGGGCACCGAGTCGTCTTCATCGTCGAGGAGTCCTTCGCCGGCACGCTCGAGGAGAAAGGCTTCGAGGAGCGCCTCGTGCGCCTCACCCCACCGCCCGAAGGAGAGGAAGTGCCGGGACAGTTCTGGAAGGACTTCATCCGCGACACGGCGCCGGTCTTCCGCGAACCGACGATCGAACAGCTGGGCTCCTTCGTCGCGCCGACCTTCCAGGCCCTTATCGACGGGGCCAAATACGTCGACGACCACCTCCACCAGATCTTCGCCGAGCTGCGCCCCGACGTCATCGTCGAGGACAACGTCATCACCTTCCCAGCCCTCCTCACCTCGGGGATCCCCTGGGTCCGGATCGCCTCCTGCAACCCGGCCGAGATGAAGGATCACCTGATCCCACCCCCCTTCTCGGGCCTACCGACCACCGACAATCGCGAGTGGGACACGTTCTGGGCCGCCTACAGCAGCACGCTGCAGGACATCCACGACGACTTCAGCGAGTGGTGCCAGGAGCGCGGCACGCCGCCCCTGCCCCGCTACGACTTCATCCACGAGAGCCCCTGGCTCAACCTCTACATCTATCCCGAGGCGATCGACTACCCCCGCGCCCGTCCCCTCGGCCCCCACTGGCACAACCTCCAGGCCTGCGTCCGCACCACCGACTCAGCCTGGGACGTGCCAGAAGCGATGCGCGACAACGACGACCCGCTGATCTACCTCTCGATGGGCTCCCTCGGCTCCGCCGACACCGACCTGATGCGCAAGCTGATCGCCGAGCTCGCCGACCAGCCCTACCGCGTCATCCTCTCCAAGGGCCCCCAAGCCAAGGAACTCGAGCTTGCCCCAAATATGGCCGGGGCCGAGTTCCTGCCCCAAACCTCGATCCTTCCGAAGGTCGACCTGGTGATCACCCACGGCGGCAACAACACCGTCACCGAGTCCCTCTACTTCGGTAAGCCGATGGTCGTCCTACCGATCTTCTGGGACCAGCATGACAATGCGCAGCGACTGGACGAGGCCGGGCTCGGAATTCGGCTCGACACCTACGAGCACAGTCCGACGAAGCTCTGGAAAGCAATCGGTGTCCTACTCGAAGGGGCGGGACGGAGTGCCGATCTCTCCCGCTTGGCGCAGTCGCTGCGCGCCACGCGGGGCACCGAGGCTGCAGCGGCCCTGGTCTCGCGCATCGTGGCCGAACCGTAAGACACAACGGGAGGCCGGCAAAAGGCGCCTGGATGCGCGGCGATTGACTCGCCGCGCATCCGACTTGAGACGCCAGCTCAATACTTGCTACGGATAGACCAGTTCGACCGAAGCGTTTTCGGTAGTGGTGATCTGTTCCGTTTCGTTGGTACCTGAACTTGCAGGCAGACCCGACGCGGTGTTCACGAGCCCGTTGATGCTGATCGGAATGAAGCCAAACAGCGTGAGGACGCAGCCGCTGGCTCCTGGAGCGGTGAACAAGCCATCGACATATTTCGCGTTGGTCATTTTCAGGATTTCGGTGGTTTCGTCAAAGGTAAGCGTACCTTTTTTACCCGTCAGACTTCCGCTGGTTCCAGTGGTCAGATGCAGCACCACCGGATTCGTGAAGCTCCCTACGTAACAGTTGTTACCGAGGGTCCCGTTTTCCAGATGGATTCGCAGCGGGAGGGTAACTTTGGTAATCCCTTCGAACGTAGGAAGACCAGCCGCTTCGGCGGTAGCGTACAGGGTCAATGCTTCGCTGCCCAGTAGTTCGAGCAGCCAGGTGAGGCCAGTCAGACCAACGACACCGCCCGGCACTTTCTGTCTGGCCGGCTTGAGTCCGCCTTCTGCATTGGCGCGGAATTCACCGAGTTCTGCATTCGTACCACCCGAGATGACGATCGGGTTGGTGATCGGGGTGTCTTTGTTGCCAAGCTTCAACCTGCCGCTACTAATCACGGCGTGGAGGCAGCTCGAGACAGTCGGATCTTCTGCTTTCGTTGGGCAGCCGGCAAACTGTCCGTAGCCGGGTGCCGGAGTGGCCGCCTGAGCCGCAGGCGCGATTACAGCTGCGGAGACAGCGGCAACCGCGAGAAGGACCAAGAGGCGCGCGTAGCGCTTCGGATTCATCCTGTTCTCCCTTTTAGTGTGGTCGTGTAACTGCACAGCGGACGTTCGCCGCAACCGGCACTGACCAACTTGACCCCAGCAAAGGTGCATATACCAAAGCTGGTGATGATGACTGGTCGCCCCCGTCAGCGAGATTACGCCTCCCCGTCCTGCCAAAACCCGCCAGGATCCCTGCCCCGGCATCGTTCGGTAGCGGAAACCTACAGGAACCGCCATGGACTTGTCAAGGAATTTCCGTCCACTTAGGGAGATCCGCAGTGGACTTCGCGAAGGCCCGGTGCCTCGCAATGGGCGTGCCAGATTGGTCCACCGGGCAGGAAGAGCGAGGCCAATCGGGGCTGCATCTATCGGTGATGCTTCGCGTGCCCGTGGGACTTCGTGTGATGCTCTTTCTTCGTGCGGCAGCTATTCGTAATCGTTGGCCGTGAATGGGCTCTAATCCCAGTCTGGGAAACGAATAGAACGCTGGCCTGCTGCGGTTTGCTGCAGATGTTTTCCGAATTTTCGAGCAACCCGTATTTCTTGCCGCCCTTGAGCTGGACAACGACTCGCGAATATGGAGCGTCGGGAACGAATTCGAAGGTGTTGCGCAGACCTTCGTGCTTGGTCGTATCAACGCGTCCATGAAGCAGGACCCGAACCTGGCCATTCAATTCGGTGACAAGGTCAGGAAGCTGGTGGCCGAAGCCGACGCCGATGTAGACGTTGCCTTGCAAGGGCTTTTCGACCAGCGGCGTCCAGACCTTGACATGACCGTAGACGGAGCGCTTGGGACAGGTCGCCGTGCGCAGTTGGGGCTGGGTGCAGACCTTGTCGAGATTTCCCTGGTCGAGGAACTCGGAATGCGGCAAGCCGACCTGGAGACGAGCAGTGTTCGCGTAAGAGCTCTTGTGCGGCACCGTTACCACTGCTTTTAGTGCCGGATGCCCCGAGCGCCTCGTTGCCCCGATCAGCTGAAGCTTGAAGGTGGGCTTATACTTCAGCGAACCGCAGCCGTACGTTTGGAAATACTGGTTCAGTGGCGTCACGGCTGCAAGCGTCGTAGTCGCCGAGCCGGTGATCGCCTTCGGTTCGCACGACGTTGGATTGAGCATGAAGTTCGGGCGGCTCACATTCACAGCGATGGAGCGCAGATCGAGCGGGAGGCCATGGAGGATAGGCGGAATCGGATCGGAAACCGCCGTGATCAAAGCCGTAAAGGGGTCGACCTGCAAGGCCGTCCGCACGGCGACGACACCAAGGTCGAACGGTCCGGCGATCGCAGGCGTAATGATCTCGAGGCTCAGCGGGGCACCCGCGTACGGTCCGGCGAGGTAAGCGTGCCCAGTCACGTAGAGCGGTTCAGGCCCGGCGCCGGCGGAAGCGACGACGGTGCCGACTTCGGAAGCCCGCGGGCAAGACGGGTTTGCCAGCTCCACCGCGCCTTGACCTTCACCCGAGCGCGACTGCGCCTGAACGATCTGGGCCTCGGAGCAGTAGGGAATGCCGGCGAGCTTGCCCAGGAGCCCCTCAGGAAGCGTGGTCGAGATGCTCCGCAGCAGCTGGGAGCCGTCCGGGCGGCTCAGCTTGAGGACGAACGGGCTGTAAGTCCCAGCTTTCGGGTCGACCGTGCCGGCTGAGAAGCTCTGCTTGCTGGGTAGTTGCGAGGGTTGACTTGCGCAGGGCGAACCTTCGGCCCCCGAGTTAACTTCGAACGTGGCCGTCTGCACATGCGGGTGTGCGGGGTCGGCGTACGGATAGAGGACCGCTTCGGTAGAGAAGGTCCCACAGGTCGGAGGAGTGATCAGCGGCGCCCGCCTTCCTTCTCGGAAATGGAGGCGAAAATGAGAGAAGGGAAGCTGCGGCAGTTCGAAACCGGGTTCTCCGAAGGTGGTCTTGAGCTGCCCGGTCGCTGGATCGGGCTCGACCCGGCCTGGAAGCTTGATGAAGACTCCGTACTTCGGATCTTCGATCACCATGTAGATGGTGAGGAGGTTGTCGAAGACGTTGTCGTGCTGGTGGGCGACGTAGATCGAGCCACGCAGCACATGGGGAGCGAGCTGTGGGTCTTCTCCGCCTTCACCGCCAACTTCGTCTTCGAGCACTGGAGATTCGATTTCTACCGTACCGATCTTCGAGGCTTCCGGACAACCGCCCTCGCCGCCGAGCTTCTGTGCGTCATATTGAGCAAGCGTGCAGGCGGCGAGACCGGTAGCGACCGAAGGATTGGTGGTTACCCCTTGGGGTAGGGTGACGACCGCCTTTTCGATATCGGAGTCGGCCAAGGCTTCTTCGGAGGGATCGGTAAGGCCCTGGTTGCCTTCGATATCAAGGGAGAAATTGAGGCCGCTGGGCGATTCAGCAGAGCTGGTGGTGGGCTTGTTGGATACGACCGGCGAGAAGCCGATACGTTCGCAGCCGCTGAATCCGACCGTCTGCGGCGGCGAGCCGACGTCGTTGGTCGGGACTTCGTAGCGGAGGAACGGAGGCCCGGGCCGCTCCCAGGAATCGACTTCCAACAGCGTCGTCTGGGGGCCTCGGCAGGAGCTCGGCAGGGTGATGAAGGCAGTTTTTTGCTCGCCGGTGAAGGGGCATTGACCCAGTGATTGCGGCACACCGCCGACGGAGACAAAGGCTGCTTTAACGCAGTGGCCGCGGAACGCGTCATGAGTGGGGCTGGACGGATCACCCCAGAGAATGAGCTTGGAGGCGAAAAAGGGGACCGCTTGGGTGATATTGGTCGCGCCCGAGCGAACCCTGTAGGGAGCTACCTGGCTTAGGCCGCCTTCGATCGTCACAGGAACGTTGAAAACGACGAACCCGAGTTTGACGGCGCTGCCCGGAGAAGGGGCAAGATCGTAAACTGGCACGGTAAATTCGTTGATCTGGCCACCAAGCCCGAATTGCTTAATTTCGACGGTCACCAAGCCGAGCGCGCTGCTGTCCGGACAAGCAGGCTGGCTGATCGACTTGGTGATGGTCGCGAACTCGACCCCCGTGCACCGCGGAGCCGCAGTCGGGTTGCCGATGAACCCAGGCGGCAATTCGGCGATCACGTCCTTGGCGGTGCCGTCCGGAGTCGCAGATTTGCCTTCCCCCGCCCGCGCGAACTGGAACGAGACCGAGGTGGCGAAAGGATGCGAACCCGCCTGCATCTCAGCCGCACCGGTGGCGGTCGTGAAGGTAACGTCGGGATTGAGCAGGCCGAATTCAGCTTGCGCCGCGGGAGCCGCAATCGCAAACACGCAGGCCGCGCACATCATGGCTGCCGCAAAGCGCATTCCCATCACCGGCCTCCGCCCTTTGATTGGTGCTTCTTGTGCTTATGGTGGTGCTTCTTGGCAACGCAGGCAGTGCGTCCACCCTTGCGCTTCACCCTGCGCTTGCCCTTCGGACACGGCTTAGTCTGCTTTGGATTGCCTTTGCGCGGAACGTTGCTGGCCGGACCAGGTACGGACGGGGCAGGGCTGCTCTGCTGACAGGCTTCTCCTTCGCAGGGCATCTGTGCCTGCGTTGCCGGGAATCCACCGCCTTCGCGGGCATCGTAGATGTCCAAGGAACCCGGATCCTGGGGAAGAAGGCTGGTGCCGGTGGCAAAGAACGCGTTCTTGCCCGCCGGGTCGGCGTCGATGAATTCGGAGTCCTGATTTCCCTGGCCGCTCGAGATGAGGCTGAGGCAGCCCGCCATCGTCGGCACATAAGTTTCGGCGCCGACTTCTTCGCAGGCAGCTCTGCCACCTGCGCTCTCCCACTCGTAGACATCGGCGTGCCCATTGGTGTCCCGTGGGCTGAGCGGGATGAAGCTGTCGAAGAAGAGGCGGACGGTGGAGCCTTCGCTGCTCAGTGGGTTGCCCGGGTAGAGCGACGTAGTCCAGGTCGGGATCCGTGCCGCCGCCCAAACCGCCCGCCTTGCTTGAGAGAAGGTGATGTTCTGCCCCAGCGGCCGGGCGCCGCTGGGATCGCAGGATACGCACACGAGCCGGCCCTGCCCGCCATCTGCTTTCGCGTCATAGACGAATACCTCGCGATCGGCTGCACCGTTGCGCCGGTCGGTGTTGTCGAAGCCAGTCAAGGGGGCGCTCGACATAAAGGCGGCCTGTAAGCCATCGGCGCTGACCCGGGCGGCGCGGCTGCCCGGTTCGTAGGAGATAGCTTTCGATTCGACAGGCTCTTCGGCTAGATCGGACTGATCGAGGATGCCGATGAAGCGCGGTTGTTCTCCGACTTCAAGGAAATAGAGGTTCGGCTCTCCGGAAACCGCGCCCGGTGCAAGCAGCTTGTGCGAGGTGAAGTAGATGCGCGATGCGTCTTCGCTGGCACCGAGCACTCCGTCCCCGGCTTTTCCATTGCCTTTTCCTTCCATCCCTTCCGCGACCAGTACGACTTCCGGTTCGGTGGGATCGGTGGCGAAGTATTCGTACAAGCGTTCGCCGACCGAGAAGAAGGCTCGCGTACCATCGGCCGAGGCGGTCCAAAACCGGGCAGGGGCGCCGCTTTTCAGCTGCGACACCGGCATAGTGCAGGCCTTGTCGGGTTCGGCGCATTTGCCGGAAACCATCGCGCTCTGCGGCTGGTCAGCGTTGATCCGCCGGTAGAGGATGCCGGGCTGATCCCCTGGTGCGGTCCAATAGACCGAGGATCCATCCCGCGAAACCGCGTGGAAGTCTCCCGGGCTGCGTAACCCAAACTGTGAAAGTCCTTCCCCGCCGGACGAGCCCAAGCCAGCGGTGGAGCTGGACTGGATCGGCGTTCCGTTTGGCAGGATCGCCACGAGCCGCAAGATTCCGCCGCACTTCTCGTAGAGAATATTTTCATTTTCGACTTCAGGCAGAACCGGCGCTTCAGGCGTGAGCGCGTCGGGTGCACGAAACACCGTGCAGCGGCCGTCGGCTGAGACTCCCTGGACCTGTGGATTGAAGGCTCCGCGGCTGCTAACGGGGAGATGAGGCGGTTCGACCGTAGTCAGGGCGTCGTAGGCGCCGCTACCGGAGCCGCAGTTCCCGCGGCGAAAGAGATTCGGGAATTCTCCCAGTTCGGCTGGGTCGAGCTGCGGTTCCGCCCTGTACCGGAGAAGCAACCTGCCTTGGCAGAGATCGTCGGAGAAGGCTTGGTATTCGGTGTCGCCGGTTTCGATGACGCTCTCGTACGGTTCGCCACGCCCAGGTGAAATCGACTCGGTGCTCCATTCGCCGGTCCCACGCCGCGAGAGGAATTGCGAAGAGAAGGGCGCAGCAACAGGGCCAGCGAAAGCACGATAGGCCGAGAAGGTCAAGGCTTCGCCAGAAATGGCGCTCTGGTCGAGGCGTGCAGGAACTTCAGTGACGAGTGCGTTGACCGCGACGACATCGGCGCCTTCTTTGTCGACCGGCGACACCATCTCGTAAGCACGGCAGTCCGTCAGACTTTCCGACAACCCCACCCGGAAAGGCTGGTTCGGGCAGTTCAGACGACGGGGCAATGGAGGTTCACGCGTGGTGAACGTTCCTTCGCTTCCGTCCAGTCCTGGCGTCCCGCCGAGTCCCCTGACGACTGCTTCTTCCCCGCTTCCGCCTTCGAAGAGCGTAGCCGCGACGAAGCGGAAGTGGTAGGTCGATCCTGCCGACAGGCCCTGCACGGGTACCTCGGCGGTGAGCACCGGCAGATTCGAGCTCGAGTTGAGCGTGGCGGGCGGGATCGGCCGACGGTTCTGGCAGCCGCCTTCGGAGCATCTACCGAGCCCGTATTCGACGAAATAGGTGGTGCTTTGCCAGAAGTGCGAGTTGATCCTCGCCTGAAGGGACGCCTGATCCAAGCCGACCGAGCTTGCGAACTGATCGGTAATCGTCGGCGGTACTTCAGGAGGTTGGCAGATAGTTGGGTCCGGAGGGGAGCCATATGCGCGAAGCAGCGACAGACCGCCCGCCCCGACGTAGGTCGCGAAGATGTCGTCATCTTCGAGGCCACAGGAGACGCTGGCCGCCAAGCCTGGTATTTCGGTTTCCGCCACAGTAAAGTGAGGGGCTAGTTCCACCAACCCAAAGGGGAACGGTTCGCCCGGAGGTACTTCTTCTTCAGCGTCTTCTTCTTCTTTCGTTGGCAGCACTTTTTGGCCGACGGCATTGAACTCGATGATCCGAGGTTCCAAAGACTCAGATCCAACCGCTTGGAATTCCGGGTCAAAAGCCGCGTAGAGTTCGCCCGCGTGCCCGAGCGCCAACGATCCAGCCAATGGCAATGCCGCGCCTGGGGATTTGTCCGGCAACGAATACGTTAAGAGAGGTTCGCCCGCGGAACCAAGCTTCACGAGGCTATAGATGCCATTTTCAGAAGCTTCTCCGGCTCTGAGCGATGCGTACACGTTCCCCGACTGGTCAACAGCCAAGGCTGACACGCGTTTGCCGTTCAGCGAGGGGCCTGAGAGTTCGCCTTGAAACAATCCCTGTGCGCTGAATTTCTGGATCCTCGCTACATCACCTACGTAGACTATGTCTCCAGGGCCGACCGCGATGAAGCCGGCTGGTCGGAACCGCTCAGCGCCTTGGCTGATTCCGACAAGTGAGAATTCCCCAGGTCCAACACCCGCCTGCCCAGACTGACAGACGTCAACTGGATCCACCGGACAGCGGTTTTGTTCGGCTACTGGTGCGGCAGCTTCAACCTTAGTTTTATTGACTTTGCCGCCGAGCATAAACAGGAATGCGCCCTGCTGATCGAACACCTGGATGCGGTGGGTGGCTTCTTCGGCGACCCAGATACGCTGGCTCGAATCGACCGCGATTGCGGTTGCACCAGCGAACTGTCCAGCACCACTGCCTTCCGCTCCCGCCTTGCATCCGGTTTGCGAAGTGCAGGTCTGAAGTTCCGCCGCAGGCGTCGACGCGTCGACGCTCCATCCAAAGGCCTTGACGAATTGTCCCCAAGCCGTGAACTCGTCAATCCTGGCATTGCCGCCGTCGACGAGGAAGACGTGTCCATCGGCGGGGTCGACTGCGATGCCGCGCGGATTATTGATTTCTTCCGCACCAGTCCCCCTGCCGGGGCCCGATCCAGGTATCTGCCAGAGGACACCGGGGGCGGCAAGAGCCTGCGACGAGGCAAATAAAGAAATCAACAGGATTCCGCTCGCAAGGAAGAGCACTGTACGCGCCCACGAGCCTTGGCCACACAGCTTTCGCCTCAAGATGAAATCCATGAATCTCCCTGTCCCTGTCCGTCCCGGGTCCTTGAAGAAGTCCCGTTCCCCGTCGCCAACGGACACCCTCATCCCGTCCGAATCCGGAACGATATAGGGACGATGCGATACTTGTCAAGGGACGAGGCAGGAGGATCTCGCCAGTACTCGACATCGCGTATGGATCCAGGCCATTCGCCAGGCCCTCGCTGACAATGGTCGCGCCCCTCCCGCAGAGCCAGACGCAGCTGGTTTGGCGCTCCTACATGTCATCACCCTGCGCCACTATGCTTGGAGCTGCTCAAGGTCGCCGATCTACGTCACCATGATTCGTTAGCCACACCAATACTCGTGACGCCTGACGCAGTCCAGCTTCCGCCGCAGGCACCACGACTATTCATGTGCCTTACCTCTGTATTCGCGTATTCGCCGTTGTCCGTCCACGCGAGCCCGGTGACTGCGGCTTAAGAGTCGCATCAGGAGCATTGGGCACGACACTGACCTAGCTCAGCTGGCCCTACAGGACGACAGCGATTTCGCAGCCTGTGCTGAGGGATGCCAAATAACGATACTCGTGCCCGTTGAGGCGCTGGCCGCGACGGGGCTAACCGCACCGGTGACGACGAGCGCAAGACTCGACACCTTACTTACGCATTGATCTGCCCCTCCCATTTCAGGGCGATGGACGCGGTTGGTTGCGGTGCTCTCGGCCGGCCCTCTGCCCGTCCCGATGAATATGACGCACCATTGCGTCTAGAAAGCGACTGCCAATACAAAAAGAGCGAGAGCCGGACAAAGCCGGCTCTCGCCCCTGCATCTCACTACCCCCGGCGCAGCTGTGCTAGGGCTGCTCCTTCGAGGCAAATAGGCTATGTCACCATTATTTCGTTGGCGACACTACTACTCGTGAAGCCTGAGGCAGACACGCCTCCACTGTAGGTACCAGTACTGTTAGTGTGTCCCGTTTCTGTGTTCGGGCATGAACCGTTGTCGGTGTAGGTGATTCCGGTGACTGCGGCGGTGACACTAACACTAGGAGCACTGTTTTCGAAACTGACCACGCCCCCTGGGTTCTGCGTGCCGACACTTACTTCGCAGCCTACTCCGGTGGCGTCTCTGATAACGATACTACTACCCGCGCTACATAGGACCGAGACGGTAGCGTGAGTCGGTGCGGGTGCTGTAACCGGCGTGTTGAATCTATAACTGCAACTGACGGTGTTGATACTAACGGCCGTACCGGCGAGGGTGCAGGTACTGTAGGTAGGATGAACCGTTAGGGTAGTTGCTGTTTCAGTACTCTGGTGGCCAGTGAAACTCGCCACACTGCAGATGACGGTGCCGACATCGGTTTTGAATTTGTTTTGTGCCGTCTGCGTTGCCACCACACTGCCGCCACTCGCCTGGCCGACTATGCGGTATTCGGCGGAGGCGGTGCCGGCTGCGACGGCGCTGAGCGCACCGACAACGACGAGCATCAGGCCCAGAATCTTGAGCTTGCGCATTGATTGTTCCTCTCATTGAACGAACCACCGCAAACCTCGCGGTGACCCCCGCTCCCTTGGCGGGGCGTCACATCTGTAGCGACTCATGACTCTTTGATCAAGATCTCCGGAGCATCGTCGGCACTCCGGGAGTGCCTTTGCTGGTCGACAGATGGCTTTTCCCTGCAATCTTCGATCGACAGACTTTCACGGGCGCGGATCGGCGCCGGGCTGAGATGCGCGGATACGGCGTTGCGACACAATGAGGGGAGGCGGATCGTCTGGCATCGAGAAGCTTGGCGACCAGGGTGCCGTTTGCGCTTGGGCTCGGCGGGCGGATCAGGCGGTGTGTGACGTATGCACCTGTCCCCGCGAGGACGTGGTCGCCGTCCAGTACGACCCCAAGCTCGGTTGCCGAAGGTGCTCGATCACGTGACCCGCTCAGCGCTAACGCTTAGCTCGAAGCGTTCCCGCGGCGCAGTTGCGGTTGCGTCGCCGGGCCGGCGTGGCGCCAAGTCCCCGCCGCGAGCTGGGAGGAGCTCGAAGCATTCGGACCCGAAGCGGTACCCGTGTCGGCGCAGACGGCTTCATATCGGTGCGGCCGCCCTGCCGCACTCAGAGCTCGCGCTCGTAGAACAGCATCCGCGGTGCGTCTGGGCCCTCACCTTCGAGGTTGGTGAAGCCGGTGCTCTCGTAGAGAGCGCGCGCCTCGGTGTCGGTCTCGCCGGTGTTGAGGTCGATGCCGGTCGCCCCGGCTTCGCGCGCCGCGTCCATCGTCGCCTCGAGCAGGGCCCGGCCGATGCCGCGGCCGCGCAGCGCCGGGATCACGTAGAGCTCCTGTAGATAGGCTTCCGAGCGGCCGGTCCAGGGCGAGGTGCGCAGCCGCCAGAGTGAGATCCCGTCGGCTTCGTTGGCGAGGAGGACGAGGATCTCGCCGCTCTCGATCAGGGGTCGCGTGTACTCCCTGAGAACTTCGACGCCCGGCGTCTCGTCTTCGAACTCGGTGTTGAAGTCGTGCATGAGGCCGGCAACGGTGGGCGCGTCGTCCGGGACAGCGCGGCGGATCGTTGACGGCTCGGCAGCCATCCCGCGCTCACTCCTCGGGCATCTTGAACAGGGCCTGCGAGGAGGAGACGGGTTGCCCAGGGGTCTTCGCCTTCAGCAGGCGTTCGGCGCTCCGGGCGCCTGCCTCCTGCAGCTCTTCGGACGCCCGCTTGTGGATCGCCAGGGCTTCCTCCAGGCCGTCGTCGTCGAGGACGAGCGGGGTCCGGGTGAGCCAGAACTCCTTGTCGGAGCCGACGATCCGGGCGTTGGCGGAGGTGACGAAATCTTCGAGGATCTTTTGCATCGATTCGCCGACCAGGTCTTCCTTAATCACCGGGTCGAGAGCTTCCCAGTCGCTGCTGTCCACCAAGGCGCGGGTTGTCGCCCGGTAGAAGTGCTCAACGGCGCCGCGGACGTGGCGCTCTTTGACCAGCTCGATGCAGCCGAGCTGTTCGAGGCGCTTGGTGTGGTAGCTGACGTTGTGTAGGTGGTCGTCGAGCTCGCGGGCGAGTTCGGCCGGGCTTGCGGTGCGCTCGTTGAGGACGCGGAGGATGGACGCGCGCAGGGGATGCGACATCGCCTTCATCAGGCGTTCGGACTCGAGCCTGCGGCGATCACTGGTCGTTGGCATCGGCGGTCCTCCGGGGCGCTTGGGTCGAGCGGTAAGGCTTACCCACTCAATTTTCAATCGAGGCAAACATTTACCCGGGCGCTCGATACGGTGCGTTCTCACCGGTAGAACCGGTTCGCCCATAACTGGCGGTCAGCGTTGCCTGGCGATGTAGACGATCTTGTGATCGGCCTCATCGTCGGGCGGTTCGCGCAGCACCACCTCGCTGCCCTCCTCGCGCTGGCCGAGCACCGCCAGGCACTCGAGTCCAGCGCCCTCGATCGCCGCTTCGACCTCGCCAACCTCGAAGTAGCGCTCTTCGTTGACGATCGGCTCGATCCCATCGCCCTCGATTCGCGCCGTGTAGACCGGCACCGACTCGTCGGCGCGGCCGACGCCGGTCCAGGTCCAGGCTCGGCCGTCCTTCACGACCGCGTCCTCGTCGGCTTCGTAGGCGAGACGGAACATCATCCGCGAGTTGGCGTCGAAGAGCAGCAGCCCGCCAGGAGCGAGGTTGGCGCTGATCGAGCCCAGCGCCTGCTCGAGCTCGCCGTCGCCGAGCAGGTAGTTGACCGCGTCGTTCAGCACCAGCGCCAAGTCGAACTGTCCGAACACGGGAAGCTCGCGCATATCGGCGACGTCGAGCTCGACCCGGTCGCCGAACTGCTGCCGCGCCCGCTCCAGCATCGCCGGCGAGAGGTCGCAGCCGTGGATCACCCAGCCCCGACCCAGCAATGGCTCGAAGGCGCGACCGGTGCCGCAGCCGACGTCGAGCACCCGGCCCGTCCGCAGCCCCCGCTTCTCCAGCTCCGGCAGCAGCTTCTGCCCCAGCCACATCTCGTAGTTGTTGAGATGGTTGAAATCGTCATAGATGCGCGCGAACTCCTCATAGGTGACGAGTGCCGCATGCTCCCTCTGTTCCGTTCCCATTGGCGCAGTATCTACTCAACGGTGAGGCGATGTCGACCGCGAATCATGAAAACGTCAGCGAGGGAGTCCGCGAAGTCGCAGCTTGGGTGATCGGGCGAGCGCGATCGGTGTCGATCGACGAGGAGCGGCTCGTCGCCTACGCCGCCGGGCTGTCGAGCGGCGAGCCGCCGGTACCCGACCCCGAGACCGAGCTGCTCGAGGGCGACCGTGAGGCACGGGCCGCGTTCGTCATCTGCCTCGACGCGATCAACTTCGGCTCCGGTTGGTGGCCGACGATCCGCAAGCGCTCCGGCCGCAGCGGCTACTTCACGGTCGCCGCCGGCCTCACCGAGCGCTTCCGCACGGCCGGGCCGTGGACGCCGGCGGAGCTGGAGGCCATCGATGCAGCCGCGATCGCCGCCGTCCTCGGCCAGGACCCGGAGCACCCGCTGATGGCCGATTTCGCCGCGGCGCTCCGCGACGTCGGCGGCCGCGTCGGCGCCGAACACGGCGGCAGCTTCGCAGCAGTGCTCGACGCTGCGACTGGATCCGCGCCGGCGCTCGCTGACCTGCTCGCTGCCTGGGAGGCCTTCGCGGACGTCTCCATATATGAGGGGCGCGAGGTGCCGTTCTTCAAGCGCGCGCAGATCACCGCCGCCGACGTCGCTCGCGCCGGGCTGGCCGAGCTGCGCGACCTCGACCGCCTCACCGCCTTCGCCGACAACCTCGTCCCCCACGTCCTCCGGGTCGACGGCGTGCTCCGACTCGACCCGGCACTCGCCGCATCGATCGAAGCCGGCGAGCTGCTCGTCCACGGCGCGCCCGAGGAGGTCGCGCTGCGCGCCGCCGCGGTGCACGCGGTCGAGCTTCTCGCCGCCGCCCGCGCTGCGTCCGGCGAGCCCCTCACCCCTGCCGCAATCGACGCCGCCCTCTGGAACCGCGGCCGCGGCCCGCGCTACAAGGCCCTGCCGCGGCCCCGCTCGCGCAACACCGCTTACTGAGCCGAGCGACCGAAGATCCGGCCGAGCAGTTTGGGCTCGGACTGCGGCTCGGAGTCGAGCGGGCACTGCCGGACGTAGAGCGGGCTGCCCATCACCAGGGTCGATTCCTCGCCGACCGCGACGAAGGATGCCCGCGCCACCCCCTCGCAGACCGCGCCGTGCATCAGCGGCTCCGCCATCACCGTGGGCGGCAGGCGTCGGTCAGCGAAGGCGCCGTACATTTCGAGCGCCGTGTCCGCGTCGTCCGCCGGCGGCCCGGCCCGCTCGCGGATCAGACGCGGCGAAGCGTGGGGGTCCTGCTCCGACGCCTGCCGCATTTCCTCGAGCCAGTTGAACAGCCGCCCCGAGCCCGACCCGGACCGATTCCCAGGCTCTGCCCGCAGCTCCTCGGTCGCGTAGGGGTCGCGGACGTGGACGACCGAGCCGTTGAGGAGCAGGGCCGGGACGGAGGCCCCACGGGCGACCGGCTCGCTGTCGACCACGACCAGCGCCTTGATCGATGGCTGGTCGTCGGCGTAGCCGACGCCAAACCGCACCTCGCGGTGGAAGCGAAACCATTGCTCTCCTTCGACCGCCTCGGCGTTCTCGAGGCTGGGCAGCCGGCCGATCCGCTTCATCACCTCGCGCAGATGCCGCTCGAGGACCTGCTCCTCCCAGCCGGGGTCGATGCGCGAGCCCTTGGTTCCGGCGCTGGCCGAGACCCCTCCGACCTCTGGGATGCCAAGCGTCGCCGCGACTCCTCCCTCGGTCTCCCGTGCCGGTGCGGAGACCTCGGTGTCGATGCCGAGATACGCGGCGCAGCCGTACAGCTTGCGCTCGGATAGGTATATGAGGTCCCCGGGCGGGGCCTGCCTCCCTCTGCCCATCGAGTGCATAGTCTCATCCTCGTGACCGACGGGGAGGCGTTGGAGCGAGAATTCGAGCGCGGGCGGCGAGTCGGGCACCTGGAGCAGACGGGGTTCTCGGGAATTCCCAGGAGCCATCTCCTGCCCGGGGCGCGGTTTCGCTTCCGCCGCAGCCTCTTCGACTCCTTTCTCGACTACGAGCGCGAGGTGCTCGAAAACCTGCGCCAGGCGCAGCGGCTCCGCTGGCTGCGGTCGCGCGACCGTTCGCCGTCCGACCACGCCGAGGACCTGCAGCGAATCGAAGCGGAGATCCGGTCGGAGCTGTGGAAGGTACGCGAAGCTGTCGATGCCGAGCGAGAAGAAGGCAGAGGGCGCGCCTGTGCGGTCGAGGCTCTGCGCGCCTCGCCGCAGATGCCGACGACCGTCGCCGAGTATTCGGCCGCCGAGTTCGCGCGCGAGGACGAGCGGCGCAAGGTGCGCTGGCATGAGGACTGGGTCGACCTCTCGGGAGCCGACTTCGGGCACGACTGGGGCCTCGAGAACCCGTTCCGGCGCTGGGAGGTCTCGCGCTGGCGGATCTCCTGGCTCTGCGACGACCGCTTCAGCTGGAATCCCGGCGAAGCTCCGCACGGCGAAGGTGGCTCGGGGACGGCTGAGGTCTACTCGGTAGAGGGTCCGCGACGACACCCGGCGGACGGAGAGCAGCGAGTCTGGCTGCTAGGGGTGCTGCGGACGCGGCAGGCCGTCGGTGAGGCGCTGGAAGAGCTGACGCGCCACGGGATGCGGGAGCGCAACTCGTTGGTCGCGGCGGCCAACGCGGTGGCTCGGGTCAGCCGGAAGGAAGGCTGGCTGGTCCCACCGGATTGAGCCGCGAGACGAATTCGACCAGCAGCCGTTCGACCGTCTCCGGCGCGTCTGCATAGGGCCAGTGGCCGCTCGCCGGCAGCACGTGGACCTCGGCCGAGGGGAAGGCCTCGCGCTGGCGCGTCGCATAGCTGGCCGGCAGGTAGGCGTCGCCTTCGCCCCAGATCACGAGCGCCGGCAGGTCGCGCGGCGCCATCAGCCGGGCGAATTCCTCGCCGGCGGCGCCGGGGTCGTCGGTCGCCCGGTAGAGCTTCAGCACCGCTCGCTTGGTGCGGCGGTCGGCGTGGTCGTACATCTGGTCGACGAACTCGGGCGGCAGGCCGCGGGGCTCGTTGCGGTTGACCACCATCTTGAAGGCGCGCTTGGTGGTCGTCGCCTGGAAGATCTCGCCGAGCACCGGCGTGCGCCAGATCCGCGCCAGCCGGTGCCACTTGTAGCCGGGCAGGATGCCGGTGTCGATCAGGGTGACGCTTGCGACCGCGTCCGGGTCACTCGCGGCCCAGACGAGGCCGATCGGGCCGCCGAAGTCGTGGAGCAGGAGGTGGACCCGCTCGATCCCGAGCGCCGCCAGCGCTTCGGCGACGAAGCCGGCGTAGCCGGGGGTCGAATGCTCGAAGCCCGGCGCCGCCTCGGTCTCGCCGAAGTCGGGTAGGTCGAAGGCGACCGCCCGCATCCCGGTCTCCCCAACCGCTTCGGCGAGCCGCACCCAGTCGTCGGCCGAGCCCGGGTTGCCGTGGACGAAGACCAGCGCCTCGGCGCCAGCGGCGGGACCTGCTTCGACCAGCCGGGTGTCGACCGGGCCGACGGCCAGGCGACTGCGGCGTGCGCTCATCGGGCGGCCCCCGCGCTCATCCCCGGGGCCAGCGCGTGGCGGGCATTGACGAGGAGCGAGCGCGGCACGGCAGTGGCCAGCAGCCGGGCGGGACCGATCTGCCGGGTAGCGAAGCGGTCGAAGCGGGCCGAGACCTTGCGGTCGCGGGCGGCGGCGGCGAAGAGCAGACGCTCGCCGGGGTTGAACCGCCGTGCGGTCGAGTAGTCGTGGATCATGAAGGCGTGGCCGCGTAGGTGCCGGTTGTGGAGGCGGCGGTAGTGCTTCAGGCCGCGTTCGAGCGAGCCGCGGCCGGTCAGCGCCGGCCCGACCGAATCGGCCAGCCATTCGCTCGACTGGAAGGCCCAACCGCAGCCGATCCCGAACAGCGGGTCGGTGGCGAGGGCGGCGTCGCCGATCATCGCCAGCCCCGGCGCGGTCAGCTGCCGCACCCGGTTCGGCATCTCGAGCTTGCCGACGATGTCGCCGACCAGCTGCGACTCGCGGATCGGCGGCGGGTCGGGGAAGTCGGAGATGAAGTCGACCAGGGCTCGCTCCGGGTCGCGTTTGAACTCGGGCAGCCGGTCCTTGGTCGGCATCGCCGCGTAGAAGTTGAGGTCGCCGTCGGTCGGGAAGACCGCCATGAACTGGGGGTCGGCCATCCAGATCGTGCCGTCGGGGGAGCTGTCGGGCTTCGGCCCGGCGAAGTAACCGCCGTAGGCGAAGCGCTCGTGCGGCAGCACCTTTTCGCGGATCCCGGAGAGCTTGGCGACGCGCGAGTCGCGGCCGTCGGCGCCGACCAGGAGCGGCGCCACCAGCTCGACCTCGTTGCCGTCGGGGTCGACCACCGCGGCGCCGGCGAAGCGCTCGCCGTCGCGGAGGAGCCGCGTCGCCGTCCACCCCAGCTTCGCCTCGACGCCCGGCTCCTCGCCCGCCGTCCGCCGCAGCAGCGGGTCGAGCACCTCACGGCGCAGGTTGATCCCGAGGCTGGCTTCCCCGTGCGGCGTCTCGATCACTCCCCAGCGGGTCCAGGCGCGGGCCCGCGGCCGGACTCCGCCGGCGGCTTCGATCGGCTCGAGCAGACCCATCCGCTCGATCGTCGGCACCGCCGAGGCCTGGATGAAATGCGAGCACATCCGCTTGAAGGCGGCGGGGTCCGGCTGCTTCTCGACAAGCGCCACGCGCGCTCCCTCGCGGGCCAGGAGGATCGCCGCCGTGCAGCCCGCCAAGCTGCCCCCGACGATTACTGCGTCGTAACGCTCACGCCCCACCATACGGGCCGTACTATACGCTCCGAACGATGAAAAGCAAGCGCGACCTCGAAAACCCACCGATCCGCCTGACCGCGACCTCCTTCGCAGTCCTCGCGCTGCTCTACCAGTTCGGCGACTCGACCTCCTACGACATCAAGCTCGCGATCGAGCGCTCGATCTCCCACTTCTGGAACGTCCCGCACACCACCGCCTACGAGGAGCCGGCCCGCCTTGCCGCTGCCGGCTACCTCTCGGTCCTGGAGGAGCCTGGCGGCCGCCGCCGCAAGGTCTACTCGCTGACTCCGAGCGGGCGGGCGGCGCTGCGCGAGTGGGCGCGCGAGCCGGCGGCGCCGCCGCAGCTGCGCGACGAGCTGGTGCTGAAGCTCTTCGCCGGCGGCGACGGAGCGGCGCTGGCTCCCGAGCGCCGGGCCTGGCACGAAGCCAAGATCGCCGAGCTCGAGGGGTATCTGGCCGAGGTCGACGAGACCGACGAG
The DNA here is from genome assembly GCA_036494495.1 of Solirubrobacterales bacterium. Classification (GTDB taxonomy): domain Bacteria; phylum Actinomycetota; class Thermoleophilia; order Solirubrobacterales; family 70-9; genus VAYN01. The sequence continues at coordinate 15,211 of DASXOF010000092.1, read as the reverse complement.
GAGCGACTGCAGGCGAGCCGCAACACGCTCCTCGCCGGCATCGGCTACCACCAGGTGATGATCGAGCTGATGGAGCGGCTCGGCTCTACGGTGACGCGACCGACCGCTTGACGAACTCGAGCGCGGTGTCGCAGACCTCGCGCCAGCCGCTGTCGATCGTCAGCGAGTGGCCGCGGTTCGGCATCGATTTGATCTCGGTTACGCCCGGGTTGCGCTTCTGCTTGTTGTAGGCGCCGCTGGCGATCGCCCAGGGGACCGTGTGGTCCTTCTCGCCGTCGACGATCAGCAGCGGGCCACGGGCGGGGTTCTTGCTGTCGACCTTGGCCTCGGTCAGCGGATTGAGGTTTGCGTTCGCCATCTGCATCAGCGCCGCGCCCGGCGCCGCCACGTGGTAGCGCTCGTAGAGCTCGGCCGCCTCCTCGTCGGACAGCGCGTTCGCCCAGCCGTACTTGAACTGGTCGAGGGTCAGCGTCACCGCCCGGTTGCGATTGAGGGGGTTGCTGAGCACCGGCGCGGCCGACTTCAGCGAGGAGATCGGCAGCGCCAGGACGCCGCGGAACGGGCCCGGGTCGACCGCGACCGTCGCCGCCGAGAGCCCGCGCCCGGCGAGGATCTGCGCCAGCAGGCCGCCGGTCGAGTGCCCGATCACCGCCGGCTTCTCGGTCAGGGCGCCGATCACCTCTTCGGTGTGCTCAGCCACCTGGCCGATCGTCTTCTTGGCGAAGACGTCGGGGTTGGCGCGAGCCTGCTCGACCGTCTCGGGGTCGTCGGGCCAGATCGGGGTCAGCGCCGGGAAGCCGGCCGCCTCGAAGACCCCGGCCCAGTTGTCCCAGCTGCTGGGCAGCATCCAGAGCCCGTGGATGAAGACGACGGGGGTCCCGCCGGCCGCGTTCGCCTTCTCGATCTGCTGCTGCTCCCTCTCGGTGATCGCCATCGGATGCCTTTCGTGAGCTTGCTGAGCCCTGCGCGCCGCCCGCCCTAGCCTTGCACGCGTGGGAACTAGGATCAGGGAATGGGGCCGCAGAAGGACAAGGAGATCAACTGGCGCAAATGGATCCTCGGCGTCCTGATCGCCCTCGTCGTCATCGTCGCCCTGCAGAATTCTCAACAAGTTTCGTTTGAAGTTTTGTTCCTCAGTTTTGATGCGCCGATGATCGTGATGCTCGTCGCCTTCGCCCTCCTCGGCGCCCTGATCGGCTGGGCCGCACCGGTCCTGATCCGGCACCGCCGCACCGAACGCGCGGCGCGCGGCGGCGCCGTTGACGCGAAGGAGATCGGGCGCAAGAAGTGAGCGCCGCTGCACCGTAAAAATTCGTCTGCCTAAATTGACATTCCCGTTTGATCTATTAGTCTTGAGCAGACGGGATGGAGCCGGGGAATCCACATCGGGAGAAGGTCACGCTGGTGACGCTTGGCCCGGGGGGCACCTGCCACGAGCGAGCGGCGATCGAGTACATGGCGTTCCAGGGCGTCGAGGACTTCGAGATCGAGCTGATCGACGATTTCTTCGACGGTCTGGAGTGGATCCGTGGAAAAGACAACGCCTTCCTCGTCCAGTGCAGCGCCCACCCGAAGGTCCATGAGATCACCGAGCGCCACTGGAACGAGGTGTTCGTCGTCGACACGTTCATCTACCCGACGAAGGCTCTGGCGGTGCTAGCCCGCCGCGAGGTCGAGCGACCCAGGACGCTCGGCCTCGTTCCCGCGACTGCCGGCTACATCGACCCCTCGGCCTGGGACGAGATCATCGACGTCCAGTCGAAGCCGATCGTCGCCGAAGAGCTCCTTGCCGGTCGCTACGAGGCGGGGCTCACGCACCTCGAGCACCTCGCCATCCACCGGGACGAACTGCGCCTGGTCGAGGAGATCGGCGAAATCGACACCACCTGGGTTGTCTACGGCAACCACAAGCGCTTCCGGGGCGAGGTGATCGGCATCCCCTCGGCAGAGCTCTTCCGCGGCACCCCGACGGCCGCAGCAGCTTGAGCGCAGTCCAGTCATCAGAACCGAGGAAGGGGGGAGAGGTGCGAGCCGGTGCACGCGCGCTGACCTTGCTGTCGATGCCGCTGAACGTCCAGGTCTTGACGGCCTTGGAGGACGGGCCGAAATCGCTTTCCGACCTGCGTCGGGCGGCGGACTCGCCACCGCCGACGACGATGCGCGGCAACCTACGCAGCTTGACCGAGCTCGGCGTCGTCGAGCGACGGCGCCGCAACAAGTTCCCCGGCAACACCGACATCGCCCTCGGGCCTGCCGGCCGAGACCTGCTGCCGGTGGCACGGGCAGTCGACGAGTGGCTCGCGCTTGGCCCACACGGCTCGATCGGGCTGGGAACGTTGGCGGCGAGAAGCCCTCTCAAGGCGCTGATCGAAGCCTGGTCCCACAACGTGGTCCGGGCAATCGCCGCGCGGCCGCTGTCGCTGACCGAGCTCGATTCGGTGATCACCTCGCTCAGCTATCCCTCGCTCGAGCGCCGGCTGGTGGCGATGAGGGACGTCGGCCTGATTGCCGCCTGCGCGGGCAACGGTCGCGGAACGCCCTACGCTGCGGCCGACTGGCTGCGGCGCGCGGTGGCGCCGCTCGCCGCCGCTGCGCAATGGGAGCGGCGGCACATTCCCGAGGCGTCCTCGTCGATCAGTCGCCTCGACATCGAGGCCGCCTTCCTCCTCGCGGTGCCGATGCTGACCCTGCCGTCTGAGCTGTCGGGGACCTGCCGCCTCGCCGTGCGCATGCTGAGCGGCGGCGAGCACGACTACGCCGGCGTCGTCGTCGACATCCGGGACGGCGTCGTCGTTTCCTGCACGTCTCGCCTTGCCGGTCGCGCCGACGCGGTCATCACCGGCTCGACCCGGGCATGGCTGCGGGCGGTGATCGAGCGGGAGCCGACCCTCCTGGAGCACAGCGGCGATCGCGAGCTCAGGGCAGATTTCGTCGACGGCCTCCATGGCGCTTTCCTGAGAGCGCCGCAGTTGCACTGAGAGGTTTCCATCGCAGTTCTTTAATCGCGACAGCAACTTTTCCGGTCCGATACGGTTCCGGATTGCGACTACGAATCGCTTGCTTGCCAGGGGGGGAATCCGCCGGTATGGGCCGGGGACCCTGCGCAAGGAATGGACAGGGAGGAACGATGTTCTCTCGGATACACCAGAAGCTCGGCACCGCCGGCTTCATCATCTCCATCGTGGCCCTTGTCGCCGCGATGACGGGCGGCGCTTACGCCGCCTCGAATGCCCTCTCGGGCAAGCAGAAGAACGAAGTCAAGAAGATTGCTCAGACGGAAGCGAAAAAGTACGCCGGGGCCCCCGGAGCGACCGGGCCTCAGGGGGCGGCGGGCGACAAGGGGTCAGCCGGTTCCAACGGCGCGACCGGCCCGCAAGGTCCGCAGGGCCCGACTGGTCCGCAGGGCCCGCAGGGCTTGCGCGGCCCTGCCGGTCAGACGGGGTTCACGGAAACCTTGCCGCCCGGTGAAACGGAGACCGGGAGCTGGGGAAGCGGCACCCGCGAAACCAAGATCTTTGGGGAAACCTCCGGAGGCGACACTATTGCCGAAGGTGGAATCGCCAAAGGCAAGCTCTACTACCCCATCTCCTTTGCGATTCCGCTCGCCAAAGCGCCCGAACCGATCTTCGTCGGCCCGGAAGAATCGAACGCACCTGGCTGCCCCGGACGTGGAGGCGCAACGGAACCCGAGGTAACCCCGGAAACCCTTCCGGCCGCGGGCGAATACAAACCGACGATTCCCAGGGCCGATCCAGGGAAACTATGCGTCTATGCCATGGCGATGACCGAATCCGCGGCCACGACGCAGGGTGGCCTCCCGCGGATGTTCAAAACCAGCGTCTATAATGGAGGGTCTTGGTCCTTCGGACTTGGTGCGTCACCGACGGGCACGACGCTTTCGATCAACTGCCTAAATGGAGATAACGAAGGTCAGATCTGCCTCGCGGCCGGCTCTTGGGCTGTAACCGCGGAATAGCTTGATTCTCGACACCCCTGCACGCTTCGCGTGCAGGGGTGCTCGAGTCTCAGCTCCCGCCAGCGGCTATTTGTTGACCGCCGCGACTAGGGCCGTTGCGGCGCCTTGCATGCCGGCTTGGTTGGGATGGATCGGGGCGGCTAGTTCGCCCGGGATCAGGGGTTCTACCCAGCGGGTCGACTGCGACTTGCAGGAGTCGTGGCCGATGCTGGCTTTGTACCAGTCGACCAGGGTCGCGCCGTTGGCTGCCGCCTGGGTGGCGAGCATCTGGTCGAGGCGCTGCTCGGTCGAGCGCAGGTAGGGCACGTCGCCGAAGCCGATCGGCTCCTGGGGCCAGCAGCCGAAGCCGGTCTCCGGGAAGATCGCCGGGTAGTTGACGACGAAGACGCGCGCGTCGGGCGAGCGGCTGTGGATTCCCTGGAGGACCGCTGCCACCTTGGGGGCCGTCTGTTCGATCCGTTCGGCCAGCTGGTCATGTCCGCCGGCGTCGTATTTGTCCTTGCACGGCGTCGAGAACGGGTTCAGCGTGATGCAGCTCTCCGCCACTTCGGAGAAGCCGATGTCGTTGCCGCCGATCGTCAGCGAGACGACTTTGGTTTCGCCGTCCAGCGAGTTGAACTGCGGCGGGTTGGAGCCGAATTCGACACTCTGGGTCTGCGTCATGTCGGCGGTCGTCGCCCCCGAGCAGGTCGGGTCGCGCAGGGTGAGCCCGATGCTCGGGGCCGCCAGGTGGGCGTAGTTGTGGTCCGACTTCAGGCAGCCCAGCGGCGAGAGCTGGTTCGGGATCAACGGCCCGGCGGCGTAGGAGTCGCCGAGTGCGACGTAGTTGGCCGCGGCTTTGGCCTGCGCCGCGGCCCAGCCGCAGAGGAGCGCCAGCGCCGCCAGCGTCAGAGCGAGCAGGCGCGGCAACCACCGCGACCGGCCCGGATTTGCGTCAAACATGCACCTCTCCCTTCCTAGTGGTGCCCCTGCCTCCCACTTCCCTGTTCTTAAGTGCTCAATTTAGTTCGTCTATAAACTCGGCGGCGGGCGCGCGGCCGAGAATGGACGCAACTACGAGCTCCGCGCGGGGCGCTACAGCTCGATCTGGGAGCCGAGGCTGACCGTCCGCTCGCGGGGGAGCTTGAAGTAGTCGACCGGGCTCGAGGCGTTGCGGGCGAGGGCGATGAAGAGGTGCTTGCGCCAGCGCTGCATCTGGGCCCCACCGGCGGGGACGATCGCGATCTGGGAGAGGAAGTAGACGGCGCCATCCGGGTCGATCTCGCCCTCGATGCCGCGCTCCTCGGCCAGCTCGAGCAGGCGAGGGACGTCGGTCGGCTCCTGGAAGCCGAAGCGGGCCGTGAGGTGGCTGATGCCGTCGTCCTCGAAGCCGAGGTGGTCGACGATCAGCCGGTCGGCCTCGGCGACGTAGGGCGCTTTGGTCGTCTCCAGCGAGATGATCACCACCGTCTCGTGCAGGGAGCGGTTGTACTCGACGCCTTTGCGCAGGGCCAGCGGGGTGGTCTCGCGGCGGGCGTTGAGGTAGACGGCGGTGCCGGGGACGCGGGCGGCCGGCGGGTCGAAGCCGTGCAGCTCCTCGACGAATTCGGAGATCGACCCCTCCTCCGCGACCCGGGCCTTGTTGACGTGGTCGCTGCCGCGGCGCCAGGTGCTGAGGACGACGAAGAGGATGGCGCCGACCGAGAGCGGGAACCAGCCGCCGTGCTCGGCCTTGGTCAGGTTGGCGCCGAGGAAGGCGAAGTCGACGGTGAAGAAGACCGCGGCGCCGATCGCCACCAGCCAGCCCGGTTTCTTCCACAGAACCCGGGCGACGACCAGGAACAGCAGAGTGTCGACGGTGATCGTGCCGGTGACCGCGATCCCGTAGGCCGAGGCGAGCTTGGCCGAGGAGCCGAAGCCGACGACGAGGGCGATCACCGCCGCCAGCAGCGCCCAGTTGACCGCCGGCGCGTAGACCTGGCCGATCTCTTTCGCCGAGGTGTGGCGGATCGAGACCCGGGGCAGGAACCCGAGCCGGACCGCCTGGCGGGTGACCGAGAAGGCGCCGGAGATCACCGCCTGCGAGGCGATCACGGTGGCGACGGTCGCCAGGATCACCATCGGCACCCGGCCCCAGTGCGGCATCAGCAGGAAGAAGGGGTTGTCGACCGCGCTCGGCGTTTCCAGGATCAGGCTGCCCTGGCCCATGTAGTTGAGGATCAGCGCCGGGAAGACGACGAGGAACCAGGCGCGGCGGATCGGGGCGCGGCCGAAGTGGCCCATGTCGGCGTAGAGCGCCTCGGCGCCGGTGATCGTCAGCACGATCGAGCCGAGCGAGATGAAGGCGGTGCCGAAGTGGTCGGCGAAGAACTCGACCCCGTAGTGGGGCGAGAGCGCTTTCAGGATCTCCGGGTGAGGGGCCACCTGGGCGATCCCGGCGAGGGCGATGACGCTGAACCAGACGACCATCACCGGGCCGAAGACGCGGCCGACGACGTGGGTGCCGAAGCGCTGGATCGAGAAGAGGCCGACCAGGATCGCGATCGTGATCGGCACCACCACCGAGTCGAGGCTCGGCTCCACCACCTTCACCCCTTCGACCGCGGAGAGGACCGAGATCGCCGGCGTGATGATGCCGTCGCCGTAGAAGAGGGCGACACCGAAGAGGCCGAGCCCGATCAGGATCGTCTTCGCCCGCAACGAGCGCAGCGGCGCGTCCTCGACCTTGGCGATCAGCGCCAGGATCCCGCCCTCGCCGTCGTTGTCGGCGCGCATGATGAAGACCACGAACTCGATCGAGACGATCAGCGTGATCGACCAGAAGACGAGCGAGATGACCCCGAAGACGTCGGCTTCGGTCGGCTTCACCGCGTGGTTGTCGGCCGAGAAGACGGTCTGCAGCGCGTACAGCGGGCTGGTCCCGATGTCGCCGAAGACGACCCCGAGGGCGCCCAGCGCAAGCGCCGCCATGCCGAGCTGTCGGCGCGAGTTACGCGGGGACGGCATCGACATGCGGCAAACTTAATGAGCTAAGCCGATGGGCACCGCGCAGATACCAGACCCCACCGAGTCGGTCCGCCACCAGTTGCGGCCGCTCTTCGACCAGATCGTGATCAAGGAGCTCGACCAGGATCGGGTGCGCCGCTCTGGGCTCGTCGTCCCGCCCGGGACACACGAGCCGCCGCCGGAACAGGGGATCGTGCTCGCGGTCGGACCGGGACTCGACTGGTGGGCGGGCGCCGGAGTCGAGATGCCGGTCTCGATCGGCGACCACGTCGTCTTCCCCGCCGCCGCCGGGGTCTGGGTCGAGATCGACGAGGAGCGGCTGCTGGTCTGCCGGGTGACGCAGATCCTCGGCGTGCTCGAGTCGGCGCCGGTCGAACGCCCGCTCTAGGAGCGACTAGCCGTAGCTGAGCCGGGAGGCGGAGGCGAGGCGCCGCGCGTTGCGCTTGAGCCGCATCATCCGGGTGTCGGCGGCGTGCATCAACGAGCCGTAGTCCTCGCCGTCGAGCGGGAAGACGGCCCAGCCGACCGAGGCTGCCGGAGCGGGGACGGCGGATTCGCCGGCATCGGCGCCGAGCGAGGCCTGGATCGCCTCGGCCAGGGTGCGGGCGCCGTTTTCGTTGGCGCCGGGAGCGATCACCGCGAACTCGTCGCCGCCGATCCGGGCGAGGCGATCGTCGCTGCGCAGCACGGCGCGGATCCGGGTCGCGGCCTCGCGCAGGACCGCGTCGCCGGCCCCGTGGCCGTGGTCGTCGTTGACGGCCTTGAAGTCGTCGAGGTCGACGATGAAGAGGGCGAGGGGAGAGGGGTCGCTGGGGCTCAGGCCGCTGCGGCATTCGAGCTCGGCGCGCAGGATCTGGTCGAAGTCGCGGCGGTTGCCGACCCCGGTCAACGGGTCGAGCCGGGCGAACTCGCGCTGGCGCGCCTCGGCGCCGACCAGCCGTTCCTTCAGGCCGAGCATCACCCAGGTCGCGGCGAGAAAGGTCCCGGCCAGCGCCAGGTAACGCGGCAGGAAAGCGTATTCGATCGCGCTCCCGTCGTAGAGCAGCGGCGCCCCGGCGACGAGCACCAGCTCGACCGTCAGCGGCCAGGCCCAGCGAGCCGGGAAGTAGAAGGCGACGTAGAGGAGCGAGCAGAACAGCATCGGCTCGACGAAGCTGATCGAGCCGCCGCTGAGGTAGATCGCGAGCCCGACGACGGGAATCGTCGCCAGGGTGCCGAAGGCGAGCTGGTCGATCGTCGCCTGCTCCCAGGGGATGGCGCCGGTGATGCTGCCGACACCGTAGAGGAGGACGACCGCGATCAGCCCCAGCACCCAGCCGAGCGCGGCGTGCTCGGAGCCGGGCAGGAAGACGCAGACGAGCGCCACCAGGCCGGAGACGGTCCAAAGTACGCCCGAGACCCGGCCCATGCTCGCGCGCTCGCTCTCGAGCTCGCTGACGGCGGCCTGGATCGGTCCCGGTACGGGCATGACCATTCATCGGCCGCAGGGGCCGCTGTGATTAGCCCCCGATCGTCGGGTCTTCTGCGGGCGCCGCCGCTCCGCCCTGGCCCGGGCTGGGCGCGGGACGGATGACGAAGATCGCCAGGGCGACGGCGATCGCCGCGAGGATCGCGCCGACCAGATAGGCGAGGTGGTAGCCGGAGGTGAGCGCCGAGGCTTCGGAGGCGCCGCCGTCCAGCAGGTGGTTGGTGCGCTCGGTCGAGAGGGTCGCGAGGACGGCGAGCCCGACGGCGCCGCCGACCTGCATGCTGGTGTTGACGAGGCCCGAGGCGAGGCCGGCGTCGCTCGGGGTCGCGCCCGACATCGCCACGGTCATGATCGCCGGGAAGGCGGTGCCGATCCCGATCCCGATCAGGAGGAAGGGCGGCAGCAGGTCGGTCAGGTAGTCGCCGTCGACCGGGGTCCGGGTGGCGAACAGGAGCAGCGCGATCGCGACCAGCGAGACGCCGGGGATCATCGTCGTGCGTGGCCCGAAGCGCATGATCAGCTTTTCGGCGAAGCCGAGCGAGAGGGAGCCCATCACGATCGTCGTCGGCAGGAACGCGAGCCCGACCTCGAGCGCGCTGTAGTCGAGCACCTTCTGCAGGTACAGCGCGCCGAGGAAGAACATCCCGAACATGCCGGCGACCAGCAGCGCCTGCAGGGCGTTGGCGCCGGAGACGTTGCGCGAGTGGAAGAGGCGCAGCGGCATCAGCGGGTTGGCGATCGTCGCCTGGCGGTGGATGAAGACCGCGAAGAGGGCAGCGGAGATCAGCAGGCCGGCGATGGTGCGGACGTCCCCCCAGCCCCATTCGGTGATCTGGAGGATCGTGAAGACGCCGAGCATCAGCGCCACCGTCACCAGCGCCGCGCCGGGGAAGTCGGCGCCCTCCTTCAGGCCGAGGCCCTTGGGGTCGTCGACCAGCCGCAGCGCCAGCCAGCCGACGAGGATGCCGATCGGCAGGTTGACGACGAAGATGAAATGCCAGGAGATCGCCTCGGTGAGGACGCCGCCCAGCAGCAGCCCGATCGAGCCGCCGGCGGAGGCGACGAACCCGTAGACGCCGATCGCTTTCGCCTGGTCGGCCGGCCGCGGGAACATCGTCACGATCATCCCCAGGATCACCGCCGAGGAGAGGGCGCCGCCGACGCCCTGGATGAAGCGGGCGCCGATCAGCACTCCCTGGTCCGGCGAGAGGGCGCAGAGCGCGGAGGCGGCGGTGAAGATCGCCAGCCCGAGGAGGAAGATCCGGCGCTGGCCGAGCAGGTCGCCGAGGCGGCCGGCGAGCAGCAGCAGGCCGCCGAAGGGGATCAGGTAGGCGTTCACGACCCAGGCCAGGCTCGACTGGCTGAAGCCGAGGTCGTCCTGGATCGAGGGCAGGGCGACGTTGACGATGGTCCCGTCGAGGACGATCATCAGCATCGCCGCGCAGAGGACGTAGAGCGCGATCCAGCTGCGCCGGCCGGCGCGCGCCTCGGCGTCGGTCGCGATATCTGCGGTTTTGGGAAGGGTCTCGGTCGTGTCCATATACGTGTGACTGCCGCGCTCGCCGGAACTCATCGGCGCGGCGGCGGGCTCGGGTTTGGCCGGTCAGTCGGAGACGCGCGTGGGCAGGCCGCGACGCTCGAAGACGGAGTGGACGAACTCCGGCGACGTAGGGTACTCCGGCCAGCGAGCATACCCGTCCGCGGTGTCGGCGAGGCGGACGACGAAGGCGGTGACCTCCTTGATCCGCTCGCCCTCGAGCGTGATCACGTCGAGGGAGAAGGGGATGAAGGCGCGCTCGGGCTCGAACCAGGTGTAGGTGCCGACGGCGAGCTGGCCGTTGGCGGTGCTGGGCCGGTGGCGCCACTGCCACTCGCCGGAGAGCGGGCCGTTGCGGAGGAAGACCTCGATCTCGGCCAGGCCACCCTGCGGGCCGCCGTACCAGCTGGCCAGCGGCGGCATCGACCAGGCCATGTCCTCGGTCAGCATCGAGACGACGCGGCTGACGTCGCCGCCGCGCATCGCCTCCATGTAGTCGTCGACGATCTCGCGCAGGCGGCGGTCGCCGAGCGCCCGCAGGGTCAGCTGCTGGCTGCGCTCGGGGATCTTGTCGGCGACCGTCTTCCGCGCCCGCTGCAGGGCGCTGTTGACCGAGGGCACCGAGGCCTCGAGCGTCTCGCCGACCTCCCGGGCGGAGAAGCCGAGCACCTCGCGCAGGATCAGCACCGCCCGCTGGCGCGCCGGCAGATGCTGCATAGCCGCGACGAAGGCGAGCTCCAGCGCCTCGCGCTGCTCGTAGTCGGCGTCGGGCGCGGCGCGGCCGTCCTCGACCCCGAGCGCCTCGTCCGGGTAGGGCTCGATCCACGCCGCCTCGGCGACCGGCTCGCCCGGCGGCTGCGTGGGGTCGGCGGCCGGCGCGTACTCGTACGGCAGCAGCCGCCGCTTGCGGCGGGCGATCAGGTCGAGGCAGGCGTTGGTCGCGATCCGGTAGAGCCAGGCGCGCAGGGCGGTGCGGTCGGCAAGCGAGTCGAGGTTGCGCCAGACCCGCAGCAGCGCCTCCTGCATCGCGTCCTCGGTGTCGTGGAGCGAGCCCAGCATCCGGTAGCAGTGGGCGTGCAGCTCGCCCCGGTAAGGAGTCAGCAGGCGCTCGAAGGCCGCTTCGTCGCCGCGGCGGGCGGCATCGAGGAGCTCCTGGTCGGGGACCCTGGTCCGGGGGTCGGTCGGGGTCACGAGCGGAGCGTAGCGGTGCAAATTCCGTGTCCGCTCGGCTCGGGGGCCTCCGGTAAGTGTCGGTGGCCAGCGGCCTGCGCCTCTTCTACGGTGGCCCCGGAGCGGCGCGGGGCGCCGCAAGATCGACAGGGGGAGGGAGATGTATGTGGATACGCATCCGGCGGCGGCGCGAGCTCGCGATCGCGTTGCCGCGGTGGAGCACGGTCGGCGTGGCTGGCGGCGTCGCGGTCGGGGTACTGGCGTTGACCGTCTGGCGACTGCGGCGCCCGCGCGTCGGGGACGAAGTGGAACGGTGGCTTCGCCGCGGGAGATGAGGCCGCGGCGCGCTCAGCGCTCGCCGTCGTAGTACTCGACGCCGCTCTCGCGGCGGACCAGGAGGTCGGTCTCCGGGTCGCCGGTCCAGATCCCGACCTTGTCGCTGTCGGGGTAGACGGTCGCGGTCGGGACGACGACGGTCGAGAACATCAGGACCCGGGCGGTCTCATCGGTCTCGTTGCGGATCTGGTGGGCGCCCGCGGCGCCCTTGGGGAAACGGACGACGTCCCAGGGGTCGAGCGCTTCGGAGCCCTGCGGGTGGCGCAGGGTCGGGTGGCCGGCGAGGACGAGCAGCCACTCCTCCTCGCCGATCTCGTAGTGGTAGGGGCAGACCGCCTGGCCGGGCGGCAGCTCGTAGACGCTGATCCCCGAGTCCTCGCCGCCGAGCAGCTTGCCGAGGCGGGCGAGGCCGGCGCGGAAGCCGGCGGCGTCCTCGGGGTCGAACTTGAACTCGGGCGCGGCGATGTTGACGCGCTTCATGGGCCGACGCTAGCAGCGGGGCGCTTGTCGCCGATCCAGTAGCGGGGGCCGGGGCCGCCGCGGCCTGCGCGGTCGCCCGGATTCGCCAGCTTGCAGCGGTCGAGCGAGAGGCAGCCGCAGCCGATGCACTCGGTGAGGCCGGCCTTGAGGCGCTCGAGCTCGGCGATGCGGTCGTCGATGCGGGCGGCCCAGGTGGCGGAGAGCCGGGACCAGTCGCGGCGTTTGGGCGCCTGGTGGGGCGGCAGCTTCGCCAGCTCCGCGCCGATCTCCTCCAGCGTCAGGCCGATCCGCTGGGCGAAGACGATGAAGGCGATCCGGCGCAGCACCGGACGCGGATACCGGCGGTGGCCGGAGCCGGCCCGCTCGGAGCTGATCAGCCCCTTCTCCTCGTAGAAGCGCAGGGCCGAAGCGGCGACGCCGCTGCGCTTCGCCGTCTCGCCGATGGTCAGGAGCTCGGACACCGGCTGGGAGCAAATCAGAGATCGGCCTTGACTTCAAGTTCACTTGAGCTTGTAGTTTGCGCGGACCCCCGGATTCGACCTCAAGGAGCAGGAGATGAACGCAACTACCGAGACCAAGCGAGCCCAGACCCCGAGCGAGCGGATCACCGCGGAGGTGACCTCGTGGGACGGCATCGCCGCCGGGCCGGGCAAGCGCGGCGAGTTCGCCTTCAAGCTCGGCCGCCGCGAGGTCGGCCACCTTCATGGCGACCGCGCCGCCCACTTCTTCTTCCCGCGCGAGACCTGGCGCGAGCTGCACGACGAAGGCCGCATCGCCCACCACCCCGTCTTCCCCGACCGTGAGGGGCCGGCGGCGCGGGCGATCGAGGGCAAGGACGACGTCCGCGACGTGATCGCGATGATGCGGCTGAACTACGAGGAGGCGCTGGCCCGGGGCGTGCGCTGAGGCGTTCGCTATTTCTCCCTCATACGAAGTAGAAGAAGCGAACGGTCAGGCCAGCTCTTCGGCCTCGAGCCGCTCGGCGGCGAGCTCGAGCTGCTCCTCGCCGACGGTGCCGGCGCCGATCGCGTCTCCGTCGTAGGCGGCGAGCTGCGGGAAGAAGGCGGCGACGAGCCCGACCGAGGCGATGCAGGCGAGGCCGCCGGAGACGACCGAGAAGGTGGCCGAGGTGAGCGCCGCCACCGTCCCCGACTCGACGTCGCCGAGGCGCGGGCCGCCGGCGACGACGAGGCTGAAGACCGAGCTCATGCGCCCGCGCATGCGATCGGGGGTCAGGGTCTGCGACATCGTCGAGCGGCAGACCGCGCTGATGCTGTCGGCGGCACCGGCGAGGGCGAAGAGCGCGGCCGCGATCCAGATCCCGTTGACCAGCCCGGCGAGGGCGATGAAGACGCCCCAGGCGGCGACCGCGACGAGCACGATGCGGCCGAGCCAGCGGGCGTGCAGGAGCCAGCCGGTGGTCAGCGCGGCGACGGTCGAGCCGGCGGCGACCGAGGCGTAGAGCAGCCCGGTGCCGCTGGCGCCGGCGTGGTAGAGGGTCAGCGAGAGGACCGGGAAGAGCGCCCGCGGCATCCCGAAGGTCATCGCCGCCAGATCGATCACGAAGCCGGCCATCACCGGCTGCTGGCGGCGGACGAAGGAGAGGCCGCTGCGGATCGAGCGCAGCACCGGCTCGTGCTCGATCCCGGGCTCGACCGGCTGCGCCGACATCGCCGCCGCCGCGGCGGCCATCCCGAGGCAGCTGACGGCGTCGACCAGGTAGGGGATCGAGATCCCGAAAGCGGCGATCAGGAGCCCGCCGACGCCCGGCCCGACCACCGCGGTCAGCGTGTAGAGGCCGTAGGTGAAGGAGAGGGCGCCACGCAGCTGGTCGGGTGAGACGACGTTGGGCACGATCGCCGCCCGCACCACCCGCTCGACCGCCGAGGCGCCGGCCATCGCCGCGGCGAGGACGTAGAGCAGCCAGACCGGCGGCTCGTCGCCGAGCGCGACCACGGCAAGGGCAGCCGCGGCGGCGACCAGCGCCAGCTGGCAGACGAGCAGCAGCTTGCGGCGGTCGAAGCGGTCGGCGAGGGCGCCGCCGTAGAGCGAGCCGGCGGCGAGGGGGACGAGCTCGGCGGCGCCGATCAGGCCGGTCTGGAAGGCCGAGCCGGTGACCACGAACACCTGGTAGGGGAGCGCGACCAGGGTCGCCTGGGTGCCAAGGCCGGTGACCAGCGAGCCCAGGGTCAGCAGGCGGAAGTCGCGCGACTCGCGCAACGGCGTGACGTCCACCGCTATCCGTCTGATCCAGCTCAAGCGGGCGACGCTAACGGAGTCATAAGATCGGCCCGATGAGGGCGATCGTCCAGCACTCCTTCGGCGGTCCCGAGGTGCTGGAGCTGGAGGAGGTGCCGCGGCCGGAGCCGATCGCGACCGAGGTCCAGGTCCGCGTCCACGCCGCCGGCGTCAACCCGGTCGACCTGAAGACCAGGGCCGGGCGGGGGATGGCCGGCATCCTCGAGCCGCCGATGACGGTCGGCTGGGACGTCGCCGGCACGGTCACCGCGGTTGGGGTCGGGGTGACCCGCTTCCGGGTCGGCGACGAGGTGCTCGGCATGCCCTGGTTCCCGCGCGAAGCCGGCGCCTACGCCGAGTACGTGACCGCGCCCTCGCGCCACTTCGTCGCCAAGCCGCACACGCTCTCCTTCGAGGAAGCGGCGGCGCTGCCGCTGGCCGGCCTCACCGCCTGGCAGATCGTCGTCGACGCGATCTCGGTTCAGGACGGCGACGACGTCCTCGTCCACGGCGCCGCGGGCGGCGCCGGCCACCTCGCGGTTCAGGTCGCCAAGGCCCGCGGCGCCACTGTCTTCGCCACCGCCCGGGCCGAGCAGGCGGAGTGGCTGACCGAGCTCGGTGCCGACCAGGTGATCGATTACCGCCAGCAGCGCTTCGAGGAGCTGGTCGGCGACCTGGACGCGGTGATCGACTTCCCGGGCGGCGACCTCGGCGAGCGCTCGCTCGACGTGCTGCGGCCGGGGGGCAAGTTGGTGCAGGCGCGGGGCGCGGTCGACGAGGCGCTGCGGGTGGCGGCGAAGGAGCGGCGGCGGCGGGTGACGGGGTTCTTGGTCGAGCCGGATCCGGTCGGGTTGGGTGGGCTGGTGGCGTTGATCGAGGCTGGGCGGTTGCGGGTTCGTGTCGACACGGTTGTGGACTTGGAGGATGCGGCGGATGCGCATCGGAGTGCGGAAGAGCACCATGGGGGCGGGAAGATCGTGCTTCGGGTGGGGGTGGGGTAGGGCGGGTGGGGGGGGGTTGT
>DASXOF010000091.1:0-11028 GCA_036494495.1 Solirubrobacterales bacterium | reverse complement strand
CGGCCGGCCTCGACGACGTCGATGCGGCCATTGCGCAGGTGGCGCAGCACTTGCGAGACGGCGGCGCGGGCGAGCTGGTCCCTCATGGCGAGAGGAACCCCTTCGGCTTCCTCCCTTCGGGATGGGGGAAGTAATGCGCTCCCTTCAGCTTCAGGCGCAGCGACTGGGCGTAGATCTTGGCGACCGTTTGCAGCGACAGCGCCGGGTAGCGGGCCAGCATCCCGGCCAGGCGGGCGCGGCTGAGCTCGTGGCGGCGCAGCGAGAGGGTGGCGTCGAAGGCCTTGCCACCCGTGGCAGGTGAAACGTCTTGTCCCCCTGATGGGGGGATTGCGCGTTGCACCGGGCGCGACTCGATGTGGACGCTGAGCCGCTCGCCCGGCTCGCTGGCGCGGAAGGCATAGGTCTGGTCCATCCCCATCAGCGGGGAGACGTGAAGGGTCTTGTCGAGCTCGTCGGTCAGCACGGCCCCACGACGCGATCCACGCGCCAGGACATAAGGATGGCGCTCGCCCCAAGGGATGTTGTTGACGTCGGCCACGATCGCATCTACCCGCTCCCCGGCCTGCTCGAAGCAGTAGTAGAAGCTGACCGGGTTGAAGACGTGGCCGAGGTAGCGCAGGTTGGCGAGCAGGCGCACGGGCCCGGCCGGGCGGCTGCCGATCTCGGCCTCGACGGCATCGCGGGCGCACTCGGCCAGCGGCCGGTCGGGGTCGCCCATGTAGTTGGAGCGCTGGAAGTGCGCCGGCGCTGAGCGGCGGGCGGAGAAGAGCGGGAAGGGGTCGAGCACGCCGGGCAGCTCGTCGAGGTCGAGGTACATGAGGAAGAGCGGGTAACGGAACGAGTGCTCGATCGGCTCGAAGCGGCGGTGGCGCACCCAGCCCTCGTAGACGGCGGAGGCGCTCATGCCACCAGTGCTTTCGGCGGCGCAGTCGCAGGCGCCGCATCTGTCGCTTCCGTCCTTGACGCCGCCTGCGGCGCGATCCGCTCGCAAGCCCGGATCGCGCTAAGCACGCCGTCCTCATGGAAGCCCCAGCCCCAGTAGGCGCCGCAGTAGTGGGTGCGGCGCACGCCGCTGATCTCAGCGTGCTGGGCCTGCGCCGCGACTCCCTCGGCGGTATAGACAGGGTGCTCGTAGCTGAAGCGCCGCAGCACCTTTGCCGGGTCGATCGCCTCGCCGCGGTTGAGGGTGAGCAGGAACTCGCGCTCGGCGCGCAGTCGCTGCAGGTTGTTCATCCAGTAGGTGACGGTGGTGCGGCCGCTGGCGGGCTCGGCGAGGTGGAAGTTCCAGCTTGCCCAGGCACTGCGACGGCGCGGCAGCAGTGAGACGTCGGTGTGGAGGACGGCCTCGTTGCGCTGGTAGGGGATCGCGCCGAGGATCTCGCGCTCGGCCGCGGTGGCGCCGTGTCCCAGCATCTCCAGCGCCTGGTCGGAGTGAGCGGCGATCACCACCTGGTCGAACTCCTCGCTCTCGCAGCCATCCGCCTCCACCACTACCCGGTCGGAAAACCGCTCGATCCGCCGCACCGGCGCCTCCAGCCGCACCCGATCGCGCCAGGGCGCGGAGATCGCCTCGACGTAGCTGCGCGAGCCGCCGCGCACGGTCCGCCACCGCGGCCGGTCGCGCAGGCTGTACATGCCGTGGTTGTCGAAGAACTCGACCATGAAGCTGGCCGGGAACTCCCACATCTGCTCCGGGTCGGCCGACCAGACCGCTGAGGCCTGGGGCACGATCAGCCCCCGCACGAACTGCTCGGAGAAGCCCTGCCGCTGCAGCCAGTGGCCGAGCGAGGGCGCGGTCCCGTTCATCCCGATCAGCGCCCGCGCCTCGCGGTTGAAGCGGCGCCAGTCGCGCAGCATGCGGAGGAAGCGGGGGCTGAGCAGGTTGGCGGGGCGGGCGAAGAGGCCCCACGGCGTGCCCGAGTACTCGAAGCCGCGGCCGTCGGAGACCGAGAAGCTCATGTGCGAGGGCTGGGCGGCGACGCCGAGCTCGGCCAGCAGCGCTTCGAAGTTGGGGTAGTTGCGGTCGTTGAAGACGATGAAGCCGGTGTCGATCCAGCGCTCGCCGCGCGGGTCCTCGACCCGGACCGTGTGGGTGTGGCCGCCGAGCCGCGGCGCCGCCTCGTAGACGACCAGCTCGTGCTCGCGGTGGAGCCGGTGGGCGGCGACGAGGCCGGAGATGCCGGTGCCGACGATGGCGATCTTCATCGCCCGTCCCCTACGACGGCGCGGCCGGATCGGATGCCTTGACCGGCGCGCCGCGCCACGCGGGTTCAGCCGTAGGGGCGGTAGAGCAGCCTGTAGCCGAGCAGCTCGGAGACGGTGGCGAAGCCGAAGCCGCGGGCGCGCAGGGCGTCGATCACCTGCGGCAGCGCCGCCAGGGTCTCCTCGCGGGGGCCGCCGCCGTCGTGCATGAGGATGATCGATCCGTTGCGGGCGTTGGCGACGACGTTCGAGTAGATCTCCCCGGTCCCCGGCAGCGACCAGTCGCGCGGGTCGACGTCCCAGGTGATCGTCCGCATCCCGAGCCCGCCGGCGGTCTGGACCACGCCTTCGTTGACGGCGCCGCCGGGCGGCCGGAAGAGGCAGGGCTGGAAGTGGGTATAGGCGCGGATGCGCGCCGCGGCGCCGGCGATCTGCTGGTAATCCGGATATTCGACGTGGTTCATCGTGTGGTCGCCGATCTCGTCGCCTTCGGCCAGGATGCGGCGCATCGCCGCTTCGCGGCCCGGCATCTCCTGGCCGATCTCGAAGAAGGTCGCCGGCACGTCCTTTGCGCGCAGGACGTCGAGGAGGCGTTCGGTGTATTCGCTCGGGCCGTCGTCGAAGCTGAGGGCGACGACCGGGCGGTCGCGGGGGCCGTTGCTGTCGAGGCCGGCGCTGCCGCCGGTGCAGCCGACGGCGCGGACCGGGCGCAGGCGGAAGACGTCGGGCGGTTCGGCTTCGGCCGGCAGCTGCCGGGCGCAGCGGCTCCGCACCTCGCAGCCGCCGCTGAGCAGCGCCCGCCAGCCGTAGCGCTGGGGCGAGAGCCCGGCGTCGCGAGGGACGAAGGAGAGGACGAGCTTCTGCGGTTCGGGGCGCTTGACGGCGGCGGCGACCGAGCCCTTCGTCAGCGGCTTGCCGGTCGAGTCGACGACGACGAGGCCGGCGCGCCGCTTCGGCTTGGCGCCGCCGAGGCAGATGCGCCGCTCGTTGGTGCCGCCGGCCGGGGCCCCGAGCGCGAGGCAGAGGTAGCGGGAGGCGGCGCGGCGCGTGTCGGGCTGCGGTTCGAGCTTCGCGAGCGAGAGCGGGGGGGAGGTGCGGACCGAGAAGACGAGCTCGCGGCCGGCCTGCGAGAGATGGGCGCGGACCAGGCGCGGCCGGCGCGGCTTGGCCCCAGCGGCCGGCGGCACGCCGGCTCCGACGGCCCCCGGCGCGATCAGCGCAGCGCCCGCGGCGAGCGTCGCGGCGGCGAAAAGGATCTTGCGAAGCGAGGAGATGTGCCGGGTCGTCGAGACGGGTACGGAAGGCTCGTCATCTTAGGACGCCCCGCGCCGGCCGAGGCACCGAGACCCTGGCCGCGAGCCACCGGGCCGAGGCACCACCGCCGACCCCCCGGCACCGTGGTTGTCCTTTGTAACCCCATGCGCAACGAAAGACAACCACGTCGCCCGCAGCGTTACAAAGGACAACCACATTCGCGGCGGCGACCGGATCGGCCCGCGACACCCTGGCTTCGACCGTGTTCAGAGGAAACGTGAGACCAAACGCGCCCGGCCGCGCGCTGCCGCCGGCTGACGCACGCCGCACCGCTGCCCTGCTCGCGATCCGGGTCCGGCGGGGCCGGGCGCACCGCGCCCTCGCCCTGCTCGGAGCCGTCGCGGTGCTGGCGTCCCTCGCCGCGGCCGCCCCCGCAGCCGCCGGAGCCGACGCCGGCGGGCTGGAAGAAACCCCCGGTCGCTCGCACACGCCGTACGACCGCCAGGGGATGTGGATCTGGTACGTCTCGCATTCCGAGGGCGGCTCGATCCCGGCGATCGTCGCCCGCGCCAAGGCAAACGAGATCGGCACCGTCTACGTCAAGTCCGGCGACGGCGCCACGGTCTGGAACCAGTACAACCAGTCGCTGATCGGCCCGCTCCACCGCGCCGGCCTCGACGTCTGCGCCTGGCAGTTCGTCTACGGCGACGCGCCGGTCGCCGAAGCCCGGGTCGGCGCCGTCGCCGTCCACCGCGGCGCCGACTGCCTGGTGATCGACGCCGAGGCCGACTACGAAGGCAAGTACGCCGCCGCCGACCTCTACATCCGCACCCTGCGGGCGCTGATCGGCGCAGACTTCCCGCTCTCGCTGGCCGGCTTCCCCTACGTCGACTACCACCCGGCCTTCCCCTACTCGGTCTTCCTCGGCCCCGGCGGCGCCACCTTCAACCAGCCGCAGATGTACTGGAAGGCGATCGGCACCTCGGTCCAGGGCGTCTACGAGCACACCTACCGGTACAACCGCATCTGGGGCCACCCGATCTACCCGATCGGCCAGACCTACGAAGGCCCGAGCAGCGAAGCGCTGCGGCTGTTCCGGCGCTACGCCGCCAGCTTCGGCAACTACGCGCCGAGCTGGTGGGACTGGCAGGAGACGAGCCCGGCCGAGTGGAGCTCGCTCGGCGCCGCCAGCGCCGACCGGCCGCTCAGCGCCTACCGGGTCAACGTCGTCCACCCGCTGCTGAAAATCAAGTCGAAGGGCGACATGGTGGTCTGGGCGCAGGAGCGCCTCGTCTCCGCCGGCGCCGAGCTGCCGGTGACGGGCCTCTTCGGCGCCGAAACCCAGGCCGCCGTCCGCACCTTCCAGGAAGCGCACGGACTGCCGTCGACCGGCGTGATCGGGACCGAAACCTGGCAGGCGCTGCTGGCCTATGAACCGGAGCCGATCCAGTGGTCGGCGGCGCGGCCGGGACCGGGCGCGCTCGGCGCCCGCGCCACGCCGGCCCGCAAGCCGCTCTCGGCCTCGCTGCCGGCGAAGGCCGACGAGATCCCGCCGGGGCCGCGCGCGCCGGGGCCCTAGCGGGCGATCCGGGTCTCGAGCCGGCCCAGGGTCGGCGAGGAGACCACGACCTCGTCGCCGTCCTGCAACCAGACCCGCGGTTCGCGGGCGCCGCCGACGCCCTCCGGCGTCCCGGTCGAGACGATGTCCCCGGGCGCCAGCGTCATCAGCTTCGAGAGGTGGGAGACGAGGAACGGGATGCTGAAGATGAGGTCGTCGGTGCAGCCGTCCTGCAGCTGCTCGCCGTTGAGGGTGAGGCCGACCTCGAGCGCGTCCGGCGCCCCCGCCTCGTCCGGGGTCACGAGCCACGGCCCGCACGGCGCCGAGCCGTCGAAGACCTTGCCGGCCATCCACTGCGGCGTCGCGAACTGGAGGTCGCGGGCCGAGAGGTCGTTCAGCAGCGTGTAGCCGGCGACGTGGTCGAGCGCCTGGGCCTGGTCGACCTCCTTTGCCGGCCGCCCGATCACGAAGGCGATCTCGGCCTCGTAGTCGACCTTCCGGCTCGCCGCCGGCAGCGTCACGGTGGCGCCGGGCGCGGCCAAGGCGTTCCGGTACTTGCCGAAGATCGTCGGGGACTCCGGCGGCTCCTGCCGGCCCTCGGCCGCGTGCTTGGCGTAGTTCAGGCCGATGCAGACGATCTTCTCCGGGTCCGGGATCGGCGGCAGCAGCTTCACCGCCGAGACCGGGTGGGAGGGAGCGCCGGTGTCGCCGAGGCGCCCGCGCAGGTTGTCGACCCGGTCGTGCTCGAGCAGCTCCCGCAGCCCCGCCCGGTGCGGCTCCCCGAGCAGCGCCCACGCATCGACGACCCGGCCGTCCTCCAGCACTCCAGCCCTCGCGCCATCGCCGGCGTCGTACGTCAGCAGTCTCACGGCCGCGCAGCCTACCCGCCGCGCGTTCGCCGCTAGTACGTCATATGCGTCCTAGCGGCGAACGGAGCGGGTGCGAATCAGGCCTGCGCCGGCTCGGGCGCCTCCTCGAACGCGGTGCCGACCAGCGTCTCGCGCTCGATCTCCCGCTCGCGGACCAGCCACAGCGCCAGCGCCGCGCCGACGAAGCAGAGTGCGCCGCCGATCATGAGGATCTCGTTGAGGCCGTGGAGGAAGCCCTGTTCGGCCGCCCGCTGCACCTGGCCCCGGACTCCGGCGGGGAGCTGGGAGACGGCCTGCGGCAGCGCTCCCGAGGAGGTCGCTTCGACCAGGCTGCGGGCCTGGTCGTGGTCGACCGCCCCGCCGGCCAGCGACTCGGTGCGGCTGGCGCCGACGCCGAGGAAGATCGCTCCCCAGGCGGCGATCCCGACGGCGACCCCGACCTGGCGGAAGGTGTCGTTGATCCCCGCCGCCATCCCGCTCTGCTCTTTCGGCACGACGCTGAGGGCGACGTCGGCGACCACCGGGTTGAGCAGGCCGACGCCGACGCCGCCGACGATGAAGCCGACCAGCAGCGCCGTCCATTCCGAGCCCATGTTCAGCCCCGCCATCAGCACCAGGCCGGCGCCGACCAGCAGCAGGCCGCCGCTCATCAGGTAGCGCGCCTGCACCTTGGCCAGCGCCATCCCCGAGATCGGGGCGATGAGGAAGGCGCCGATCGTGATCGGCAGGTAGCGGAGGCCGGCGTCGATCGCCGAGTAGCCGAGGAACTGCTGCAGGTAGAGCGTCAGGTAGAGGAAGAGCGCGAACATCGAGGCCGAGACCGCGAAGGCGGCGAGCTGGACGCCGGTGAAGGCGTGGTTCCTGAACAGGCGGAGCGGCAGCATCGGCTCAGCTACCCGGCTCTCGATTGCGACGAAGGCGGCCATCAGCGCCACCGCGCCGGCGAAGAGGCCGATGATCAGGGTGCTGCCCCAGCCCTCGTCGTTGCCCCGCACCAGCGCCAGCACCAGCAGCAGCAGCGCGGTCGAGAAGGTGAGGAGCCCGCCCCAGTCGATCCGGCTCGCGTTGGGGTCGCGCGACTCGCGCAGCTTCCAGTAGGTGACGCCGATCGCCGCCACCCCTACCGGGACGTTGATCAGGAAGACCGACTGCCAGCCGATGCCGTCGGTCAGGGCGCCGCCGAGCAGCGGCCCGATCGCCACCGAGATGCCGATCGTGGCGCCGTAGATGCCCATCGCCATCCCCCGCTCGGCGCCGCTCGGGAACTCCTGGGCGACCAGCGCCAGCGAGACCGCGAACATCACCGCGCCGCCGACGCCCTGCAGGCCGCGGGCGAGGTTGAGGAAGGTCGGGTCGGGCGCCAGCGCGCAGAGCAGCGAGGCGACCGAGAAGACCGCCAGCCCGAAGGCGAAGACGCGCCGCCGGCCGAGCCGGTCGGCGAGCGATCCCGCGGTCAGGACCAGGGCGGCGAGCGAGAGCGCATACGCGTCGACCACCCATTGCAGGTCGGTGAAGCTGCCGCCGAGGTCCTTCTGGATCGCCGGCAGCGCCGTGTTCACGACAGTGATGTCGAGGAGGAGCATGAACGTCGCGACGCAGACCGCGCCGAGCGTCCACCACTTCCTGTTCGTCGGGGCCAATTCCATTGGAACCTCCGGTTGCTGGGTTATAATCCGTCAGGCAACCTTGTAAGGACATCTGACCAGATCAACTTATCAGTTCTCCTGACGAAATGACCAAAGACCCCCAAGCGCCCCCGCCCTACGTCGCCCTCCACGCTCTCTGGGATGCCGCCCAGGACGCCTTCTTCGCCGAGTTCCGCGACGAGCTCGAGCAGACCGAGTACAGCGATGTGCGGCCGACCCACGGCTGCGTCTTCCGCTTCGTCCGCGAGGACGGCATGCGCCTCACCCGCCTCGCCGAGCTCGCCAAGATCACCAAGCAGTCGGCGGGCGAGGTGATCGACGACCTGGTCAAGCGCGGCTACGTCGAACGCATCCCCGACCCCGAGGACAGGCGCGCGAAGCTGATCTGCCTGACCGAGAAGGGCCGCGAAGCCCAGGCCACCGGGCTCGCCATCCTGCTCGAGATCGAAGCGCGCTGGATCGAGCGCTACGGCGCCGAGCGCTGGGCCGCGATGCGTGACCTGCTCGAAGAGATCGTCGCCGCCGAGGCCCCCGATGCCGTCCCGGAGCTGGCCTCCCCAGAGCTCGCCGGTCTGGCCAAGGTCGCGTGAGCCTCTCAGCCCCGCCGATCCGCTAGCGTTCGCGCCCCGGGCCTCGGCCCGTCCCGAATCGCTCGGGGGCGTAGCTCAGCTGGTTAGAGCGCCGGCCTGTCACGCCGGAGGTCGCGGGTTCGAGTCCCGTCGCTCCCGTCTCTCGCTGTGCCCGTGCTGGAGCCAATTCCCGGCTCCTCCTCAACGGCTGTCTTGTCCCTTCGACCTCTGCACGAAGCGCCGCGCAGGTCCGGCGTAGCCAGTGGAAGGTGATGGCGGGCGGGAAGGCAGGTAAGCGCCACCGTCGCTTTTCTTGAATTGAGGATCAAGAAAGTGCGCCCTAGGCGCGGCACCGGAGGATCGGCCCTATGTCAAGAACACGTCTGAGAGACGACGGTGTGATGAGGATCTCCCTCAACGAAAGGGGTCCCTGACGGGATGAGGCAGAATGCACGCCCATGGGCGTGCTCGCGCTGTTGCGCTACCCGATCAAGGCGATGCTCGGCGAGTCCCTGAGAGCCGTGGAGGTTGGCCCGGCCGGGCTGGCCGGGGATCGGGGCTGGCTCGTCGTCGATACCGATACGGGCGAACGGATCGCCAACAAGCGCGGTCCCACAGACCCGCGCCTCCGTGCGTGCCGCGCCGAGCTGCTGGAGGCGAGCGAAGAGCGCCTGCCGCTGCGCGTCACCCTGCCCGACGGCCGGGTGGTGCTCGGGACCGAGATCGAGCCTGCGCTCTCGGATCTGCTCGAAAGGCGGGTCGTGCTGAAACCAAACATGGATCCGGCGAGCGGACGCCTTTGGGCGACCGGCGCCCATCACGACGTCGCACCGCTGCACCTGATCACCACCAGCACCCTCGGCCGACTGCGCCGGGCGGCGCCATCCTCGGAGTGGGACGTGCGCCGGTTCCGTGCCAATCTCCTGCTCGACGACGGCGAGGAACGGGGGGACTTCGCCGAGGACGCCCTTGTCGGCGGGGCCCTGCGGGCGCCCTCCGGCCTCGAGATCTCCGTCGAGATACCGACGCCGCGCTGCGTGGTGCCGACCAGGGCGCACGAAGAGATTCCCGCCGACCCGCGGATCCTGCGCACCATCGTCGCCGAGCATCGGGTCGACCTCGGAGCTTTCGGGAGCCAGGGATGCGCCGGCGCCTACGCCACCGTGTCGCGGTCCGGGCGCCTCGCGACCGGGGAGCGGGTCGAGGTCCGGGCACCCACGACCGCGTCGGCAGGCTCAATCCAGGATGCGGTCGCCCGGGTCCAGTCGGCACTCGTCGACGGGCTCGACTGAGGTTCAGGCTGGCGCACCATGGGCGGGTGGCTCCTGGAGCGCCCGCCAGACCACCCGGACCAGGTGGCATCTGAGGTAGCGGAACGCCTCCTTGTTGGACCTGCCCTCGGCCCGCTTCCTCTCCAGGTAGGTACGCGCCGGAGGGTGACGCGAGGATCGTCGGGTTGTCCAGGAGTCGCGGGAGGAGCCCGGTACCGCCTGGTCGGAGGTCGAGGCGGAGCTGAACGCTGACTGACTCGGTGACCGGCGGATCGAGGTCCGCCCAGCCGCGCTCGAGTCGCTTCGCCGATTGAGGCGCGAGGATCGACAAAGGATCGCTGCGGGCAACGGTCGGCTTTCGGACGGCGATGGCAAGCGTCAGCGGCGAGCAGCAATGCCACTCTCCGCCAAGGTCGCCGTCTGGGATCTGGATCCCCGGAGGTCCTTGCCGGACTCCACCCACGTCGCTGCCGTTGCCGTCCCGGATCAGACGAGCAGCGGGATCAGGTGGCAAGGCAGCGAAGGTCGACGGACGCCGTCCACCGGCCTGGCAGCCACGCGGGAGGCAGTCGGACCGTGACGCGGAGCCCGCCGCCGGTCCGGGCGGCGCGGCGCTCGCCGGCGCCAAGGCCTTCGCCGACTCGGCGACGAGGCTCCCCGCAATGTCTCCGAGGTGCAGCTAGGCTCCCTTTACACCGCTGTCAAGGCGACTGTCCTTGCCGGCCTCGAAGCGGTGGACAGCGCCCCATCGATGCGCGGCTCTTGACAGGCCGATCGACGTATCTTAAGCTGATTATCGATAGGTAAGAATCAAAATCTCGTATATCGAGATCCTGTGATTCTGGGAATGCCGTCGGGATGAAGGGGTGCTGTCTAGATGGGGAGTGCCGAGAGCTGTCCGGAGTCGTCCGTCGCGGAATCGGTGTCCGCGACCCCGAACGCGCCGCGGCGTGCGCCGCTGCGGCAGCAGCCTCCGCCCGCCTGGGGCATCCGTGGCTAGGACCCTCGAACCGTTGCCCGCCGCCGAGCCGGGGGGCTCGACCCGGCTGCCGGGCCCGCTCTCGAAGCTGCCGTGGAAGCGGCTCGGAAACCTCCGCGACTACGGCGTGGTGCTGTGCCTGATCGGGCTCTGCGCGTACCTCACCGCCAGCACCGACACCTTCCTCACCGAGCAGAATTTGCACAACCTGCTCGACCAGTCGACCTCGGTCGGGATCATCGCCTGCGCCGGGACGCTGGTGATCATCGCCGGCGGCTTCGATCTCTCGGTCGGGGCCATCTATGCGTTCGTCGGCGTGCTGACGGCCAAGCTGGCGGGCTCGCTCGATCCCGGGTTCGCGCTGTTGATCGGTCTCGCCGGGGGGCTCGCCTGCGGCGTGTTCAACGGCGCCCTCGTCAGCCGTGGCCGCATCAACCCCTTCGTCGTCACCCTCGCCTCGGGGATCATCTTCGGCGGGATCGCGGTGGCGATGGCCAACGGCACCACCTACACCGCCACCTCGCACCTGTTCGAAACGATCGGGCGGGACAAGTTCCTGGGGATCCTCTGGTCGAGCTGGATCTTCCTCGTCTTCGCGCTGGTCATGGGCTTCGTCCTCCAGCGCACCGTTCTCGGCCGCCACATCTACGCGGTCGGCGGCAACCGGGAGGCGGCCCGGC
>DASXOF010000090.1:0-2690 GCA_036494495.1 Solirubrobacterales bacterium | reverse complement strand
GCGGCGGTGCTCCTCCCCGGCGGGGGTGGGCTCTCGACCGCCGAGGTCTTCGCGGCGGCGGACCGGCTCGGGCTCGGCCGCGAGCCGGAGGAGCTCGATGACCTCGCCGCGGCGCTGCGGGTCGCGGCCGGCGCCGGCGCCTCGCCGCTCGCCTATCCCGAGCTGCTCGTCAACGACCTCGAGCCGGCGGCCCGCGACCTGCGCCCCGAGATCGGCGACGCCCTCGACCGCCTCCGCGCCGCCGGCGCCGCCCTGGCGATCCTCAGCGGCTCGGGCCCGACCGCGGTTGGGCTCTTCCCCGACCCCGCCAGCGCCCGCGCCGCCGCCAAGACCCTCGCCGACCCCGAGGCGATCGTCTGCGAGGCCGGCCAGGCGCCGCCCGGCACGATCCCCGCGGAGGGCGAGCGGTGAAGCTCCCCGGCACCGAGGAGCAGCGCAAATACGCGAAATGGGCGGCGATCGCGATTGCCGCCGTCGCCGCCTACTTCGTCTTCACCCAGTACGTCGATCTGGAGAAGATCCTCGAGGACGTCTCCGAAGCGCTCGGCGGCTGGACCTACGCGCTGGTCGGCGTCTTCGCCTTTGCCGAGACCGGCGCCTTCGTCGGGCTGCTGGTCCCCGGCGAGACGGTGATGATCCTCGGCGGCGCCGTCGCCGGCCAGGGCGACACCGACCTCTACCTGACGATCGCCCTCGCCTGGTTCGCGGCCGTCGGCGGCGACACCACCAGCTTCTTCGTCGGCCGCCGGCTGGGGCGCGAGTTCCTGCTCCGCCACGGCCCCCGCTTCGGGCTCGAGCACGACCGCCTGCACCAGGTCGAGGACTTCTTCTCCCGCCACGGCGGCAAGACGATCTTCCTCGGCCGCTTCGTCGGCTTCGTCCGCGCCTTCGCGCCGTTCATCGCCGGCAGCTCGGACATGCGCTTCCGCCAGTTCTTCCCCTACAGCGTGCTCGGCTGCGGGCTCTGGGTCAGCTCGGCGGTGGTCGTCGGCTACCTCTTCTCGCGCTCGATCGACACCGCGCTGAACTACGCCGGCAAAGGGGCGCTGCTGCTGGGGACGCTGATCGTGGTCGTCGTCGGCACCATCTGGCTGACCCGGTTCCTGCGGGTCGAGGAGAACCGGCGCAAGACGGTCGCCTGGATGGACGGCCACGGCGCCACCCGCTGGATCGTCGCCTTCGGCCGCCGCTACCAGCGGCAGCTGCGCTTCATCGGCGCCCGCGCCACGCCCGGCCACGACTTCGGGCTCGAATTCACCTCGCTGCTGGCGGCCCTCTCGGTGGCGGTCTTCGTGCTCGTCGCCTACACCGTCATCGTCAGCGGCGACCCGGGGCCGACGCCGGGCGACGAAACCGCCTTCGAAGTCGTCGAACACCTGCACAGCGGCGCCCTGCTGGCGATCTCGAAGGTGATCACCTTCCTCGGCAGCGGCGCCTTCACCTGGGGGTTGACCGCGGTCTGCGCGGCGCTCCTCGCCTGGTACCGGCGCTGGCCCGAGCTCTGGGTGCTGGTGGTGGGGATGGCGATCGGCTCGCTCGGCTTCCTCGAGCTGAAGGACGCGGTCGACCGGCCGCACCCGCCCGGGCCGCACGAGGTCGCGGCCCACGGCTCCGCCTTCCCCAGCGGCCACGCCACCCACTCGGTGCTCTACGTCTTCCTCGCCGTGACCACCGTGCTGCGGCTGCGGCCGGGGATGGCGCGGGCGACGCTGGTCGTCGTCGTCGGCTTAGTGCTGACCGTCCTGGTCGGACTCTCGCGCGTCTACCTCAACGTCCACTACCTGAGCGACGTCAGCGCCGGCTGGGCGCTCGGCGCAGCCGCCTTCTCGTTCTGCGCGCTCGTCGCCCTCGTCGTCACCCAGATGCGCAAAACTGCGCCGGGATGATCCCTCTTGCGATCACGGGCATCGGGCACCAGTACGTGCTTTACGCGATCGCCGCGGCGATCTGCTTCGTCGTCTTCGTGACGCTGATCCTGAGCCCGGCGCTGAGCTCCTATGGGCGGGTCTGGGAGAAGGCCGCGGCCAGCTTCATGGCCTGCTTCGTGTTGGCGGCGCTGATCGTGATCGGCGTCGTCATCGGCCTCCTGATCGTCCGCTACTACCCTGAAATCCTCGAATTCCTCGAAGGCTTCTAGCCGCCCGTGACGGAGACCGTCAAGGTGACCGAGAAGGCTGCGAATCCCAGCGATCCGGGGCTGCTCGACGCGCTTTCCGAAGCGGTCGAGTCGGGCGCCGGGCTGCCCGCGGTGGCGCGCGCCGCGGCGCGGCTGCTCGACGCCAGCATCGCCCTGATCGATCGCTCGAGCGCGGTGCTCGCGGTCGCCGGCGCCTCGCCCGACCAGGAGCGCAAGCTGCTCGCCGGCGGCGAGGGGGTGACCGCGGTCGAGCTGCGGGTCGCCGACGCCGCGGTCGGCGAGCTGCGCTACCGCGCCCGCGCCAACCCCGATCCGGCCCTGACGCGGATGGTGACGACGCTGCTGGCGCTCGAGCTCGAGCGCTCGCGCTCGCCCGAGTGGGAGAGCGAGGAGGTGGCCAGCGCCTTCGTCCGGGCGGTGCTCGCCCGCGACGTGACCGACCGCGGCGACATCGTCGCCCGCGGCACCGAGCTCGGCGCCGACCTCGACCGCGGCGCCGGCGTTCTCGTCCTCCGCGCCGCGCCCCGCTCGGCCCAGACCGGCGAGTGGCGCG